>DNPP01000436.1 GCA_003501365.1 Bacillota bacterium
GAGAACGACTTGAGCGCCTAAAGGATAAGATTGGCCAAATTTTGGGCCATCCGCCGGTTTTTGAGTTAAAGCAGGTTCAGGAAGAAGATTGGGCCGAAGCATGGAAGTCTTATTTTAAGCCGGAACATATTGGAAGAATCGTTATTAAGCCAAGCTGGGAAGAATACACAGCTGTCCCGGGTGAGTTGGTCATCGAGCTTGATCCCGGCATGGCCTTTGGGACCGGCACCCACCCAACCACTCGGCTCTGTCTCACCCTATTACCGGAAGTTGTGAATGGAGAAACAATATTGCTTGACCTGGGGACCGGTTCCGGTATTCTTGCGTTAGCAGCCGCCAAATTGGGAGCCTCCCGAATCGTGGCCACCGATATTGATCCGTTGGCGGTACGGGTTGCCAAAGAGAATTTTGTCCGCAATCAAGCCCAGGAACAAATCCAGGTCTATGAGAGTGACTTATTGGAACGGCCTCTGCCGGTAAAATTTAATTTGGTGGTCGCTAATATCATCACCAATGCAATTTTACAAGTTATTCCCAGCCTTTCAAAAGTGTTGGAACCGGGTGGCTTATTCTTGGCCTCGGGAATCATTGAAGAGCGTTTTTCAGAAGTGAGCAGCGCTTTAGAACAAAATGGCTTTAGGCTGAGTAAGTATATTACCGAGGATGGTTGGGTCGGGTTGATAGCAATTTTAAAATGAGTTTCTCTTGATTTCAATAAAAACATAAATCGCACCTTTTTGGGGGGAGAATAATTAATCCAGAGTAGTCATCCACCCTGGCTTTGACTAAGCAATGAAGTGAAGAATTTGTCATTTGTCAGAGTGGCTGCTCTACCTAGAATTCGGGTTGAAAATACTTTCCAGGTAGGTGTTAATGATAGAGGGTTCTTGGATTTCTTTGTTACCTTTTTTAGTCGTTATCCCGGTTTCAATCATCACCCGTCAGGTTCAACCGGGACTTTTTGCCGGATTGATTTTGGCTAGCTTTTTGAAAAATTCCAATATCCTCGGTGGGATCCAAACCATGATTTCCGCCATTGTTGCCAATCTGGTAAAGTCCAATAATATCCGCATTATAATCTTTCTTTACATATTTGCCGGAATTATCAGTTTAACCAAGATGACCGGCGGAATCAAAGGTTTTGTCCATCTCGTAAGAAATATCGTGAAAACCAAACGGGCGGCGATGCTTTTAACCTGGTTCACTACGATGGGAACCTTTTCCGATCCCGATTTTCGCATCGTGACCGTAGCTCCGATTATGAAAGTTTTGCGGCAAAGGCTGCAAATATCCGCCCAACAAATTGGTTTTGTGATTGAGGCCACCTCCAATCCGGTGGTGGTATTGGTCCCTATAGCCACTGCCTTTGTCGGTTATATGGTATCGGTGATCGCTACCTCGCTGCAACAGGCAGGGATAACCGACGCGCCTTATAGGGTTTATATTCAAAGTATTCCCTTTAATTTTTTTGCCGTGACCATTTTAATCGTTGGGCTATACTATAGTTTTTTTAAGGATTTCGGCCCGGGGGTAGATGGTAGAAGCGGTCAGAATCCTAATTTACAGCAAGGTGAGGAAGAATTACTGGAGGAGTGTTTCCGGGCTTATGAAAAAGATACGCCCGTAAAGCCATGGAATTTAATCATTCCTTTAATAATGGTTTTAATCAGCACTTTGTTTTTAAGCTGGTGGGACGGTCACAGGCAGGCTGTCGGGTTTTTTGAAGCTTTTCTAAAAGCAGACGCCCTTGGGGTGATGCTGGAAGCGGTTTTTATAACTTTAATTCTTTCGTTACTCTTTTTTTTACTACAGGGTTTTCCCATGGCTAAGTTGGTAACTCATTTTGTGAGGGGCGGCAACGAATTAGTTTCAGTTATCATTATGTTAGCGCTCATTTGGGCACTTTCGGCCATTGCGGAGGATTTGGGCTTTTCCAAATATATCGCATCCCACGTGGCCGGTTTGATTCCCCATGCTTTTATAGCACCGGCTTTGTTCATTTTGGGCGGGTTTATATCCTATTTTATCGGTTCATCCTGGGGTACCTGGGGTTTACTGATGCCTTTGGGGGTTGCTTTAGCCCAACAGTCGGAGGCCAATATTTTATTAGCCATTGGAGCGGTATTTTCCAGCGGAACTTTTGGCGCTTTCGCTTCTCCGCTTAGCGACAATACGGTGACGTTGTGTACCATTTTAAATTTGGATGTGATGGCGTATGCCCGTTTAAAGCTCAAGCCGACATTAATCGCTGCAGGGATTAGCATCGTTTTATTCGGGATTGCTTCGTTTATTGGAAGATAAGGAAACTAAAATTTCTGATCGGGATGGTATTCTTTAGTATATACTTTGGCAAATCTCATATTTTACATAGGAAGACTCAAAGTGTACCCAATAACTGAATGGAGGATTTCAATGAAAGTCGCCATGTCGCCCTTCCTTACGTCTCAAGCCGAAAACCTACGCCGTTTAGTGACGGAATTATCCCGGGAATTTCCCTACGTTTCGGTGTTAGGCATCGACAGCTTGGGAAAACAATACCTGGTTCAAAAAGTCAGTATTTATATTGGCGAGTCGCGTTGGACCGAACGCGGCTTTGTACTCCGGGTTTACCATGATTCACTGTATTCCGAGTTTTCCTTTAATGAAATCCCTGCTCAGAATTTGGAGGATTTTATTCAGGAGATTCGCTCCCGCGTTCAAGTTCCCTTAAAACCGGGGCTTCAGGGAATCAAAGTTGCCAGCTATCCCCTAATCGAAGAGGAACCAGTCGAGAAAAGTTTTTACGGAGAAGTCCAAAAGTTGCCGCAGCAGGTGAGTGCGGAAGAAAAAGTAACCCGAATGACTGCCCTCCATCAAAAGGGCTTTGCCCTTTCCAAATGGTTGGTGGACTTTCGGGTCCGCTATGAGGAAGTCCAGGTATCCAAGATATTTATCTCAACTGCCAAGCACCTTGAACAGAGTTATATTTGGAGTCAAGGATACTTGATTCCGATTGTACGGCGGGAAGGAAATACCCGTTACTGTTACGGCAGTTTTTCCGGCCTTAAAGGACCGGAATTGTTGGATGAAATGGACTCGACCCTTGCCAAAACGGTAACTCAGGCCGAAAAACTATTGGATGCGAAAGCAGTTACTCCCGGTGAATATGATGTGATTTGCTCGCCTGAGGTTTCAGGCCTAATCGCTCATGAAGCCTTTGGACATGGTGTCGAATTGGATATGTTTATCAAGAACCGTGCCAAAGCCCAGGATTATTTGGGAAAACCAGTCGGGTCTAGATTTGTAACCATGCATGACGGCGCTGCCGCTGCCCATCAGGTTTCCTCTTATCTGTTTGATGATGAAGGCGTTTTAGCCAGGGATACTGTAGTTTTAGACCAAGGGATTTTGAAAGCCGGCATTTCCGATCAACTCTCTGCCTTGCGACTCGGTACGGAATCTACCGGCAATGGAAAACGGGAATCTTTTGAACGCAAAGCTTATGCCCGGATGACGAATACCTTCTTTAGTCCGGGTCAGGACACTCTTCCGGAAATGGTAGCCTCGATTCAACATGGCTACCTCCTGGAGGGCATGATGAGCGGGATGGAAGACCCCAAAAATTGGGGAATCCAATGCATGATCTTGCAAGGGGAAGAGATCCGGGATGGAAAGCTGACTGGGAATCTGGTTTCGCCGGTGATTATGACCGGCTATGTACCGGATGTACTCTCCGCAGTGACGATGGTTTCGGAAAAAACTGAACTATTCGGTTCCGGAGCTTGCGGCAAAGGGCATAAAGAATTTGTGAAAGTCTCCGACGGCGGACCCTATATTAAAACCAGGGTTCGATTAGGGTAAAGATGGTTTAACTGA
The DNA here is from genome assembly GCA_003501365.1 of Bacillota bacterium. Lineage (GTDB taxonomy): Bacteria > Bacillota > UBA4882 > UBA8346 > UBA8346 > UBA8346. The sequence continues at coordinate 3,856 of DNPP01000436.1, forward strand.
AATTATATTTTAAATCGGGAGCGTGACGGTTTATGCTTACCATTGAACAACTTCAAAGGATATTGACTGGGATTCCGGAGATTAAGATTTATAAAGTGATTGAGCAAATGACCGATTCTATCGAATTGTTTTTTATCAAAAAAGAGTTGGATATGAACCGCAGCAAAAAGGTTCATTATTTTCAGGCAACGATATATAAAGACTTTTCAGCCAATGGCAATGATTACCGCGGTTCATCCACGATTCAGATTCATCCCACCATGAGCAAGGATGAAGTTCGGACCGTAATCAATCAAGCGGCTTATGCAGCAGATTTTGTGAAAAACAAGTATTATCCCTTGGTGGAGAGAAAGCCGGTTAGAAATCAAGTTCCGGTAAGCAGTTTTGCAGAAGCTCCTCTGGCGGACTGGATTCCCCGATTAACAGCGGCTGTCTTCGAAGCGGACACCCTGGAGCGGGGTGGAATCAATTCGGCAGAATTGTTTCTCAACAAAATCAACACCCGGATCATCAATTCGGAAGGGGTTGATTTGCAGAAGGAGCATTACCGGGGTGAGCTGGAACTGATAACCAACTGGCGGGAAAGCGGTGAAGAAGTTGAATTGTATAAAGACCTTCACTTTGCAACTTTCCAGGCTGGACAATTTACCCAAGTTCTCCATGAAATGTTGGAGTTGAGCAAAGAAAAAGCCCTGGCCGCTCCAACTCCGTCTTTGAACCGTCATATGATATTACTCACCGGCGAGCCGGTTCGTGATTTTCTGCAATACTATTTCACCCAGTCGGCTGCTCAAAGTGTTTATGAGCAAACCTCTACCTTGAAACTGAATGAAAATGTTCAAGGGGTGGATAACGATCCTAAAGGTGATTTAATCAGTATGAAGTTGGACCCTTTTATGGAAAATTCCACAACCAGTACTCCTTTTGATGAGGATGGATTGCCGGTTGACAGTCTTGATGTTATCAGGCAGGGTAAACTTTTGAATTATTGGGGCAATACCCAATATTGTCACTATCTGGGGGTGACCCCGACCGGAAATATTCGCAATATGGTATTTAGTGGGGGCAGCAAATCCATTCAAGAGATGAAACGGCAGCCTTTTCTAGAATTACTGGCTTTTTCGGATTTCCAGATGGACCCCCTGAACGGTAATTTTGGTGGTGAAATCAGGTTGGGCCGTTATTTTGACGGCAAAGACACTATTTTTATAACCGGAGGGTCGATTTCCGGTAATATCAAAGAAGTGCAGGCCGAGCTTTATCTCTCGCAGGAATTGCAAAAGGAGAACAATTTTTGCGGCCCGCAGACCATCCAGTTGTTGAATGTGGCGGTAAGCGGGCATAACGGATAAGTCTCAGCTCAAAGGAAGTCTTATGATTGTCCTTTAAATTCCGTTTTACATTTCGGACAAGTAATCGTGATTTTTCCTTTACCCCTTGGTACTCTTAAGCTCTGCTTGCAGTTCGGGCAAGTAAAATAGCGGTGGGTTTTGACATTTCCCAAACGTTCCCCGGTTTTATGGAACCATGAATAAACAGGGCTAATGAAAATGGCAAATTTATAATTTTCCATACCCCGTTTCGAGGTATTTTTTGATAGCATTCTAAAAAGCGCAATGCCAAGTGGAACATAGCCAATCAATGCTAATAGCGGAACTTTAGCGAAGTCAGCCGTTAGGGTTAAAATAGCCGATAAAAGGATCAAGACGACAGAAAGCTGGTCCCCGCCATATCTTCCCATCATGAATTTTTTGAACCAGTTCATGGGTATTCCTCCTGATTTTTTTTAGATTTAACTTGAATCCGGCAAGTAACCCCAAAAACCTCAGTCGCATTTAGACTTGCTGGATTCAAACAATGAACCCGATCCGGCCAATTTTTCTGCACCATTGCAGAAAAATTGTCACTTACTTGCCGGATCGAGGTTTAAGGAGCCGCTTCGATGGTTTACGGTTTCTTCGCGGATTTACGTATAAGTTTGCTTAACACTGTCGTCCGCAAAATATGCAGCACAAATTGGTAAGGCAAAGTGCCAGGCAAATCCGATTTAAAGTGACGGTTGGCATTCCAAAACTTTGACTTTGCTGTTGATACATGCGTCCGCTGTTTTGAATGATATTATAGAGACGCTGATATTCCAGATTGTGCGGCTCCATCTGAATGGCTGTTTTTGAATGGCCTAACGCAATGATAATATTGCCGATAGAGGCGTGGGCAATTGCACTGTAATAGTACCATGGGGCATTTCTGTCAGTGATGGCGGACAAGACATAAAGAGCTTCCCCATAGTATCCTGCGCGCAGATAGGAGATAACCGGATCAAATTGGGGATTTTCAGCGCTTTGACTATTGAAAGAGTTAAAATCCCCAAACGGGTCGAAGCCTCCAAATGGGGTATGCATTTCTTCACCGGCGTCTTGGTTACTGTAACCTCCATCACTGCTTGTCCGGTAAACATTGCCGCTCTTAATCTGATCATAGGCGGCGTTAATTTCGCTCATTTTTTTGGCGGCTTCTGCGTTACCATGATTTAAATCCGGGTGGTATTTTTTGGCCAGTTTGCGGTAGGCCTTGGTAATTTCCTCATTGGAAGCAGTTGGAGAAAGGCCAAGTACTTTATAAGGGTCGCTGATTATCACTTAGGGGCTCCTTTGTTTGTTTTCTTTTTTCGACTTCATACCTTGTCCAAATGCCGGAATAAAGGATATTATCAATTAGATTTTTATCTTGCAAAATAGGTAGGAGTTTATACTTTTCTATGCACTCGCCCATCAGCAGATTCAAAATATCCTTGAAATTTGCAGATGAAATCGCGACTAAAGGATTATAGCGTTCTTTCTTAATGTCGTCTTTTAAATCAAGGCAGGCATCCAAGATATAAATGAACTTACCCAACGCTTTGCCAAAGGCGCGTAATTTTTTTGCAGATTCGTCTTCCTGCCAGACAAAGATTTCGCCCATTAGTCTTCCAAAGCAATCGGCGGAGATATCCGGGTTTAATTCCCCGGATTTTTCAAGCTCGGATAGTTCGTTTAAACAGTTATCGATTACCGCGTATTGTTTTGGATATTGCACTGCGATCCGTTGGTATTGTTTTTGAAATAGTTTGGCTTTCCACAGCGACAGGACCTTTCGATCATCGATCCAATTGTCCAGCAGATTATAATAGGCGAGCAGGAGATTCATATCGGCGGCATAGTCGGTGATTTCATTTTTCCAATATTGGCGTGGCTTAAAAGGATGAGTTAAGCATCGCCCGGACTTTATTGCGGTGTTGGGTTTATAGAGCGCGGTAAGGAATAAAACGAGAAACGTCATGTCGTAAGTAAGGGTAATACGGCTTATTGCGCCGCACTGATTTTTTAGTGCCTTGCACAGACCACAATAGCATGCCTGATAATGTTGTTTTTCTTCAATTGTTAACTTTTCGAAATTGGCAATGACATA
>DNPP01000383.1:0-951 GCA_003501365.1 Bacillota bacterium
TATTTATCGATGTTGAGGCGGATGATCAAAATCTTTCCGAAATCGCTCAACAATTGGAAAGTGTGGGATACCTTAAACGGAGTATTTCCGAGACCCGGGTTATTGTGGTGGAGATTAAGATTCCCGACCGGCCGGGAGCCGTTCTGCCGGTGCTTAAAGTACTTGACCGCTATGATATCAATATTTCATATATCAACTCCAGCTCTAATGATAGTCCCTTTCAACGTTTCAAAATGGGACTGCTGATTGAAAACCCTCAAATCATCAAAATGTTGCTGGATGAGATCAGCGAAATATACCAAATTAATATTACTGATTACGATGACTTTGAAAAAAACCTGGACAATACCATTTTTTATATCCGGTTGGCCAATGAAATGCAGAAATGTCTGGGCTTAAGCACCGATAAAACGATGGAGTTCATCTCCGAGTCCAATCGAATCTTGCAAATGCTGCAGGAAAAAGGTGAAAGCCCTGATAAAGTCTTTGATTATATCCGCAGGTTTGCCTATTTTATCAGCAAGCATCAAGCGGGAAATTTTAAGGCCGACATTGAAAAGATAACTTTTAGCAATACGGTTACACTTTATAACATCCAGCCTCCTTGCGGCAGCAATATTTATGTTTTCGATACCAAGGAAGAACTGATCCTGATCGACACCGGTTATGCCATCTATGCCACTGAAATGTTTGGGGTTTTCGACCGAATATTTCCCGACTGGAAGCGCCGGATTAAAAAAATTTTTATCAGCCATGCCGATGTCGATCACTGTGGCCTGTTATCAAAGCTTAGCACTGTGAAAATCGGTCTGAATCAAAAGAGCGCCGATAGTTTGCAACGGCAATATCAGGGAATTCCCGATTACCGCGAAAACAATAGCTTGGGGTTGGGCTATAGCAAATTGAGCCGAATTATCTCCGGATACACTCCACCCGATCCCGCTCAATTCG
>DNPP01000383.1:1285-2454 GCA_003501365.1 Bacillota bacterium
CGACCTGAAATTCGAAGTTTGGGAAGGAAGCGGGGGCCATCTATACGGCGAGATGGTGTTTATTTGTCAAGAGCGCGGAATCGTTTTCACCGGAGATAACCTGGTAAATATCAGCGGATTTTCCCCGGAACGCTCCGAGTTTAATTTGCTCGCGCCCTATCTGATGCGCAGTGTTAATATCGATTCGAAAAAAGCCACTTTAATGCGAAAAGCCATCATTGAAATGATAAAAACTATCGAAAACCGGAATCAAAAACCTTGTATCGTCTGTGGCGGTCATGGTCCCCTTTCAATGCTAACCGACGGTAAATTGACCGGTATTCCGAATGTTGAAAAGCTGATCCAGGAATATGAATAATAATCCTTGTATATTATTGCAGATTATTATAAACTCTCTTAAAAGGGTTTTCAGAAAAAAACTGCAGGAGGTAGAAGTGTCTTACCGTTTTATCGGGAAGCACATCCCTAAAATGAATAAAATTATTTGTGTCTACTCATCATCCAGTTGCACGATTGATAAGGTATATTTTGATACAGCCAGGGAACTAGGCCGTCAGATCGCTATTCAAGGTGATACCATGCTCTATGGCGGCGGGCTGCTCGGATTAATGGGGGCTTCCGCCAAGGCTGTTCACGAATGCGGTGGTAAAGTCATTGGGGTTATCCCCAAAGCCTTAAATATCCAAGGCGTAGTCTATGAAAGCTGTGATGAACTGATTGTAACCGAAGGGATGAGAGAGCGCAAAGCGGCAATGGATACCAGGTCCCACGCCTTTATCGCTTTGCCCGGAGGCTATGGGACCCTGGAAGAAATCATGGAGATTATTACCCTCAAACAATTGGGTTATCACAACAAAGCGGTCGTTCTGATCAATAGCAACGGTTTTTACAAAAATCTGTTGGCCATGTTTGACCAGATTATTGACGAAAAATTTGCCAAACCGGAGTGTCGCCGCCTTTATCAAGTTGTGGATACCGCCGGAGAAGCTCTCGCTTATATCGATCAATATCAGCCCTTTACTATCCGGCAGAAATGGCTCGACGATGTTGAAAATACCCGCAAGTAATTATCGACAAACTGTTTTCTGCGCCCCTATTTTCAATAGTTCCGGAATCGTCACAAACCGGTACCCTTGTTTCTTCAGTCGCTCGATAATGATCGGCGTTGC
>DNPP01000383.1:2780-9098 GCA_003501365.1 Bacillota bacterium
CTGTAACGCAACACCCTCTCCGCCATCAGTTCGGGAGTAGGGGCATCGTGATGGTCGGCGCAGACGGTCCAAAGGATCGTCTGATATCCTTCGTCCTGAGCTATTGAAAAAACAGTACTGTCAATCAAACCGCGAGGCGGCCGGAAAAAATAGGCCCGCTTGCCGGTCATCCGCTCCACGACTTGTTCACAGCCTTCCAATTCCCGGATCACCTGCGCCGAAGTATTAGCCTCAATATTACTGGGATGGGTATAGGTATGATTAGCAATCACATGTCCCCGATTCAACACATCCTTAACAATATCCGGATACTTGTCCATCAGTTTACCGATCATGAAAAAAGTCGCTTTGACATGGTAATGGTCTAAGATGTCCAGTATTTGTCGGGTATAAACCGGATGAGGGCCGTCGTCGTAAGTTAAGGCCACCACCTTCTCCCGGGTTGGCACCGAGTGCACCACATTTTGATACCAAGAATGACTGGCCGGTTTAATCGTAATTTGGTGCGTTGCCAAAATCACCACCGTAATAAGCAGAGCAACTTCAAACACAGTCCTGACGATTCCCAGATGCTTCATAAATTCACTCCTTATCACTGAAGAAGCAATGTTCCAAAATTTATAACGTAATATTTTGATAAAAGTTCTGCTTTTCTTGATAAATAATAAATAATTGTTTAGGCATTTTTCCCATCTTAAACTAGTAATTCAGTTAGCTTTATGTTAGGATTGAGTTAGGATTGAAAATATAAATATTTGTTGCATGCTGGAATATCAGGTAATTTAATGCCACATCAAAATCATAATATCGTAGAAATTATCAAACAAAAAAGTATTATTACCCATTTTCAACCCTTGATTTCGATTAAGCAAAAAGCCTTAGTCGGTCTGGAGGCTTTAAGCCGTGGTATTGATCCCGAGAGCGGCGAATTAATCCCTCCTACCCTTTTATTTGAAATGGCTGAAAAAAAGCTGCTAACGGTAGAACTTGATCGATTATGCCGTCAAAAAGCATTGGAAAATTTCAAAACCTTACCGGAACACCAAGATTTGTTGTTGGCCATTAACTTAAAAACATCAATCGTTGATCAAGGCGTGGTGGGTTCGAATTTTTTATTCAATCAAGTGACTGAGTTAAATTTGGTCCCTGATAATATTATGATCGAAATTGTTGAATCCGAAGTCAACGACATCCAGTCCTTGGCTAGGTTCGTGGGGCTATATAAAAATTACGGCTTTTTAATCGCTTTGGACGATTTTGGTTCCGGGTATTCCAACCTGGAGCGTATTTCACTGATCAAGCCTGATATTTTGAAAATCGATCATTCTTTGGTGAGTTTTTTAGATCAGGAGCATTACAAACAGGAAATGTTTCAATCCCTGGTAGGATTGTCCCATAATTTAGGTGCTTTAGTGGTAGCCGAGGGTATTGAGCGGGAAGAAGAGGCCATCTTAGCCCATGAATTGGGTGTTGATATGTTACAAGGTTATTATTTTGCCAAACCGGCTGTTATGGCCGGTGATATTAAACAACAGTTTGAACTCCTAATTACCCGTACTGCCAATCGATTTAAAAGAAAGATCATGTCGAAAATTGAAGACCAAAAACTTCGTAATGAACGCTATGATGCAATGATTAATCATTTGATTGGTCATTTAGCAACGGTCTCACCATCTAACTTCGATTCAAAACTAACCGAATTAATTAAAGATTACTCCAATGTTGAATGTATTTACATTTTAAACGACTCCGGCATTCAAATCAGTAATACTATCTCCGGTAGTCAACACTATGCCAGACAAAATACAGCTATCTTTAGCCCGGCCCAAAAAGGCGCTGATCAATCGTTAAAGGATTATTACTTATTACTTCATACCGGATTACCTCAATATGTCAGCGATTCTTATATTTCCATGGCCTCAGGTAATTTCTGCGTTACGATTTCCGCCGTATTCAACAACACTCATTGTTGTGTCAAGAAATTTATCTTGTGTTTGGATATCAGTATGCAATAAAGCAGCCCCATTTATTCTAAATAAAAGGGGCTGCTGTAAGTACTTTAAACCTCAAATTTATTTTTGCGACAGCCCGATTGCTTTTACAAATGAAGGTAATGGCGATCGGAGAGTTCTCTTAGCTTAGCAGCACTGGCCTCCGGAGTAATATCCCGTTGGGGCCCTGCCAAGAGTTCATAACCCACCATAAATTTCTTAATGGTCGCGCTTCTTAATAAGGGCGGATAGAAAAGCATATGCCAGGTAAATCCGGGATGTTCTTTCCCATCGCAAGGTGACTGATGCATTCCCGCCGAATACGGGAACGAAGTCTCAAATAAATTGTCATATTTAATGGTTAATATCCGGACCGCATCCATTAAAAACTTCAGGTCGGCCGGAGAGAAATCGGCCATGGACATCAGTTGTTTACGAGGCACGATCATTGCTTCATAAGGCCAAACCGCCCAGTAAGGGACTAATACTACAAAGCTGTCATTTACATAAACAATCCGTTCTTTCTTCTCCAGCTCTTTTTCCACATAATCCAATAATAACGGACGGCCATGGGCTTTTAGATATTCTGCCTGAGTTTCACATTTTTTGAGTATTTCATCCGGGATGCTTTGGGAAGCCCAAATCTGTCCGTGCGGATGAGGATTGCTGCACCCCATCATGGCTCCCTTGTTCTCAAATATTTGGATATAATTGATATCCGGTAAGACGCTGATTTCTTTATATTCTTTCTGCCACATCTCAGCGACCTTCAGAAGATCCTCCGGCCCCATCTGGGGCAGAGTTAAGCGATGTGACGGAGAAAAAATCAGTACCTTACACATTCCCCGTACACTTTCAGTCTGGTAGAAGAAATCATCATCCCTGCCGGGCGGAGTATCGGAAAGCAGAGCCGAGAAATCATTAATAAAAGAGAATGTACCGGTATAGGTAGGGTTTTTAACTCCACCGGCCCGATTATTACCGGGACAGAGATAGCAACCGGGGTCATATTCCGGTTTGGTGTCAGGGATGGGTTTTTCAATCTGACCTGTCCAAGGACGCTTGGTCCGGTGAGGCGATACCAAAACCCAGGCTCCGGTCAGCGGATTGCGACGGCGGTGGGGGTGATCTTCACGGTTAAAATTCATGGGGTTTCATTCCTTCCCTTCATTTGTCTTCATATAATACTTCGATTGTTTGTTTTAAATTACCTTTTATTTCGGGAAAAATAAAATACCACGTTGCCTCTTTATCCTGAGTTCAATCGAAAGCATTCTTGGTATGGTATTCAAATCCTGTACTTCAAAAAATAACAATCACGAAATACACCAGTCGGTATCCGGTGGAACCTTATATCTGAAATTTGGCGATAATCTCTGCCATTGCTTCGGCTTTTTGATGTAACTCCTTAGCAAGCATGCGGACTTTTTCGGCCATAGTGGTTTGCTCTTCGGAAGAGGCTGATACTTCTTGAGCTGATACTGCTGTCTGTTCGGAGATTGTACTAATATTCATAATGGATTGGCTGGCATGTTCCTTATTATTGTTTATATCATGAATAATTTGATTCACAAAAGCTATCTGGGATATAATATCGCTGGTGGCTGCAGTAATATTAGTAAAAGCTATTTGAGCCGATTTAACTGCCAGTCGCTGTTCTCCGAAAATTTGGTGTGCTTGTTCTACGGTATTACTGGAATTGGCGGTTTTGATCTCGATATTATGTAAAATACTGTTGATGGTTTTTGCCGCATTGCGTGATTGAATAGCAAGTTTATTTACTTCTTCCGAGACTACTGCAAAACCCTGACCCATTTCACCGGCTCTTGCTGCTTCAATTGACGCATTTAAGCCCAGTAAATTAGTTTGTTCGGCGATATTGGTAATCGTTTCGGTAATTTCTCGTATTTCAGCGGCGCTATTATTCAAATCAAAAATATCTTTTATAATTGCCTCGGTAATTTGATCGGTTTCTTGGTTCTTGGCAATTAATTGCTCAACGGCATCATTTGATTTTAGGCTTAATTCACGGGCAAACCCCGATATCTGTTCAACTTCATTTGCTTTTAAAAACATACTTTCGATTTGTTTGGCCAAATCATTCATTGTAGTCGATGATTTTTCAGTCTCAACGGTTTGTTCCATAGTCCCCTTACTAATTTGTTCCATAGTTGCCGCTATCGTTAAGGCTGTTTTAGCCGACTGATATGAACTCTCCTCCAAAGCTTTACTATGGCCAAGGACTGCATTCATTGCTTCTTTTGTTTCATGGAGCAGATGACCAATCTTGTCAATCATACGATCAAATGCAGCTCCTAAAAATCCTAACTCATCTTTACGATTAACGTTTGCTCTCACTGTAAAATCGCCACGTTCGACTCGTTTCATTGCATAAACAACTTGGTTTAAGGGATTCGAAATATTTATGGCAATCGCAATCGATATAAAAACCGCAAACATCGCAAATACTATCCCAATGATAAATATTTTCCAACCAAGGGTTCGGATCTCCTCATAAAGATAAGAAGTCTTTACCACGCTTAATACATACCAATTACGTTCATCCATTGCTTTACCAGTTAACATTACTTCCTGATTGTTTATTTTATCGAAATAGCTGTTTTTAGATTGTTGATTTTCTAGTGAAGAACGAATCTTTTGAGGATGATTAAGCAATTTAAAGATGTTTTTACCGATGTTATCCTTTATTAGATTTGAAATAATGGTTCCATTTTCGTCAATAATTATACTATAATTGTCATTCTTATCTGTATCGGCATTTGGATTGATCACATCGCTGATAGTCTTTTCATTGACAAATATAAATAAAATCCCTAACTGATCGCCGTTTAATGTGTCCTTAATGATGCGCCCCATGACAATGAGATTGTTTTTATTGGGTACTGAATATAAAGACCAAATAACACGGCCGTTTCCGGCTATAACCTGTTTAAAAAATTTCCGTTGGTTGTTTTCAAAAAAGGCTCGAGGTAACGGGCTGCTTTCAATATGTTTTACCGTATCATGGAGAGATACAAATGAAATCGCATAATCGTCTTTATAATTAAAAGCTACCGATTGAAGAAGAACTCTGGTGTCTTGTTGTCGGCTGGATTCATTTCTCGCCTCGACGTTACAGAAGTCCCGCAACAACTTATTATTCTCGGTATTACTCACAAATTGCATAGAGATACTTTCGATCCCTTGCAGTTTCATCTCCAGGTTTTGAATGGTTTGAGAAAGTTCATTTTGAGAGTATTTACTATTCTTCATGATAATGGCTTCTTTTGAATCGCTATATGAGATGACGCCTATGATGATAATCGGTATTAAAGAAACCACTAAAAAGAAAAAAATAATCTGATTTCGGATGGAAAATTTATTAAAAAAACAAAAGGCCTTCCTTGATAAGTTATCCATTCTTTGGAGCGGCTTTAATTTCAACTGCTCCTTGAAAAAAATACTTTTTCGACAATTACCCATCTTATTCCGCCCTTATTATTGACAACGGTGTCATTTTTTTATTAAACTTACCACACCACTTTTTACGCTATTTCCGATAGTAAAATCTGCAAGACTTTACGATTGCCGTTGAATACCAAACTCATCGTTCTGCTTTAAAAGTTTAGCAAGTACCATAATTAGAATAATTGTATAATTCTATTTATTTTTACAATTTCCTTCTTGATGTCCAATGCCGAATAAATTATTTATAATCTTATAATCATCGAAACCAAAATTACAAACATATGTTCTGGCAATAAATATAATACTCCACCTTCAAAATTTGAACAATACCTATTAACCAAATTTTGACAAGGAATATTATTCTATCCAGATAATCTGTTTTTGTTTGGCTACATCCTCGGTACACTAACCAAAGCCAATGCTCCAGGGCCCACATGAGTACCTAAAACCGGACCGGCTTGAGCAATAAAAACTTCGGCATTGCAAAAGGTCTCTTGAATGAGGTCCTTGAGTTTTAGCGCTTCATTTTCCGCCGCAGTATGAATAACCGAGATTATGGCTTTGGAGTCTAACGGGACCTGAGCTTTAAACTCTTCTACCAAAACCCGAATCGATTGTTGACGGCTACGCACCTTGGCAACCATCGCCACTTCGCCATGGAGTAATTTAATTAAAAGTTTGATTTGCAGAACCGAACTTAAAAAGCTCTGAAGTCTGCTGGCCCGGCCGCCCCTTTGTAAAAATTCCAAGGTATCCAGCGCTACGAACAGACGAACTCGCTCGCTCAGGTCATGAATTAGTCCTACGATCTGCTCAAACCGTATTCCGTCTTGGGCAGCCCGGGCTGCTTCAATAACCA
>DNPP01000354.1 GCA_003501365.1 Bacillota bacterium
AGTATTATTGCATCATTGGGTATGGAAACGCGAGCTTTATCGAAGATATGGCAGAAAAGAAAGAACTGATGAATATCATAATGGAAAAAGGTTCCGGTAAAAATTCATGGGATTTTCCCGAAGCAGCACTGGAAAAGACCGCGATCATTAAGATAGAAATCACCGCAATGACCGGTAAAAAGTCGCAGTTATGAAAAGAGGCTGTGTGCCCTCCTTGGGATTGCCCTTTGATGAGCCATCATTTCCGGGAGTCCTTGGGAACCAAACATCTTACGTTGATGATATTTTTCGAAACGGCTGCCTTCCACGGCGGCTTTTATTTTAAAATTTTTTTATTTCCATGAGTTGGGGGAACCGCTATGAAAGATTATACCAATCTTATCAATGAACGGGTACACTACTATTATTGGAATGAAGATTTAAACTGCGCCACAACAGTTTTAAAAATCTTGGAAGAAATTTTTGATATTGACCTTAACCCGCAGACGGTTCAAGCCGCCATTGGCTTGCATGGAGCCGGGGGATTTGGAGCCCAGTGCGGGTTGGTTGAGGGTCCCTTGATGTTTATCGGCATTTTCGGAACAAAACAAGGACGAGAGCAAGACGATATTATTAAACTTTGTCATGATTTTGCCGCCCAGTTTCAGAAAGAGTTCACCAGTTTGAGTTGCGGGGATTTGCGGCCCCAAGGTTTTAAAGCGGACAATCCGCCGCACCTCTGTGAAGAATTGACCCAAAAGGCGGTACGGTTTGCAGCAGATTATATTCAATCAATGAAAGGATAGTTACCATGAGCGGAAAAAAGATTCTTCCTTTTGGAGACCCCATATTGCGAAAGAAAGCGCGGCCGATAGTTCGATTTGACCAAGAATTAGGTAAGCTGCTTGGCGATTTGGCTAATACGCTTTATGCCGCCGAGGGCAGGGCCGGTTTGGCCGCTCCCCAGATCGGCGTATCGAAAAGAGTAATTGTCATGGACTGTGGCGACGGCTTAATCGAGTTGATTAACCCAAGGATTCTGGAGACCCGCGGTGAACAAACCGGCTCGGAGGCTTGTTTGTCTTTTCCGGGTTATTCCGGGGTCGTGAAACGGGCTAATTATGTCAAGATAAAGACTTTGACCCGGAATGGGGAGGAGCTTTTGATAGAGGGTGAAGAATTTCTGGCCCGCTGTATTCAACATGAGATGGATCACCTGGATGGAGTTCTATATATCGACCATATCCAAGATAATGAGCTCTATGATGATCAAACCGGAGAGAAAGCAAATCTTCAAGAAGCTGTACGTCGGTCAAAGAAGCCATAAACAATGTGAAAAATCCAATCAAGCCTCTCAAATGGTACTTGCCAAATGGGGTTTTAAAGCAATCAAAGCGGAAGAAGGCTTGATGGATTGGGAGTTATAGAGGATGGAATGTACAAGGCATTAAAAATCGACTGTTTAAATCAGGGATTCTTGACAGATGGGCAATAAGTTTATATAATGAACATATAAATAAAATGTTCATTAATTTAGAGAGGGTGATTCTTGATGGATGTGAACCGGCGAAATGATATTATCAATGCCTTCATCAAATTATGCAGCCGTAAAGGACTCGATAATACCACCATGCAAGATGTCGCCAAAGAAGTCGGTATCAGTGTCGGTACTATTTATCTGGAGTTTCGCAACAAAGATGAGTTGATCGAAGCTTTTGAAAAAAACTTGGCCCAACAATTTGAAACCGGAATGACTCGAATCATAAATCAGTCTATGCCGGCCCCTCAGCTTTTACATGATTTATTGGTGGGTAATATTGAGACAATGAATCGGCAAATCCGTGAAAATCAAGCGATTAAAGAATTTATGATGCAGGATTTTGTAAAGCACATTAATAAAAATATTAAAGTGCGTCGTCTGGAAATGGAAAGCCGTTGGACGGAGAAAATAAAACTAATCTTAAAACAAGGGGTGGAAGAGGGCAGTTTTATTATTGATGATATCCCTTGTACTGCCAGAATGCTATTTTTTGCCTTTGGCGCATTTGCCGGCCCGATAGCATTGGAACGTGAGTATGATGAAGTAATACAGGATGCGGAAAGCATGTTTGCCCTGTTACTACGAGCAATTGAACCCAAGTAAAAGTTTTTGAACTCGCTTGAATATTTGAATAGAATGTTCATTTATATAAAATAACCATATTCATGATACATAGACTGATCTCTAAAAATACACCATATGATCACCCAATGAACACAAAGTTCTTCTATCATAAATGTATCACGAATCAATATTTCTCGAAAGGAAAGGAAGGTAGGTGGGAGGAGTAATTTTTTTATATTGATTTGAACAATTATAGGAAATATTCAGATATTCAAACCATTCATTTTTAATCAAGAAAGGTGATTGATATGAAAAAAGTTTTATTATTATTTAGTGTGATAGTCATTGCTGGAATTATGGTTTTTACTTTATTTCACCGTAAAGCAGAGGCAGACCGCAAAGCCAACACCACTGTTGACACAGTTCAGTCGGTCTCAACGATTACGCTGCAAAAACAAAACCTGCAATCGGATTTTAACAAAGTAGGCGAAATTCAAGCCAACAATCAAGTCACGGTAGTCTCTCAAATCCAAGGCACAGTTCAAGCAGTCTATGCCAATGTTGGATCTTACCTAATCGCGGGAGCGCCTTTATTTAAAATTGATGATGAATTGCCAAAATCCAATTTAAACTCAGCCGAAGCAAGTTATCAAAAGGCGCAAAAAGATTGGGAACGGGCTCAGGAATTACATAAAGAGCAAGTTATCTCCGACTCTGAGTTGGAATCGGCCCGCGCAACGATGCGCTCAGCCGAAGCAAGTTATATTTCAGCCAAACGCGAATACAAAAATTCCTATATTACCGCCCCGATTTCCGGAGTCATCACCGATCGTCCTATCAATTTGGGCGCCTATGTCTCTACCGGAACCACGGTAGCTACCTTGTTGGATAAATCCATATTTAAAGTAAAGGTGAATGTTGGCGAACAGGAGGCTTTTAAGCTCAAAGTTGGAGATCCGGTGACAGTTGAGACGGATGTTTATCCAGGAGTTTCATTTAACGGCCGCATTAAAAGCATTAGCGACCAGAGTGATGCCGCTCATACTTTCCCGGTGGAGGTAACGTTACCGGATTCGGAAAAGTATCCATTAAAATCGGGAATCTTCGGTACGGTTCATTTTCAATTGGGAAGTGAAAATAATGCATTGACGATTCCCCGGGAAGCGTTGGTTGGAAGTGTTAAAAATCCTCAAGTGTATGTATTTGCGAACGGTAGAGTTAAACTGCGCGATATTGTGGTTGGTTCTGAAATAAACACCAAACTAGTTGTCACCAAGGGCTTAAACGTAAATGAACAGGTTGTTTCAAGCGGCCAGGATAATCTAGCGGATAATATGGCTGTAAAGAAAGTCAACTAACAATAAATTGTTGATAATAAGTAGTTAACATAAATGAATAATGAATAAAGGGTGATTGATAGCATGACTATTACCGAACTTTCCATTAAACGCCCCATCTTGATTATCGTGGCTTTTCTAGCTATTGCGCTGGTCGGTTTGTTTGCATATTCCACTTTGAAATACGAAACCTTCCCGAGTATGAGCGTTCCAGTTATTACGGTTGTTACTACTTATAGCGGTGCTTCGGCCAATGTTGTCGAATCGACAATCACTAAAACAATCGAAGATGCAGTTTCGGGTGTCAATGATGTTGACTATATTTCATCAACGTCTCAAGAAGGAACTTCGACAGTCAGTATTAATTTTTTATCAAACGCTAATATTGATGTGGCCGCTCAAGATGTGCAAAATAAAATTAATCAAATCCTCTCATCCCTTCCGGATGCGGCCGGGACCCCTTCGATCATGAAAATATCAATGGATGATATGCCGGTGATGCGAATTGGCGCTACCAGTAATATGGAATCGCGCGACTTCTATCAATTCTTGGATGATCAGATTAAACCGCAACTTAATAAGGTGAAAGGCGTCGGTCAAGTGAGTTTTGTCGGAGAAACCGAGCGCGAAATTAGAGTTAATATTAATAGCCGAAAAATGGCAGCTTATGGGATGTCAACTGCAACTATAACCAATGCAATATCTAAAGCTAACCTGGATTATCCCACCGGTAAGGTCAAAGACAGCGACGGCCAATATGTGTTACGGCTTGCCGGGAAATTTAGTTCATTGGAAGAGCTTAAAAGTTTGGTTATATCCAAATCGGATAATGGGATTGTTACTTTAGGGGATGTCGCTGATGTTAATGATGGTACAAAAGATCAATCCACTATAAATCGAGTTGATGGACAACGTTCGGTGGGGCTTTCGATTCGTAAACAATCCGACGCCAATGAAGTTGAAGTTTGCCGGTCGATCCGAAAAACTGTACAAATGCTGGAGGAACAGTACAAGGACAAGAATCTCAAATTTAATATCACCGAAGATGGCTCGACCTATACCATCGACTCAGCCAACGCGGTTAAGGAAGATCTGGTATTGGCTATCGTATTGGTCGCCTTGGTCATGCTGCTGTTTTTGCACAGTATGAGAAATGCCTTGATTGTTATGGTTGCAATTCCTACTTCGCTGGTGGCAACGTTTATCGGAATGTGGGCTACCGGATGTACAATCAATATTATTACTTTATTAGCGCTATCCCTGGTGATTGGAATTTTGGTCGATGACTCGATTGTGGTCCTGGAAAATATTCATCATCACTTGGAAATCGGCGAAGATAAAAAACTGGCCGCGCTCAATGGACGAAATGAAATTGGATTTACGGCTTTATCCATTACTTTGGTTGACGTGGCGGTCTTTTTACCGTTGGCATTGGTTAGCGGAATGATTGGCGGCATTATGCATCAGTTTGCTCTGGTAATCGTTTTTTCCACCTTAATGAGTCTGGTCGTATCGTTTACGGTCACTCCAATGCTAGCCTCCCGTTTTTCCAAGATGGAACAATTATCCTCCAACTCGCTAATGGGACGTTTCGGGATTTGGTTTGAAAAGCAATATCAGCGAATGGTTGATTTCTATTTGGATATCTTGGATTGGGGTTTAGAAAACCGGGGTAGAGTGTTATTGATGGTAGGAATTCTTTTTATCTTGGTGGTTGCTTTGATTCCAGGGGGTTTTATAGGAACGGAATTTATGGCTACGGCGGATAAGGGTGAGCTTACGGTCCAAATTGAACTTGCTCCTAAGGCGACCTTAGAACAGACTGACCAAATAACTAAAAAAGTTGAGACAATTCTTTGGAAAGTACCTGAAGTAGAAAAAATGTTCACCAGCGTCGGTACAAGCAGTTCGATGATGTCATCATCAACATCAGCCAGTAATAATGCTGAGATTGAGGTGGTCCTGACTGATAAAGCGAAACGGAAGCGCACCACTGATGAGGTTTCACAGGATATCAAAGATCGTTTGGGGATCATTCCGGGGATTACCACTCATGTCAACGCGGCAGGGGCGACCGGCGGCAGTAACAGTCCAATTCAATATGTAGTTCTCGGTACTAACTGGAATACGGTTGAACAAACCGCTCAGCAGATTAAGAAGCTGATGGCTAAAGTTCCGGGAACTAAAGACATTTATTTATCATCGGAAGTGGGTCAGCCGGAGGTCCGTGTCCAAGTCGATCGGGAAAAGATGGCTAAATTCGGCTTATCGATTGATGATATCGGTTCAATTTTAGAGTCCGATTTCAGTGGTGATGATAGTACAAAATACCGGGATGCGGACGGAAGCGAATATACGATTCGCGTGATGTACGACGAGGCCGATCGTTCCCGGACCGATGATCTCAGCGGGGTAACTTTTGTCAATAGCGCCGGTCAAACGATTCAACTCAATCAATTTGCCGCGCTGATCAATGCTACGGGACCCACCAAACTGGAACGCCAAGATCGTAATTATGCGATTACGATTAAATCACAGGCGGTCGGTCGAACCAGCGGTAGTATATCGAGTGATATTAATAGGCTGTTACAAAAGGCCAAATTGCCGCAGGGAGTTTCTTGGAAGCTGGGCGGAATGCTTAAAAATCAAGGGGAAGCATTCTCAAGTTTGGGGCTGGCGTTATTAGCCGCCATCATCTTCGTTTATTTTATTATGACTGCCCTTTATGACTCCTTCATCTATCCATTTACAGTATTGTTCGCCATTCCGTTAGCCCTGATCGGAGCATTATTGGGGCTGGGCCTAAGCGGAAATTCATTGTCGATTTTCTCAATCTTAGCGATCATTATGCAAATCGGCTTGGTTAGTAAAAATGCTATTTTATTGGTGGATTTCGCCAACCGCAGCCGGGCCGAGGGAGCTAGTATCAAAGAAGCTTTACTGGCAGCCGGCAGGGAACGAATTCGTCCTATTTTGATGACAACGCTTACCATGATTTTGGGTATGTTACCGCTTGCTTTATCCTCGACTTCTGGGGCAGAGTATAAGAACGGTATGGGATGGGCCTTGATCGGCGGTTTAACTTCATCTATGCTGATGACCTTGGTGGTAGTGCCAATTATTTACACCATCATTGAACAACTGCGAGAAAAATTACTGGTTTTTCAAAACAAGCGTCATCGTAGCATTTAGGGCAAATGTCATGAAAAAGATGGTTCTACGGGAAGGTCCGCGCGCGCTTGGATTTTTGAGACCCTAATTGAAGATAAAGAGGTGTTATAAGATGATAAGAAAATTAATGTTACCCTTATTGGTTTTAACCCTGCTATCTCTTCCTTGGATGGCTTTGGCGGCGGAGAATCCTCAGCCTCAGGATAAGCCGTTAGCGTTGGATGACTGCCTGAGGATGGGATATGCCAACAGTCAAGACCTAAAGTTGGCGGGGAAAAATGTGGATGTAGCTGAGGAAGGAGTTAAGCAGGCGGCAGGGAGCTTTTGGCCCACCCTCAAATATGCGCTTGACTATCAGAAAGCGAGTTCCGGTAGTGTTACTTATGTCCCAACAGGTACAGCAGCTGATGGCGCCTGGAAATGGCAAGCGATTGATATTTCCGATCACAGCTACAGCGGGACTCTTTCACTAAATTTATCCTTATATAGCGGCGGAAAACTGACCAAAGGCCTGAAAGTGGCCCTGCTTAAATTGGCTAGCGCCAAAGAGGATGAGCGAGCCGCTAAACAGAAATTGACTTATAACATTAAGGCCGATTTTTATAGCCTTTGGCTGGCTGAACAGGAATTAAAAGTGGCTGAGAGCTCTTATAACAATTTGAAGCAGCATTTTGAACAGGTCGAAAAGTTTTATAAAGTGGGTAGTAAGTCTAAATATGAACTTTTACAGGCTGAGGTAGCCTGGAAAAGGCAGCAGCCAATGGTAATCGCCGCTGAGAACAGTGCGGATATCGCTAAATTAAACTTGGCTACCTTGATTGGTATGGACAAGAACCAGGAGTTGGCGATCGGTTACGACGACTCTTTATTACAGGTCCCAGACCAAATCACCTTAACGTTACAGCCGTTATTGGAGGAAGCTTATCAAAAGCGGCCTGAGGTTCATCAGGCAATTCAAAATACGCAGATTTCCAAGTTAAATACCGCGATTGCCAAGGCCGGTTATAAACCAACTTTATCTTTAAGCGGGACTTACGGAAATGATGGAGATACTTCATCCGTAAATGATTGGGATAATGAGACCTGGACTCTTTCCGTCGAGTTAAGCGGTTTGCTTTTTGATGGCCCCACCACCCTTGCCAAGATTAAGGAGGCCAAAATCAATGAACAAATCGCCGGTATTGAGGATACTAAAACTCGCGATTTAATTCGCCAGGATGTTCAAACGGCATTACAAGGGTTGAAAGAGGACTTGTCTTCAATAAATTCTAATCAGGCCAATATTGATTTAGCCAAAGAATCATTACGGATGACGGAGGTTCGCTTTGAAGCGGGCATGAATACCACTTTGGATTTAAAGGACGCCCAATTGAGTTTGGACGAAGCGGCCGATGGTTACTATGAAGGAGTATCCGCTTATTTGACGGCCTTGGCCAAGCTCGATTACGTATTGGGTAAAGACTGATTTTTTTATCAACTGGGGGCTAAGGACCATAAAGGAGTAATATCGATGGACCGTTCACAACAATTAGGTGAAAAGAAAATTTCTAATCTGCTGTTTCAGTTTTCCCTCCCGGCTATCGTTGGGATGGTAGTCAATTCCTTTTATAATATCATCGACCGGATTTTTATCGGAAACAGTGTCGGAGCGTTGGGACTGGCGGGAATTACCATTAGTTTCCCGGTGATGCTTTTCATTATTGCATTTATCCTGCTCATCGGTGTGGGCGCTAATTCATTGGTCTCCATAAAACTTGGGGAAGGCCGTAAAGATGAAGCAGAACATATTTTAGGAAATGCTTTAACAATGATTGCCATCGTTTCACTCACGATTACAATTCTGGGATTAATTTTTCTGGAGCCCCTCATGAAAATTTTTGGAGCAAGCCCTGAAGTGTTACCCTATGCCAAGGATTATATGCAAATCATTTTTTGTGGGGTAATCTTTCAAAGTATTGGTTTTGGCATGAATAATTTTATCCGGGGTGAAGGCAATCCTAAAACCGCGATGCTTACTATGCTCTTAGGAACCTTTCTCAACGTTATTTTTTGCCCAATATTTATTTTTGGCCTCAAAATGGGGATTAGGGGTTCGGCGTTGGCAACCGTTTTAGCTCAAGGAATATCCGGAATTTGGGTGTTGCTTTATTTTTTGCTAGGGAAAAGTTCCCTGAAACTCCGAATTCATAATTTAAAGCTGGATTTCCCGGTTGTCGGGAAAATAACTTCTTTGGGGTTTGCTCAGTTTATACAAGAGATGGCTACAAGCCTGGTTAATGTTATTTTAAACTGGAGTCTTGTTAAATATGGCGGAGATATCGCTATATCCGGTATGGGAATTGTTACTAGTTTGCAATCTTTAGTGATGATGCCTTTGTTCGGCATCAATCAAGGATCCCAACCGATTATTGGGTATAATTACGGCGCCAAAAAATATGATCGGGTCAGACAAGCATTAAAGCTAGCGGTTGTAGGCGCCAGTATCATTGCCGTTACCGGATTTATTATCGTTGAAGCTTTTCCAAATCAAGTTGTGGGACTATTTAATAAAGATAACAGTCATTTAAGAGAATTTACAGTTTATGCGCTGCGGGTTTTCCTTTTGATGATGCCGGTTATTGGCTTCCAGATTATCGGTTCCACCTATTTTATGGCTGTAGGGAAGCCAAATCCTGCTGCTTTCCTCAGTTTGTCCAGACAGGTCATCCTATTGATTCCAGCGGTATTAATTTTGCCGTTATTTTTTAAATTACATGGAGTCCTGATGGCCGGACCGGTTGCCGATTTTGGCTCTTTTGTGATCACCGCCATTTGCTTATACCGGGAGCTAAGGCGGCTTGATGTTGAATATGAAGAACATTGGCTTTCCGAACAATGCCCATAAATAAATGTCTGCCGAAAAAGAGGGCTTATTAAGAACGGCTGAAGAAAATGCCTCTAGAATTGACAATGATACCCGAATTATAATATACTATAACAAAATCATTGAATATACACGCTATTGTTTTTTTGACAATCAACCGGTAGTGGCATCCAGACCTGAAGGAGTGGTTTGGGTGTTTTTATTTTCTGTTGAAGACTTTGGTACAGTATCAGGACTATGAAAGGGTTGAGTGGGTTGAGAGTAGGAATACCCAAAATTATGGGGATTTTAAACATAACCGAAGACAGTTTCTCCGACGGCGGCCTTTACCTGGAGCCGGTTCAGGCTTTACAAAAAGCCCGGCAGCTCATGGAGGACGGCGCCGATATTATCGACGTTGGAGCGGCCTCCAGTAACCCGGTCACCCAAGAGGTGCCGTACCAAACTGAAATCGATCGGTTACGACCAGTGCTGGATTGGCTTCACACCGGCAATTTTCCGGTATCGGTCGACTCTTTTAATCCGGTGGTGCAAAAATTCGCTCTGGAACGTAAAGTTCAGTATTTAAATGATATTCAGGGCTTTCCAAACGCCGAATTGTATCCGGACTTGGCGGCATCCGACTGTAAACTGATTGTGATGCATTCGATTCAGCGT
>DNPP01000113.1:0-3587 GCA_003501365.1 Bacillota bacterium
ATCGCCAACGATAATTGAAAATCCGGTACAATAACAATTGCGGTTTTTTTGGAAGGTAAAATTTTTACTTCGCTTACCTTCGCCGGACTCAAGGCATTAATAATAAAATCAATCGGATCGGAACTCCAAGGGATGACGTCAATCTTTTCTCCCTTCAGTTCCCGGACAATCATTTGCACCCGGATACCCCGGGAACCGACACAAGCCCCCACCGGATCAATTTGACTATCGCGACTGTATACCGCAAGTTTGGAACGGTGCCCCGGTTCTCTCGCTACTGATTTAATTTCCACTAAACCGTCTTGAATCTCCGGTACTTCCAGTTCAAAAAGACGCTTTAATAAACCGGTTCTGGTTCTCGATAACAGTACTTGCGGCCCTTTGGTAGTTTTTTTAACTTCGACCACAAAAGTCTTAAGCCGCATTCCTTGTTCATAATGTTCATTCGGCATCTGCTCATTACCGGGCAGGATACCTTCGATACGTCCCAGATCAATAAAAAGATTCTTTTGTTCAAAACGTTGGATAATACCGGTGATCAAGTCCCCAACCCGGTTGGCGAATTCATCGTAAATAATACTCCGTTCAGCTTCGCGGATTCTTTGAACTACAACTTGTTTGGCTGTTTGAGCAGCTATCCTTCCAAATTCCTTCGGAAAGATTTCAAATTCAACCAAATCGCCCAGTTCATATATTGGATTAATTTTTTGGGCTTCGATCAAGTCAATTTCATTCTTGTCATCTTCAACTTCTTCAACAACTGTTTTATGGGTATAAACCCGGAAAGCACCCGTATCCGGATCAATTCGTACTTCGATGCTCTGGGCGACTTTTTGATCACGTTTGTATGCTGATGCTAAAGCCGTTTCGATTGCATCCAGCAGGATCTCTTTACTAATGCCTTTTTCCCGTTCGACCTGCTCCAGAGCATCCATAAACTCATGGTTCATTTCTTTTTCTTTCCCCCTTCAGAGCCGAAAAATTCAGCTTTTAGTTGTGCCTTAGCCACTTTGGTACGGGGAAAATCCACAACTTGATCGGCAAGCTGCAGCCGGATCATCGGCTCCGTTTCCCCAGATACCAAACCCAGCAATTCTCCCTGATATACTTTTTGGCCATTCATGGCTTGATGTAAAGTAAGTTCTATTTTTTTTCCGCAAAAGCGGGTAAAATCTTTATCTTTTTTTAATGGACGTTCAATTCCGGGTGAAGAAACTTCTAATAAGTAACTGCCGGGAATCGGGTCTTTCTCATCCAGTAGTTTCCCCAAAGCTTCACTGAAGTGTTGACATTCATTAATTCCAATCCCGGTCGGACTATCGATAAAACAACGTAAAACCCAGTCCGGGCCTTCTTTACGATATTCAAGTGCCACCAATTCATAGCCTAATTCTTCCGCAAGCGGCCCGCCAAGTCTTTCAACCGCATCCTCTATTCTTTCCTTTGGGGCCAATTTCTTACCCTCCCAGCCTTGTACAAAATGAAAGAGTGGGGACTCCCCACTCCTTTTCCAAACATCTACCATCCTAGTTTACCACAATCATTCCAATTTGACAAGGGTGACAGTTGACATTGCGGTATTTGTCCTATGATAACTATTTAAAAATCATCCCGTGTTGCCATAGCCAAAACAATAATACCAGTAAACTGAGCATCATCAAAATAAAAGTTATTTTCAAGGCCTTAAAAATGATTTTTAAAACAATCAACAGCAATATACCGCCTATGATCCAGTATAACCAATTCATTGCAATATCACCCCATTATTTGGTTGACATTCGTTTGGATCAGTTGGGACAGTCCCTTGACATTCTTTTGCAACTCTTCTACTTCACCCAAATTAACCAGTGTCTGAAGGTATGCGCAGGCCGTTTCTTGATCGCTTTTATGATATTGATAGGCTTTGCGTAATATGGGTAAAGCTTTGCGATATTTACCTTTACCCCAGTAATAAAGCCCCATTTGCTTTAATAGCGGAAATCCGGGATTGTTTCGAAGTCCTATTTGCCAAAAAATAGTTGCCAATTGCTTCATACCGATTGCATTTTGAATCTTTCCCCATAAATACCAATAATACCAATGATCGTTCCCTTTAAAAAAATTACGGATTAAAGCTACGATTACAAACCAACGTTTACCCGACTCCCAGTCCTTCTCCAATTGCCTGATCCGAAGCTCAATATGGATTGGCAGGGTATCCAATTGTTCGAGCAACTGTAAAGTTTGTCGTCTGGTAGAGTTGTCGGGCGCTAACTGTAATAATTGCAACAAAGAATCTTGTGCTTCGTCATATTTCCCAAGCTCAATTTGGACCAAGCCCAAATTTTGTAGAATTTGAAAATTACTGGGATTGAGTTTGCGAGCCCGTTCCAACCAAATTACCGCTTCTTCAAAACGTTCACGACGCCAACAGAAAGAACCGTAATGGTAAAAAGAGCCCCACCAATCATCGCTGAGTTTAATTGCCTGTACGTAATAAGTCTCGGCTTTTTCGAAATCATTGTTCTCTTCCGCCAGCAAAGCTAAATTATTCAAAACATTGACCCGGTTGGGATCAGCCTGGTTGGCTTTTAGCCAAACCTCTTCAGCCTGTTTTCGATCCCCCTGGCTGGCATAGATAGCTCCCATCAGATCTAACGCTGTAGGTTCATCCGGCTCAAAAGCAAGCAATACTTCCAGCATGGCAAGCGCATCCGCATAACGGTTCGTTGAATGATATAATAAAGCCAAGCGAATCCAACCTTCACTAAATTTGGGGAAAGTGTCCACCAATTCTTTGAGAGTCAGTTCAGCTTTCTCTTTATTACCCCAGCGCAGGTAAATTTCGGCCAACACCAACGGAATTCTGGAATGATTTTTAGCGATTTGACGAAGTCGCTCCAATATACTGATACTTTGTTCAAAATTGCGGGCAATATCGTTTTGCATTAAAAATAATAATAAAATATCGGCTGCTTCGATAAAATCGGGATCGTAAGCCACAGCTTCCAATAAATTCTCCAGGCCTTCCTCTTTTAAGCGATCATTTTTGGCCTGGGATAAAGTCTCCAATCCTTTGCGAAAAGCTAAAAAAGCCTCCAATGATTTGGTATACATTCGCGGATTGGTTTGCAATCCATCAACGGCATTTTTACTTAAAAACCCAATCAATAGGGATAAATGTTGCTCCCAGGTAATTAAAAATTGTTCTTCCGATACTTGAAAGCGATCATCGTAAACCAACACACTGGCAACGGGATCATACAGGATAAATCGCATCGCGAGATCGGAAACTCCGTTGACTGTTGCTGAAAACCATAAATTCTGTCCTTGCCAAGCCAAAGAGTCTACGGTTTGACCACTAATCAGATCCCACTCTTTTTTTATTTCCAGGTTGGGATTGACTTCGGCCTCAATTCCAACCGCATTAAACCGTAAAGCAGAGAGATCCGAAAGACCCCTAGCCAGCAATGGTAAAAAAAGCGGTTCTTTATCGGCTAAAAAGGGGATTACCTGTATCACAATGGCCTCCCAATATCTAATCTTGACAACAACGTTAACATAATCGTCCCTGATAGTCAAGGGGATATTAGGCATCAAGTCGGTTG
>DNPP01000113.1:3883-5108 GCA_003501365.1 Bacillota bacterium
TAATCGTAAAACTGTCACCGAATCTAAATTCCCATTTGGAATGGATTTTTAATTTTACTACTGCTCACTACGGTTATCGGTATTGAAAACCAGGGTGAAAACTTGACCGAATATTTTTTGCCGATAATTTCTTGCTTCAGCGTATTCCGAACCATCTCATAAGCGTTTTTGGCCACGAGGTCTTGATAGGCTGTGGTGTTATAATTATTAAGCGTGTTGATTAAAATTGTTTCGAAGATCCGGTTTAGCTCTGTTTTCATGGTACTGACAAGTTCTGCCGGGAGCTTGACTTGACTATTGCCAAATCCAATGGTCAATTGATCTAGCACTGTTAAGTGATCGGGAAGTTGACGCGGGAGATCACTTTTAATTTCTTCTAAAATACGGGGAATTTCTTGTCCGGCTTCACTTTTTACTCTGGTCTGAACCAAAAGTGCTAGTTGTTCCGGATTGATACCAATCCGGATGCCCTGAAACCCGATTAAAAGCATTATCGCTAGACATCCGAAAAAGCAGCCAATAAAAACACCGGTACGAAGCCCCCTCCAATAAGGATCTTTTTTTGATTTAATTTTGGGCGGTGCCAATTTGACCATAAAATATCCTCCTTTTTATCCCCTCCCTTGAGGAGCCAAGCTTAGTTTTTATATTATGCCAAATTATGGGTGAAATATGACTGAAAAATAATTTAAAAACCACGTGCGACGAGTTCACTATTGATTGATGTAGAACCGACCGCCCCTCCAATTTAAGTAAACACTCTTTTTTAAAGTGTGACTCAATCCCAGTTCATTACATAAGATATTTCATTAAAATTTCTTCTGGAGGTGCCATTTTTAGTGAGTTTTGGAAATGAAACCATCTTCCCTTTTCCGGCGGTCCAATATATTCCTTTGACCATCGATACCCTTGAGCAGGGTGATATCAACCCATCAAAAGTCAATCCTCAATTTTCACAACTAATCATCGGTAACGATATACTCGGTTGGCGAAACCTTAGCCGGCAAAAATTTCAAATTGAACTACCGGAACGATTTCCTGATGAATCGATAGCGGTTCTGGTATTTGGCGCAACAGTGGATGCGGTGAAATATCGAGGTTATTTTGTAACCATGACCGGCCGTGAGAAACCCGGTTATTATCAGCTATTTACCATGCCCCGGCGCTATTTTTATAAGAATAATCTCTGTTTTGAACTATTCGATGCGGCGACCGGAAAGCGTTT
>DNPP01000113.1:5473-8165 GCA_003501365.1 Bacillota bacterium
CACTTCCTTGCCGGAACGAAGTTTACGGAACGGACAACACCGTCCGATATCCTCTTAAAGTTTGTTCAGCAGTCTTCTCCCAGATATAGTTTTTGAAAACCTGAGTTTTTAATTGAAGATTTTCCGGGGCCACCCAGGCATTACGAAGTGCTCTCTGGATACTCTCGCTACTATTCGGATTACAATAATAGGCCAGATTGCCAAAGTATTCCTTGGCGCTGCCGCGGATGGTTGTTACAATCGCACAACATGCCAGGGCGGCTTCCAATGAAACCAAGCCCGGCGTATCGTACCAACTTACCAACGCATGAACCCGAGCCGCCGCATACGCGGAACTTAACTCCGGTTGGGATAAACAATCAAAGAACTTTACATCAGCTCCAGCCGAGGCTCGGCGACATTCTTGATAGTAAAGGCCATCGTTTAACGGTCCGATTAAAACCAAAGGTAGTTTAAGCGCCCTGGCGGCTTTTATCAAAGCCAACTGATTCTTACGGCGACAAATGCGGCCCACTGACAAGATAAAGTCTCGCCCATGATATTTACGCCTAAATTGATCGGGTTTGGCATGACAAAATAGGCGGTCGACCCCATTGACTACAATTTGCGCAGCCGGCAGCCGTTGAAAATGCTTCTTTAATACTGCCAGTTCAAGGAGGGAGTTGGGCAACATCAGATCCACTCCGAGCAGTAATTTTTGCCGTAATTCCATACTTGTTTCCCACCATGATTTTAACCCCGCCGTTCCATCGCTTTGGCTTAGAAATTCATTGGGATTCCAAAAGATTGGCGATAAAACAATTTTTTTCTTTTGACGAAACGCATTATGAAACAACGGCCAGATCTCTTCCACCGGCATTAAATTAAATAAATGAACCAGGTCGTATTTTGCCAAATCCGCCTCCGGATCACTGGTAATCTCAGCCTCAACCTGTAATTTTCTGAGGTACTCCTGAGTTTTTAGGATCTGAATACCGTCCCCGGCTATCGAGTTTAGGTAACTGTTCCGGTTCTGCAATAAAACTTTCAACCGCTATCACCCGCCAAAATTGGATTTAAATCCAACTCACAGTCTATTTTAATACTCCCTTTCCGCCAGAGACTGCCCTTAATCGGAGAGTAGTTACAATTCTTGATCTCTGGATTCAACCGAAAACGTCCCGGTTCTCCGGAGGTATTCTGAATAAAACGCCAAAATGGCAGATCGATGAGTACTTTTTGCAAGAAGCGCTGCTCATCCCAGTATTCCAGTTCTCCCGACAGATTACCCTTGATTAAAATCGCCTTTTGAGAATAATGATAATCAAAACCCGATAGCCAAACCCGACCTGTGCCAATCTCACGAGCATTTCCTTTGGCAAGCAGCACTTCACCTTCTACCCCCAGTTTCTCCAAGTCAAGTTCCGCTGGTGATATCGCTTCCACTGGTTCTTCGGCAAGGTCGTTGGTTGTAAAAACTTCCGTTTCCTTTGCCTGCCGGTTTACTGTAGCAACCCGCAGGATTTTCTCCTCAAAAGCGGCAGCGGAAATAGTTATTAAATACCGATAAACTAACCCGCCATTGATTATACAGTAATTATCATAATTTGAACTGTCGCTTATAACGATTTTCATTTTAGATATTAGCTTATCCCATATATAATCATTGCTGACGTCGATTTGGAAAACATCTTCCCGCAAGACCCGTCTTCGGTCAAAATAGCTGATGGCGACATCTAAAATTCCGGATACCCGCAACCAGCCCCGATGAGGCTGGGCATCAAGATTCAGTAACTTTGCTTTGATTCCGGTTATCCGCAAAAATTGGTATTTTAATTGTAATCCCTTTTCTGCCCCAAATGAAAAGGTGATTTTATCAACCAACGTTTTGGCAAAGATCAATTCGGCTGACTTTTGATCCACTAAGACGGGAGTGATTTTCGATTGATAAATTTTTGCATCATATTGACCAAAAATGATCAGCTCCAGTTGAGCCCGGTTACGTAAAAACTTTTGCAGCCTAACCGTTAGGTGATCCGTTATAATATTTTGATTGGAATCCCAAGCCATTTCCGGATAGCCGGGAAACAACTCATCGAAATCGGTATGATACATCCGGTATTCTTCCACTCCGTCAGAATTAATAAAAATAATTCCCCACGTTAATTTGGCGCTAAGTAACAAGCCTTTCTTACTCAATTTATGTTCATATGTCACTTGTTCCAGCTCAAGCTGAATATCCTGTGAAAACTCCCGAAAATCGATGGCTAAAATCTTTGAAAAGGTAAAAATATGGTGTTCCTGCAACAATCGGCTTTGAATGGATTCGACCCGGGAACCCGGCTCGGTGCAAGATTCCGGACAAGTCAATTCTTTCGTTATTAGAAGGCGCCACCTGTAGTCCACCTTAAGCTCCATAACCCAACACTCTGTTTGCTTTTCTAGCTCTGCCTCTTTTACTGTTTCAAAATCCCATTGGGCATCGCTAATAGTACCGTCCATGAATAATATTTGATCCGGACCAAGGGCTGGAGCTTTAATCCACAAACTGAGATTTTCACAAATTTCTCTTTGCTGCAATAGTTGTTCCGCGGTCTGGTTCTGGGCCTGGAATGTTATATTACCGGCAACCTGAGCCGTTACAAACGGAAAGTCCCTGAAATCAATAAAACGTATGGTACCCTTAAACTCTTTGGGACGAACAACCGGTAGC
>DNPP01000113.1:8535-19103 GCA_003501365.1 Bacillota bacterium
GCCGCCAAACGGCGTACCGTTAATATAAATCCTTGATCCAGGATCGCCCTGTTTTTGCCGTATTGTTCCGGCTGAAAAATATAATATTCTCCTGTTAATTGGGCATCTAATAAATAAGAAGACTCGACGGTTTGCCCCATGGCAATTGCAAATTGGAGCCGGTCGCTGGTTTTTCGTAGACGGCCATCCCATTCATGATATTTAATTTGCCGTTCAATAAAACCCTGAACGAATAATGCGTGATCTTTATTAAAAAAGCTTACCTCTCGTAAACTGAGGTCAATCTGCTCAATATTTTTATTCCACAACTCGGGCAATTCAGTTATCGCATTAAAATGACTGACCCGTTCCTCAGACATCGCGGGCTCCTTTATGGTTCATCTTCATAATTTATATGCAGCCCGACCTTTAAAAATTAGTTTTAGCAATGATTTGTGGAATGGAGGATTTTGAGCCAAAAAGAAAGCAGGTTGTTCGGTGGGGGAACAACCTGCTTCTTGAAACGATCCTTCTTTGTCGGAATTTTTACAAATAATAAGGTGATACAATTTGGACCAATAATTGTTGTGTCTCAGTAACCTTGACAAAGAACTCGATGACTACCTTTTGACGTAAGGTTAGGCTATCCAGTAGTTCAAAGAGAATTGTCTCAATACTGGAATCTACCCGGACATTCATTCCCGGAGTGGCTCCCATGACATCCACAAAAGTGCTGAATGGTATGTCTTCTGCCTGATGATGTTCTAGATTGTCTTCACCAATAAAGAAGATTTGTTTGTGCAAAATTCCTTGAATCACTACCTTGTTATCAATAACTTCAGTAACCACATCTCGAATACTGGCAATGATTTCTCTGATTTTAACCGTTGGAATCGGTAATCCGAAGACATTTTCAACTAAAATCTGGGTAGTGTTCTCTCCGGTCACGGTTTCCAATTTGAGTAAAGCGCCTGGACCTAAAAGAATATTGATTTGTACACTTTCGGTGACTTTGGCAAAGAATTCCACCACAACTTTCTGGACTAAGGTGGTCGAACCTTGCAGTTCAAAGTTTACAAATTCAACCGTTGGTACTACTTCAACATCCATTCCCGGTACAGCGCCGGGTACATCGACAAAAGTGGAGAATTCAATGTCTTCCGCTTGATGAAATTCAATGTTATTGGTACCTACAAAGAAGATTTGTTTATGAATAATGCCTTGAATAATGACTTTATCCTGAATAACATGAGTGGTTATATTTCGGATCACTACGGTGATGTCATCAATTTTAATTGCCGGCGTATTCAAGATTACGATATTCTCAAATAGCTCTTGTTTGGTGTTTTCTCCCACAACTTGGTCGACCCGAACCAGTGGACCACTTCCGGAAACAACATTGAGTTGCCTGGTTTCGGTGACTTTTACAAAGAACTCCAGGACTACTTTCTGATGAATTATGGTCGATGTCAGCAAATGAAAAATAACAGTTTCAACCACCGGATCAACTTGGACGTTCATACCGGGCTCCGCTCCCGAGACGTCGATAAAGGTACTAAATGAAATATCCTCCGCTTGGTGGTGAACGATATTATCTTCTCCGACAAAGAAGATCTGTTTGTGTAAAACCCCTTGAATGACCACTTTATCAGCAATTACATCGGTGGTTATATTGATAACCTTGGCATTGATATTACGAACTTTAATGGCCGGAATTGTTAATGTAACATTTCTTTCAACCAATAATTGCCTGGTATTTTCACCGATAACCACTTCTGCGCGAATTAAAGGGTCCATATA
Source organism: Bacillota bacterium (assembly GCA_003501365.1). GTDB lineage: Bacteria > Bacillota > UBA4882 > UBA8346 > UBA8346 > UBA8346. Next base: position 10,315 of record DNPP01000113.1, read on the forward strand.
TTTCCCTCCTTTTTATTTCCATCAAGATTGTGATTGCTTTATTCTGTTGTTTGAGCACCTCCCTAATCGCTTTGACTGGATAGACTATTTGCCGGATGTTGTCTTTTGAGAATCTTTGGTCTCCGGATTTAATGGTTCATTATGAAAATGTTCATCTCGGGTATCCAAATGATCCTTGGGATCTGTACTGTGAAATTGGTAGTTATGATATTTGGTCAACCATACGGTAAGGGCGATTAAGATACCTAAATAGGCCAAAGCTCCAAATAGCAACGGTAAATTCACTATGGAATCCTCCAGATACCTAAAATCAACCTCCGGTTTTTTGCTAGTATAATATATGTGCACATGACCTCTTGTGCGCATGGTAGAACTTTTAATTTATTGAACAAAATTGCTGTTGGGCCAAAGCCAACAGCAATTCTTGTTCAATAACACTCTTCATGCTTTTATCATATAATACCAAGGCAATAAAAAAATTCTAGCGTCTATTGATTGCATCGAGGGTAAAATTTAAAATGCTTATTTCTATTTTTATTTTGGCAATTTCTCTAAGTCTGGATGCGCTTGGTGTAGGGGTGGTATACGGCCTCAAAAAAATCAAAATTCCACTCGTTTCGAAACTGATTATTAGTATATTCTCGGTTATTTATGCGGGATTGGCACTCGTCATCGGTAAATCTTTATCATCCGTCTTGTCGCCTTTCCTGGGAAAACTAATTGGTAACATCATCCTGGGAGTGATGGGTGTCTGGATTATTATCCAGGCATTATTTAAAGAAGCCGCCACTAGTTCGCCGGATGCAACTTTATGGAAAATAGCCATTAAGTCGCTTGGGATCACGATTCAGGTAATCCGGGATCCTCTGGAGTTTGACATCGATAAATCGGGTGCAATTGATACCCCGGAGTCCTTATTACTGGGATTCGCCTTATCGGTGGATGCTATCGGAGTAGGAATCGGCAGTGCGCTAACTGGTTTTTATTCTCCATTGATCCCCTTTGCAGTTGGGCTATTTCAGATGTTCTTTCTTTATATCGGCACTTACTTTGGAGAAACCGCCGCTATCTTCAGCCGGATGAATCCCAAAATGCTCTCCCTTTTACCGGGTGTTTTATTAATCTGTCTTGCCATTATCCGCATCTATTAGCTGGGCGTCTAGCTTATAACGGTTCCACATGCATATGAATGCTGTCGATATTGCGGATATTGGCCTTAATTTTTTCACTGATGGCTTTGGAGATACTCTCAATCTTCTCGGTTGAATACTCATCATCCATCTCGCAGTGAAGAAAAATGGTCAGTTTGTCGCTTTGACTATAAATCTTAATATCATGACAGTTTAAACGGTCAGGAACCTTATTGACCAGCTCCTTAATCTTCAGGACAATATTTTGATTCTGCTCGGTAACATCTTGTGCAGCGATAAACTCCCGCTTAACATATTCAAAATTAACACTGACCTCTTCTACATTATCCAACTCCGCTTTGATTAGATCGCCGATCTCATGGGCCAAATTGTGTGATTCTTTTAAGGTCATGCTTTGCTTGACTTCCAGATGGATCGCGATAAATTTCTCATGCGCTACCTCATAGACATGAATATTATGGATGTTGGTACAGATTGGAAATTTATCGACGATCTTTTTTACGGTATGATAAATCTCTTGTCGATCATCACCGGATACGTCAACCGGAAAAGTACTAATCATCAAATCACTATTGGCAATCTTTTGTTCCAGCCGTTCCCGTACCTCATTTACGATGGAATGGACCACCCGGTGACTCTCGTTACGATTAATGCCAATTTCCATATCAATAAAGATGCGAGGCCCGGAGGCCCTAACCCGGACATGGGCAACATCCAACACTCCTTTTACTTGGTTGGCCTCATGCAGGACATCATTGAGAACTCCTTTGGGAGCCGTATCCAATAAAACATCAATAGTCTGCTTACCCAATTTATAGCTGATTACCATAACCAACAAGGAAACCCCCAGGGCCGCAAAAGGATCGCCATAATGCAAGAACGGTATGTTAAAAATATTGCCGATAGTAACACTGAGCAAGCCAATCAAGACTACTACCGAACTTAAAACATCGCTGCTAAAGTGAAGGGCATCGGCAGCCAATGCCTGGCTACCGTATTTGATGGCGGCTTTTTTTAAAATCCGCGATCTTGAGATATCAACGATAATCGAGATTAAAATAATCGCCATGCCCCAGTAAGTATTGGCTATCATATTGGCTTTTCCATAGAATAACCTTTCGGTGGCTTCGTGAATAATCCATATACAAGTTACCAGCAATAATAAGGTTTCGATTAGAGCCGAAAAACTTTCTACCTTGCCATGGCCATAATTGTGTTCCTTATCGGCCGGTTTATCCGATATTTTTACCGCAAAAAAAGTGATAACCGCAGCACCCAAATCAAGCGCCGAATGGGCAGCCTCCGATAATATACCTAAACTGCCGCTAAAAATTCCAACCGTCAACTTCATCATGGTTAAAAACGTCGCCGCAATGACTGAGCTCAGCGCCACTTTTGATTTTTCATTCATCTCTGATTAGCCCTCCAACCTATTTCTTGTCCCCAGGTTTTATCAGTATCAGTGAACGAGATAAGTATTTCGGTATAAAAAAGCCCGGGGGACAATTCGTCCCACGGGTTATCACTCCGTTGCCCCAAAGGCCCAGCCCCATGCGTTTAATAAACGCATCGCCTGCTCATAACGTTTATATTCTATTCAAACTTTTGCGATTGGCTCTAATATATTATAATTTTCCCATTGATGTCAATAGCTTTTTCAATTGAATGAAGGGCCGGTTTAGTGTATCAATGTTTGGACTAACAGCAAAACTGAAAGACCCACCAAAATAACCACCGTAGCCCAACCAATCAAGTTCTTAAAGGGTTTATTAACATATTCTCCCATAATTTCCCTATTATTCACCAACAATATCATACAAACAAGCACCACCGGCAATAACACGCCGTTAAATATTTGAGACCAGAGTGTAATCGTAATCAAAGGTGCATTCGGCAGGAGAATAATCGCTACCGCAATCATGATAATTACGGTATATAACCAGTAAAACTGTGGAGCCTCCTTAAAAGTCTTATCAATACCGGCTTCAAACCCGAAGGCCTCGCAAACATAAAAGGCTGTTGCTACCGGTAAAATCGTGGCTGAAAATATCGAAGCGATAAATAATCCAAAAGCAAATACCTGGGCCGCAAAGGCTCCGGCCATTGGTTTTAAAGACAAGGCCGCATCTTTAGCCTCCGTTATGACAATGCCCTTTGTGTGAAGTGTCGAAGCACAAGCAACCATTATAAAAAACGCGACTAACACCGTAGCGATACAACCGATTACCACATCCCAAAGCGTAAACCGGTAATCTTCAATTTTAAGACCTTTCTCGATGACCGCCGACTGCATGTAAAATTGCATCCAAGGAGCGATGGTAGTACCGATAATACCGATCACCATCGCTATATAATCAAAACTAAACTGAACTTGGGGATGAATAAATGAAGCCCCGATCTCGCCCCAACTTGGTTTGGCCATGATTGCCGATACCACATAAGCAAGTAAGAAAACACTAAAAATTAAAAATACTTTCTCGGCAAAACGATACGTCCCTTTAACGACCAGCAACCAAACTGCAACAGCTGCCAATGGCACCGCGATATATTTGCTAACTCCAAAAACCTGCATACTACCGGCTACTCCGGCGAACTCAGTGGTGGTGTTGGCAATATCGGCAACGAGTAACCCCAGGAAGATAAAGAAAGTCACTTTAACCCCGGCGTTCTCACGGATCATGTCCGCCAGGCCTTTCCCACTGACAATTCCCATCCGGGCATTCATTTCCTGGATGACCAGTAGCACAATGAATGCTGGAATTAACGTCCACAATAAATTATATCCGTATTTGGCCCCTGCCAATGCGTAAGTGGTAATCCCGCCGGCATCGTTGTCAACGCTCCCGGTGATAATCCCCGGCCCCAAAACAGTTAAAAATATCAGTAAATTGCTCCATAAAGCCCACTTCTTAAGATTGAAAGCAGTCACGGCTGTTGTCACCCAATTCTATTATAACCTGCGCTTTTTAGATTTTAAGATTTCGAAGACGACATCGTCAATGATCACAATGCCGACCATCTTATTATCTTGGTCTACGACCGGTACCGCCAACAAACTGTATTTGGAGATGATTTCAACCAAAGAGTTGATGTTATCCTGGTCGCAGGCATAGATAATCTTACGGTTCATGATCTGTACAAGCTTGGTTTCCGGCTCGGATACAATTAAATCTCGCAAAGAAACGATCGCTGTCAACCGCTCCTGATCATCCAGCACATATAAATAATAAATGGTATCGGACTCCGGTTTTAATCTGCGCAATTCATTAATGGTTTGCTGGGCCGTCATGTGTTCTTTAAAAGAAATATAATCGGTCGACATTAAACTGCCCACTTGGTTTTCCGGGTATTCCATCAGCTCCCTGACTTCAGCGGAAGCTTCCTTATCCATTTCTTGTAATAACTCTTCTGCCCTATCTTCTTTCAAATCATCAAGGATATCAGCCACTTCATCGGCAGGCATCTTCTCCAGTACATCAGCGGCTTTCTCTACCGATAGTTGATCCAAGATGCTGGATTTGGCTTCTGTCTCCATCTCTTCCAACACATCGGCGGCGCGATCATGGTCCAAAGCGCTAAAAATGGCAGTCCTGGTATTTACATCCAAATCTTCAATGATATCAGCCAACTCCGATGGATGGAGTGTGTTTAATTTGGAGGACGGGGTGGAGAGTTTCAGATTATCCAGCGGAGTTCCGATTGTCTCCATATTGCTCCATAAAATCAACTTGCTGGAGATGTTTTTGCCAAATAGCTGTAATATTTTGCGGATTGGTTTGGCTAGATCCAGTCGGCGTAATAGTCCTTCAATCCCGACATCCACCGCTACCACATATAAACCGGTTGAAATTAAAGCCAAACGGATATCATTGACCCGCACCACTTTTTTACCGTCAATATCGACGATTTGTTTATCCAAAATATGCTTTTTTAAACGGATGGTATTCGGCGGCGGGGTAATTTCCAAATCACAGTCGCAAGTAAGCTGATAGCGATTATTTACCTTATTAATCGAAAATTGACTCCAATCCAAAAATTTGACAATTTTATTGGGAGTCTTCACGACACAAACAACCACCCGGGGGGGTTCTTCATTGGTAGCTATCAACTCCGTCAATTTACCAATGGTTTTTCCTTCCGGATTGAGGATCTTAACATCAAGGATTCGGCTCAGATAGAGGCTTTTAATGGTAGTCATGTTACCTCCTCGGGAGAAAAATGAATGGATAAAAATAAAAACTCTCACCAAAGCTGAGCGTGGTGAGAGTTAATCCTGTCACTCTCGTTCAAGCTTTGGCACTGCAGGGCAGTGAAGGTGCACTAGATAATGCCTTGAACATTCGGCAATACCTGCTGACCAACTCAGGTTGTCTCCAACCATCTGCGGTAGCACCCCATATCCCTGTAGGAACCTCGCCTACCGAGTATTTAATTTTAATTAATTTTAGCACCCTTTAAAAAATATTTCAATAAAGAGATTTCACTCTGAATAATAGGACAAAAATCAGTTTTTCCCATTCATATGCAAAATTAACCCTTGATTAAGAATTTTTCTGAGCCATAACTTTTTCAACCGCACTAATAATACATTCCATCGTCAATCCATATTCAACTAATAATTCAGCCGGTGTACCCGATTGACCAAAGCGATCTTTCATTCCGATAAATTCCATCGGCACCGGATGGTTCTGGACCACCACTTCAGCAACGGCACTGGCTAAACCCCCGATAACACTATGCTCTTCCGCAGTAACAATTGCGCCGGTCTCCCAAGCGGCCTTAATAATCTCAGCGCTATCCAATGGCTTAATGGTATGAATATTAATAACTCTTACCACTTGCCCTTTTTGATTTAATATGTCGGCGGCTTGCAAAGCTTTTTCCAACATGATACCGGTAGCGATAATCGTTGCAGCTTTACCTTCCCGTAAACGAACAGCTTTACCGATCTCCGGTTTATAATTGTTATCAAAGATTACCGGTAGCGGTTCCCGCCCTAAGCGAATATATACCGGTCCATTGTGTTCCGCTGCGGCAAAAATTAATTTTTCAGCTTCAACCGCATCTGCCGGATTTAAAACGGTCATACCCGGGATAACCCGCATCAAAGTAAGGTCTTCGATGGATTGATGGGAACCTCCGTCTTCTCCAACCGTGGGTCCGGCATGGGTCGCTGCAATTTTCACATTGAGCCCCGGATAACCGATGCTATTGCGAATTTGGTCATACGCACGACCGGTGGCAAAAATTGCGAAGGTGCTGGCAAACGGAATCTTACCGGTAATTGCCAGTCCCGCTGCGGTTGCCATCATATCCGCTTCGGCGATCCCCATTTGAAAAAAACGCTCCGGAAATTTCTTGGAAAATCCCGCAGTTTTAGTCGATTTTGATAAATCGGCGTCCAAGACTACTACATTGGGATTGCTTTCACCCAATTTAATCAACGCATTACCATATGCCTCACGAGTAGCAATTCTATCACTCATGGATATTCCCCCTTGTTAGTTATTGGTTATTGGTTAGTCGAAAGGCCCAGTTCTTTCAACGCTTGTTCGGCCTCTTCCGGTTTTGGGGCAACTCCATGCCAACCGGCTTGATTTTCCATAAAGGAAACCCCTTTACCTTTAATTGTATTCATAATAATCATTGTCGGTTTTCCTTTAATAGTCTCAGCTTCCTCAACGGCTTTATCAATCGCCGCAATATCATTACCATTAATCTCTATAACGTGCCAGCCGAAGGCCTTAAACCGTTCGCCGGGAGAAGTTAACGACTTGACATCTTCAATTTTACCGTCGATTTGTAAATGATTATGATCAACAAAAGCGGTTACATTATCCAATTTATAATGGGCGGAAGTCATAGCCGCTTCCCAAACCTGACCCTCCTCAAGTTCGCCGTCACCCATTAAAACATAAATCCGATAAGACTTATGATCCAGTTTGGCACTTAGCGCAATGCCGTTGCTCACCGATAATCCCTGTCCCAATGAACCGCTTGACATATCAACTCCGGGAGTTTTTTTCATATCCGGATGTCCCTGCAAGTTACTATGAAATTTTCGCAAGGTGGTGATTTCGGCTACATCAAAGAATCCTTTTTCCGCCAAAGCAGCATATAACACCGGCGCACAATGGCCCTTGCTTAAAATGAAACGATCCCGCTCGGCCAGTTTTGGATTCTTCGGATCAATCTTCATTTTATATAAATATAAATAAGTCAGTAAGTCGGCTGATGATAATGAACCACCCGGATGGCCCGACTTTGCCGCTGCCAACATTCGAATAATATGACCTCGAATATGACGCGCCCGTTCCTGCAATTCTTCTAGTTGATGCTCTGATAACAATTGTTTCACTCCTTTTTGTATAAATCGGTTTTACTTAAGCATTCAATCAGGTTATAAATCTATTTTAGTCCATCGATGCATATGATTTCTGCTGGACAACCTGCTAATTTAATGTTTAACCGCGTTTTTCGCCAATAGATCACAACGGTTATTATAAATATTATCTTGATGACCGGCGACTTTAATCCATTCAATATGATGTTGCTGATTTAGCTTCACCAGTTTAAACCATAAGTCCTGGTTCTCAACGGGTTTCTTTTGTGAATTCAACCAGCCGTTCGCTTGCCAATTACGAAGCCAGTTCTGACGGAAAGCATTGATTAAATAAGCGCTGTCCGAATGAAGCTTTACCCGACAGGAAAATTTCAGGACCGACAGAGCCTCAATTGCCGCCTGTAGCTCCATGCGTTGATTGGTGGTATTTGTTTCTCCGCCGGACAATTCTTTCTCAATTCCCGCGGCAATTAAAATAGCTCCCCAACCGCCAGGCCCAGGGTTTCCCGAACAAGCGCCGTCAGTATAAATAATTACTTCCTTCATGGGCTCCCCCTTACCGGAAGCCGCAAAGTCAAAAGGCACTACTGTGTCCTCCTACCAACATCATCAATAAATTTTAAAATAGGATTTTTTTCAATAACCTTCGTAAAAGATACTTTTTCGGCACTCAGTTGTAAAATAATCATGATTAGGAGAGCCACAACTTTAGCGAGATCGCTTAACATCCAGACCATCATCATTCCCAATGATGCACCAAGTAAATTGGAGCCTACATCACCCATCATCACCTCGGCCCGCAGATCAAACGGCAAGTAGTATAGGAGTATTGCCACGATTGGCAAGAATAAGCCGAAATAATTCTCCAAATTTTTACTAAATGCCATGATAATGAGGAACACCGCTAAATAAACTTTTCCGGCTCGCCCCGGCCGCAAATCAAAAAGGTTAATCATATTGGTAGCCAAACTGACTAATAAGAAATTAAGTAAAAGGTGTAACGGCCACCAATCCGTTTTTGACGAAAAAGCGACTCCGGTACTGAAAACGAAAGCAAGCACGGCTCCGAATAAGGCTTTAAAACCACCGGAGGTTAATTGTCGCGATTTGATTAAGATTTTGAAATGGCCTTTAAAACCTTTGGAGTTTGGATTGCCCATTTGATCATCGAGCAGGCCCATAAAACCCATACCGACAACGATAACTAAAAACAACATCGAATCGGTAACCGAATTAACAGATAATAACATATCCACTCCGGTAATTATCGGCAACAAAGCTACAAATAAAACTCC
>DNPP01000113.1:19454-34015 GCA_003501365.1 Bacillota bacterium
AGGAAAGTCAAACCGTAAGAACCACCGAAAATCAATATATATTTAACTAAAGTCAGTAAAATCGGTTGCAAAAAATCGCTGAGTTCCATAGGGGATCACCTCTTGATGAATAATCGGTTGAGCAAGACCATAATCACATCCCAAAATTGATGACCGCGATGAATAAAGCCGGCCAGATTACGACCAGTTTCCGCATGGCTCATCAGCACCGGAACCTCTTTTACCCGAAAGCCAAGCCGAAAGACATCAATAGTCATCCCGACCTCTACACCAAACCCTGATTCAAGCGGGCCAATCTTCTCCAATACTTCACGACGCATCACCCGTTGCCCGGATAAAGGGCTGGTGACTTCCAAACCGGTAAACCCGCGAATGCCTTTTCTGGCCAGTAAGGTGACGAAACCAAATCCGCCCTTCCTTTTGGCTGGAGGAAAACGGCCGATAGTCAAATCAGCTTTGTTGGAAACGACCGGCTCGATTAACTTGGATACTTCCGCCGCAGTCTTGCCCAGATCGCCGTCTATCAAAGCAATAATATTTCCCTTGGCAATTTTCATGCCACAATTTAAAGCGCCGCCCTTACCCAAATTACGAGGAAGATCCAAGACCTCCGCGCCGGCTTGCTTTGCAAGAAGACTGGTGTCATCTTGAGAATAATCATTAATCACCACAATCTGATCAGCCAGGCCGCTATTTTTGATGGCCTGAATGGTTGCCTGGATTGATAAACTTTCATTATAAGCTGGAATCAATACCGTCAAGAATTGTTTTTGCGAATCCACCATACCACTCCCGTCAATAATTCAATTTAAATTCGGGAATAAAAACTCGGGCTGTATCTTTAATCCCATAATACCCTCTTTTTCCGGAGGCAAGCAAATAAACCAGGGTAACTTCGCCAGGGGGCGTGTCGACATTATCAACGGTTCCCTGACACTTGGATTGATACAAATGCATATAAGATTCAGTGACAAAACTCGGTTCAACGCCAATCTTGGCGACCCGGGTATTGTAAAAGGCCTCCAGCAAAGGTTGATCAATGTCGATTTGATGATTGCCCTCCGGATTCATGCTACCGCCCAAGAACACGATGGTGTCGACATAACCCCGGTTATAATCGCCCCACAACTGGATAAGGTCTTTGTTTTGTAAAAAAATCAACTGGGAACTTCCTTGTCCGTTCACAATGATCTGTGCTAACTTATTATCCACGTGTTGCACCAAATTCTTATCGACTTCGGTAGCCGGTAAGTCGAAAGCATCCAAAATTTCATTTTTCAACTGCGCATCGGCCACGTCAATAGTTTTAGTGAAGGTGGTTATCGAGGTAACCTCGGCCCCGGCCTGACGTAATAAATTCACCAAACGTTTTGCATATTTAAAATCAACCGAGGGAGTGGTCCGAATGATGGCAATTCGTTTACCAATTAAACGATTCGTGATTAGATTGGGAACGATTGCTTTCTGAAATTGGTTGGCAATGTCGATTTCATTATCTTTCACTTGTAATGATGCTTGTAAAAGCTTTTGATCATCCCGTATTTTCTGATAAGTCTGTTCCAATTGACCAATCTGTTTTTCAAAATGCGGATTTGCTGAAACGCCTAAATTGGCGCCAATGATGATTCCAAGACCTAAAGCCAAAAAAACGGCTACTAACGAAACAACATGATAACGCAAATCAATAATCATAAGGCTCCCCCATAATCTATCACTAGTTCTAGTATGCTCTTGATAATTGAGAGTTTATTTAATCTAAAGACAACCATATTTTTAATTGCAGCCAAAATGTACGAAACAAATCGCGAGACCACGACAACTGGGACAATACAATCACAATGGTTAAAATTCCCGCCACTGCTATCTGGAATAGATAGCGAAGTTTGATGCGTCCTTGATATATCTTACTAACGCCGCGGGCATCCACTAAGATCGAGCCTACCTTTAAACGGACTAAAAAAGTACTGCCCATCCCCGCCCGGCCTTTCTCAAGAAAGTCCACCATATTGGAATGGGTTCCTACGGCAACAATCAAGTCGGCTCCCTTTTCGTAAGCCAGTAACAAGGCTATATCTTCACTGGTTCCAGGAGCCGGAAATATCTTAGACGGTTGATTGAGTTTCTCAACCCGCGCCAATCCGGGAGCCCGGCCGTCGGTATACGCATGAACGATGATTTCGGCGCCGCTCTTTAGCGCCGCATCCGTAACGCTATCCATGTCCCCAATGATGATGTCGGGTAAAAAACCAAATTCCAGCAAAGCATCGGCGCCACCATCAACTCCTATCAATACTGGGTTTACATCATCTATATACGATTTGACGATGGTCAGATCTTCACGGTAATTTTGACCCCGGACCACAACCACTACCGGTTTACCTTCAAATTTAATCCTGGTTTCCGGCATTTTCAAGGTGCCCAAAATCAAATCTTTTTCTTTTACCGCATACTCCAAGGTATTATGTAAAAACTTATCCAATTCGGCGGCTAGATTATGCCGAAGCTTCCGTAGATTTTTAAGCAGCACTTCCAGCTCTAATAACTGACCTTCTCCTAAAAGGGTATCCCCTTTCAAAATCTGATTCCCTTTGATCTCTAGCATATCCCCTTCCCGGATTTTCTGAAATAAATCCTTACCGACATTATCCAGGATCGGAATTCCTTCTTGAAGCAAATAAATTGGGCCGGGATTGGGATACCTGCCGGTTACGGAAGGACTGGCGTTAATGATCAGTCTAACCTTGGCCTTAATTAATGAATCCGCCGATACTTGATCGAGGTCCGCATGGTCGATAACAGCAATCTCACCAGGTTTAATTCGTTTTGCCAAATTTTTGGTCTTAACGTCTACACGGGCTGCCGCCTTAAAATCCAAATCCGATTCACCCTCTAATGTTCTTCTCTAAACGCATTTTATCGGAGAGCTTGGCAATAAACGAGGCATTGGTTGGCTTGCCTTTTTTATCATCAACACAATATCCGAATAAGTTATGAAGAATCTGAACATCACTTTTGTTCCATGCAGTTTCAATGGCAAACCGCATGGCGCGTTCCACTCGATGCATTGTGGTATGATATTGTTCGGCAATCAACGGATATAATCTTTTCGTAACCTCATTAATCAAGGCCGGTTCCTTACTAGTCATAATAATGGCATCTCTCAGATAAGAATAACCTTTAAAATGAGGAGGAATATTTAGGCTTTGAATAATTCGGCTAACTTCAAATTCTAAATCTTGATTGTAATTGTTGTGTTTGGTAACGGGAATTTCATTAATTCCTTTGAAGATTTCGATAATCCGTTGAGTCAAGGTATCCAAATCAAAAGGCTTTAAAATATAATAATCCACTCCCAGACTGACTGCATTACGGGCGATCTCTTCCTGACCAAATGCGGAAAAGATGATAATTTTAGGCCGGGTTATTTGCGGATTATCCTTTAACCAATACAAAACCCCTAACCCATCAATCTGGGGCATGATCATATCAAGCAGCAATACGTCCATACCTGTCTGAGGCAAAATATGAATCATATCCAACCCATTGTGAGCGACAGTTACTACTTTAATCTCGGATTTTAAAGCGAAGTAGTCCTGAAGTAGCTGACAAAAATCGAGATTATCTTCTGCAATCCCAACTCTAATTGGTTGCATATTCCCACCTCTGTCAAGTTAGAATCAATGTTTATTTTTTCGCTACTCCGTAAAAAATTCCTTTTTATTTCTGCTTTAATTCTATAATAAAAAATAGCATCCTTATTTAGGATGCTATTTTTTTCATTTCTTTAATCATCCATTCCGCCAAAACCCCGTAACCCTTGGTTGGGTCATTAACCAAAACATGGGTTACCGCTCCCACCAATTTGCCGTCTTGAACAATCGGGCTACCGCTCATACCCTGAATGATACCTCCGGTTAACTTCAGTAATAAAGGATCAACCACCTTAATGACCATTCCTTTGTCCCGAGGCGCATTCTGCTGATAAACTTTGATGATTTCGACTTTAAAGTGCTCAATTTTCGCATCGTGAATCACTGTATAGATTTGAGCGGGACCGACTTTAACCTGGGAGCCATAAGCAACCGGTATGGCGTTTTCTGCATTATATATTTCGCCATATAACCGTCCGTATATTCCAAAACGACTATTTCGTTCGATTTTGCCCAATGGTTGGATTAAGGAATTAAAGATACCGATCTTTTCCCCGGGTTGACCGGGAATCCCTGCCCTGATTCCGCTGATTTTGGCCAATACAATTTCTCCCTGATCCAGCGATATGGCTTTTTTTCCGGCAAATTCGGCAATTTTATGTCCCAAACCGGCAAAACGTTTTGAAAATGGATCAAAGCAGGTCAAAGTGCCCACCCCTGCCGCAGGATCTTCAATATAAATCCCCAGCATATAACGACGGGTCATTCCATCCGGAGCGCAACAAACCGGATAAATCGTAAGGATCAGCACACGATTGTGACGTAAAACCGTAAGTTTTAAAAATTTATGTTCTACCTTAAAACTCTTTAATTGTAATTCTACCTCATCCACCCGGTTAACCGGATTATTATCAATGGCTAAAAGGATATCGCCTATCTTGATACCGGCGTCGCGGGCCGGGTAATAGGTGTGATGATCGATCCCCTTGATTGACAAATGGCCGACAATCACCACGCCTTTACTGGAAAACAATACACCAATTGCCTGTCCGCCGGGAACTACCATAGATGGCTTGGCTACTTCGATATGCAGTTTTTTGATTGGAATAGTACCTAAAAGTCGTAATTGAATATCGAATTCTTCATTATCCAGCGAATTCAAAACTAAATTATTGGCAAATAGCGGCAACAATTTGGCTGACTGAACCGGATAATTGGCAATTAACGATTTATGAATCGTATAAAAACTTAACGGAAAATAAACCGATAAAGTCATTTTTTGGCCTGGTGATAGTCTAAGCATCTGTGGCAATTGATAGATCTGCATCAAGCAAGAGCCGCCTAAACAAACTATACTAAGTCCCAAAAAAAACCAAAAAAATATTGTTTTTCGATGATGCCTTTTAAAAATTCCCAATCGACACACCCCAGCACAGATTTTTAAAACTCTACCGTTTAAAATCTCCTTTTACCTGGGGCTTTATTCAAACAAAAAAGCCCGGGGTTTCCCCGGGCTAACTTTTTTACCACTGTTCTTTGGCGATTGTCAAATTTGTAAATTATCGATTTAAACCGATTTCAAAATTTGATGGTACCATTGATAATAACTGTTCTGCCAATCCCGTCCGTAAATTTCGATCTCTTTGCGAATCGTCTTGGGAATAAAACCGGTGGTAGCCACTAGATCCCAAAACTCTTTGCCATGGTTGAGATGCTGGAGATGAGCCAGTTCATGGAGGATCACATAATCCTGCAACTGCCTGGGAGAACCGATTAACCGGTGGGACAGATTAATATTTCTCAGACTAGAACAGGAACCCCAACGTCGAAACTGACGATGATAGCGGACATCATTATAATTAAATTTAAAATATAGCCGGTTTAATTCCGCAGTATGACTTTGCAATTCTGCGGTGTGATATTGGGCCAATAAATGCCAATAAACTTTGTCAATCATCAGCACTAAATATTTTTTTCTTTTAAGCCAAATAGCAGGAAACTTAATCCGACAATCCCCTTCTCCTGCTCCTGCCACTAATTTTATTTGGATGGTCTTGCGGTCTTCCGGCACTAATATCAGAGGTATTTGAAAAACGTCCATCAACAGCTCCGCTTTAAATAATCACTACATTAACCAACCGGTCCGGGACGGCAATAACTTTCTTCACTGTTTTACCAGCGATTGCCTTTTGAATGAGTTCGTTTTCTAAAGCTAACTTTTGAAGTTCTTCATCCGAGCTGCCGATAGGCACGACCAACTTTTCACGAATTTTGCCATTGATTTGCAGTACAATCTCGACCGTCTCCGCGGCAGCCAACTCGGGATCCGACTTTGGCCAACTTTGATTATGAATGGAGTATTGCTGGCCCAGTCGCTGCCAAATTTCTTCGGTTATATGGGGGCAAGCCGGGGCCAATAATAGTAAAATTGAACGGACTGCCTCATCCCATGCGGGAGTCCCATAGATCGCTCCCTTATATTTAGCCATCACATTGGAGAGTTCCATTAATGAAGCGAGATAGGTATTAAAAGAAAAATGTTCGATTTCTTTGGTGGCCTTGGCAATCGTTTGATGCGTTTTGCGGCGCACCGCTTTTTCAGCCTCAAAAGAACTTGCGTCAGGAACCGTTTCCAACGTCAGATCCCAAATCCGGTTTAGAAAACGATAAATACCTTCTACCCCTTTGCTATCCCAGGGACCCCCTTGTTCCCAGCGCCAGCCGAACATCAGATAAGCACGAACGGCATCCGCGCCATAGCGTTGTACCAGATCATCCGGAGCAACCACATTTCCCCGTGATTTGCTCATTTTCTCACTATCTTCACCCAGAATAATCCCTTGATTACGTAATTTACGAACCGGCTCGTCAAAATCAACCAAGCCCAGATCGCGCATAGCCTTTGTAAAGAAGCGGATATAGATCAAATGCATACAAGCATGTTCAATTCCACCGGTGTAAAGGTCGATAGGCAACCAATATTTTCCTTCCTCCGGATCAAAAGGCACATTACCCTTATAATAGGGACTTAAATAGCCGTATGGATACCAGGAAGAGCACATGAAAGTATCCATGGTATCGGTTTCCCGTTCAGCAGGACCACCGCACTTCGGACAGGTGGTATTAAGGAAACTGTCATGGTACTTGAGCGGCGATTCGCCGGTGGGCAAAAACTCGGCATCTTCCGGCAGTAATACCGGCAGATCTTTTTCAGGGACTGGAACCGGTCCACATTTCTTACAGTAGATAATCGGGATGGGAGCTCCCCAATACCGCTGACGGCTGATTAACCAATCCCGCAGCCGGTAATTAATAGTTTTTTTGCCTAAATTTTGTTCGGCAAGCCAGGAAGTTACTACTGATTTGGCTTCCGTGGCAGGCGTACCGTTAAACTGACCGGAATTAACCAATCGACCTTCTTCTACGCCCGTATATGCTTCATTTAATTGTTCCTGACCATTCCATTCTTGCGGAGCGATCACGATTTTAATCGCTAAGTGGAACTTTTTGGCAAAATCAAAATCACGCTCATCATGAGCTGGTACCGCCATAATAGCGCCTGTGCCGTAACCCATCATTACATAATCGGCAATCCAAATTGGAACCTTCTCGCCATTAACAGGATTGATGGCATAAGCACCGGTAAATACTCCTGTTTTCTCTTTGGTGGTTGCCAACCGTTCAATCTCAGTCTGCCTGGAAGCCTGAGCAATATATTGGTCGACTTCGGCCTGACATTCCGAAGTGGTAATCTTTTTAACCAAAGGATGTTCAGGGGCGAGCACCATAAAGGTGACTCCCCACAGGGTATCGGGCCTTGTAGTAAAGATCTTAATCTCCTGCCCCGACTCCGTATGAAAATTGACTTCAGCCCCTTCGCTACGACCAATCCAGTTTTGCTGCATCGAGACGACCCGTTCAGGCCAATCAATTTGAGAGAAATCCAACAACTCTTCAGCATAATCGGTAATCTTAAAAAACCATTGACTTAATTCTTTCTTAATTACTGGTGTATTACAACGCTCACAATGACGGTCCTCACCCCAAACCTGCTCTCTGGCGAGAGTAGTATTACAAGCCGGGCAGAAATCAACTGGTGCAAACCGTTTGTAGGCAATTCCTTTTTCATAAAATTTTAAGAAAAACCATTGAGTCCAGCGGTAGTAATCCGGTAAGCAGGAAACAATCTCCCGGTTCCAGTCAAAGATCGCTCCCATGCTTTTCATTTGTTGGCGCATTCTTTCAATATTGCCCATTGTCCAGGTATGCGGATGAATTTTACGCTTAATCGCGGCATTTTCAGCCGGTAGTCCAAAAGCGTCAAACCCCATTGGAAATAAAACATTATAGCCATTCATCTTCATGAAGCGAGCATGGGCATCCGAAGGAGTTATGGCGTACCAATGACCGATATGAAGATCACCACTGGGATAAGGCAGCATGGTTAAAGCATAATATTTAGGTTGATCTTTTTGGATGCGGGACCGATACAATTCATCGGTTTCCCACTTTTTCTGCCAGTATGGTTCAATTTCGAGATGATGATATTTTTCTGCTTTCGCCATCATAAAACCCCCTAAAATAAAATACCCCGGCAAATGCCAGGGGCGAATTAATTCCGCGGGACCACCCTGAAACTTATAAATCCCCTTCTGAGCTTGTAAAAATTATTTAATTAATTGAGCAACTTCGCATCATGCCATAAATTTTCCAACCCATAAAACTCGCGATCCGTCTCTTGCATAACATGGACTACCACATTACCAAAATCCAATAAGATCCAGCGAGCTTCAGGATAGCCTTCTTTGGAAGGCTGCTCAATCCCGGCTTCACTTAATTTGTCCATAATATTATCGACGATTGACCGGACCTGAACTCCCGTCTTACCGGAGCAAATTAGAAAATAATCGGTTATGCTTGAGATATTTTTAAGATCTAAAACTACCGGATCAATAGCTTTCTTTTCATCAACCGCTTCGCGAAGGATAGCCAGTAATGGTTCCATTCAGTTCTCCACAATACCTTTCATAATAAGTTCATTGCGACCGGCATTTCCCAACGGATGGATCAAATAATTCCTAGCTACCAGAAAATTTAAGGTTCGGTTATAAACCTTTAATAATAGGAGTTCTGGAGTAATATATAAAGACTCTTCCCGCAAGGTAACGGCTGCAGGAAATGCACGCCCCGGTTCAATAAAATCCGCAATGTAAACCACTTTGGTCAAGTTGGAAATTCCCGGACCACCCGTAATATGTAAGGTAATTGCCTCCAAAATATCGGGTCGGTCAATCCCCAGTTCGGCGCGGACCAAAGCAGCCGCCACTGCGCCATGGAGCAAAATGGGTTCTTTCCTTTCAATATCGTCTATAACTATACCAAAATTAGCTGCCAGTTTCAAGAGCAATTCTTCGGGGTATTCCCGGCAGAAGTCGTGTAATAAAGCAGCCGGAGTAACTAACTCCGGCTCCACCCCAAACCGGGGAGCAAGTTTTAGAGCGGTGCTTTCAACTCTCAGGCAGTGAGCCAACCGCTTCTCAGATACTTGACCGCTTAATTTCTCAATAATCCGGGGTCGATTCATGATTGCTCCAAAGTTGACGATTCATTTATTGACGAGTTTCAATCTTATGGTTAACGAAACTTACAAATTCATTCATTACATTATCTTCATCGCCGCTATTATAGGCCACAATATTTCTTAAATGGATAAAAGAATCCAAATCAATTTTATCAAACTGAACCCCGACTCCTGATTGTTCAACCCGAACGACATTCCCGTTGAGTTTAATTTCGAGATCAGAAGAATCTCCTGCCAAATGGATGGAAATAGCCAGCGGTTCCTTAAGTTTTAGATTTTCAGCGGTTTGAATAAACATCCCTTTTAAGCTCAGATTTTCAACTTTACCTGTAAAGGTCCGCTCCTGATATTTTATGATGGCTTCGATGTGAAAAGCTACTCTGGTAAGCTCTCTTTTTTCCATCTTACAGCCTCCAATCAATTACTCTGTAAGGCAAAAACTTAGCGATAATTGACAAATTGCAATTCAACATGATAATCCTTAGCTTTTACTAATTGAATCACCGCCTGCAGATCATCCTTATTTTTTCCGGATACCCGTACCTGATCATTCATAATTTGAGCCTGAACCTTTAAACCCGATGCTTTGATATCTTTGACGATCTGTTTTGCCTGTTCCATCTCAATACCTTGCTTAACCTTAATTAGTTGACGCTTGGCACTGCCGGAGGCATCTTCAATTTTGCCGTAGTCTAAATTTTTAATCGAGACACTCCGTTTGATCAATTTCGTTTGTAAAATATCGACAACGCTACGCAACTTAAAATCATCGCTGGTTAATAGCTTGATTTCCTCTCCTTCAAGGGTTACCTCGGTATTGCTGCCCTTAAAATCATAACGCTGTTCAATCTCTTTTATGGTTTGATTAACCGCATTATCGACTTCTTGCATGTTAACCTTAGAGACGATATCAAAACTGGAATCGGCTGCCATAATATCTCTCCTCTCGATTTTCCCATAATTTGCATTATTCGATTTTTTCTCGACTTTCCCTCTAAATAATTTTAAATTGCCAATGAAAATGAAAAAAGAGGAATGTATTGGACCTTTCGAGAACAAAAAAGACGCTTTAGCAGCGTCCCTTCTTACATCTTTTGTTGTCGTGGTTTTGCTTCATTAACGATAAGTTCTCTGCCACCCATATCTTTGCCGTTCATGGAGTTGATGATGTGATCCACGTCATCATTTTCAACCTCAATAAAACCAAATCCCTTGGAACGGCCACTTTCCCGGTCTGTAATAATACGACTGGATTTTACCTCAGCTTGGGAAGCAAATAATGCCGCCAAATCCTCTTTAGTAGCCGACCAAGGTAAATTACCTACATATAGTGTTCTCGTCATCCATTTCACCTCTCTCTGCTACTTTTATTTTGCATCAAAAAATTCGGACTATACGGGCTTTTGGCGTACTTCGCTTGAGGGAAAAATATGGAAAGTGGAGACGGATTGAAAGTTCAGCGGTTTGCAGTGCAAAATCAGGAGTAAGAGTCAGGAGTCAGGAGTCAGAAGTGGTCTCCTGAATCTATCCCTTCAAACATTTCTATAAAGCCCCCTGTGTTGAATATATTCGCGAACGGTTTCAGGAATTAAATAACGGACTGAATGGCCGTTCACCAATTCTTGGCGCAACCATGTCGCCGAAATGTCGATTAAAGGAGCTTCCAACAGCTTGATTTTGTTGCGACAAAGGCGTAAAAATTCCGGCCATTGTTGCTCATTGACTAAAACCGGATAACCGGGCCGAAAAGCCGTGATAATTTGAGTTTCATTCAAGATTTGACGATAGTCTTTCCAGGTATAAAGTTCAAGCAGAGAATCAAAACCCATAATTAAAAAAGCTTCCTCACCAGGATGCTCTTTTTTTAACTGCCGGATGGTATCGATGGTATAGGAAGGCCCGGAACGTACAATCTCTGCATTGGACACTTCAAATTGAGGATGATTGCTGATAGCCAGTCTCACCATCTCAAATCGTTCCTCTGCCGAAATTGCAACCTGACCGATTTTATGCGGCGGTATCGATGCCGGCACCAAGATCACCTTTGCCAACTCACAAGCTTCCCTGGCTTTCTCCGCCAGGACCAGATGCCCAAAATGAATCGGATCAAATGTACCGCCTAAAATCCCAAACCCGGCCATTAATTCAACTCCCGTCCGTGAAAATATTACTCTCTGATCTGCCCCTCACCATAGATGATATACTTGATCGTCGTTAAAGACTCGAGCCCCATTGGCCCTCTGGCATGTAATTTTTGAGTACTAATCCCTATTTCGGCGCCGAATCCGAATTCATAACCGTCGGTAAAACGGGTAGAAGCATTGACATATACTGCGGCAGCGTCAACCGAAGCTAAGAAATGACGCGCCTTTTGATAGTTGTTGGTCACAATGGCTTCCGAATGTCTGGTTCCATAACGGTTAATATGGGCAATCGCTTCATCCACGTCTTTGACAATTTTAATCGCCAGGATTAAGTCCAGAAATTCGGTCGCCCAATCTTCCTCGCTGGCAGGTTTGGCATTAATAATTTTGCAAGTAGCCGGGCAGCCCCGGAGTTCAACTCCGGCCCCGCGATAATCCGCAGCCAGTTGCGGCAAAACATCCTCCGCAACTTGCTCGTGGACCAATAAAGTTTCCATCGCATTACAAACACCCGGTCGTTGAACTTTGGCGTTATAAGCAATGTTCCTTGCCATTGCCAAGTCGGCATCGTTGTCAATATAGGTATGACAATTGCCGATCCCGGTTTCGATCACCGGAATAGTTGAATTTTCAACTACAGCTTTGATTAACCCAGCTCCACCCCTGGGAATTAATACATCAATATAACGGTTCTGATGCATCAAAACCTGGGTGGCCTCTCGCTCAGTGGAATCAATTAGCTGAACGGCATCCGGCGGTAAATTACATTCAACTAAAGCTTGTTGCAGAATTTGAACCAAAATCCGGTTGGAATCCAAGGCCTCGGAACCGCCTTTTAGAATTACCGCATTTCCGGCTTTCAGGCATAAACCGGCGGCATCAACCGTTACATTGGGTCTGGCTTCGTAGATGATTCCTACCACCCCCAAAGGGACCCTTTGCTGACCAATCTCCAAACCGTTTGGCCGTCGCCACATGCTGAGGGTTTTCCCCACCGGATCCTCTAATGCGAGCAAGGTACGTAAACCGTCGGCCATACCGTTGATCCGTTTTTCATTCAAGGTCAAGCGGTCAATCAGGGTCTTGGTTAGCCCTTTTTTAACTGCGTTTTCAATATCAATGGCATTCGCATCTAGAATCTTCTTTGTACCAGCCTCTAATAGACTCGCCATCTTGGCTAGTAAAAGATTTTTTTGAGTTGATGAAAGGCTTGCCAAAACCGGACAAGTATCTTTGGCTCGCCCGGCCAGTTTCTCAACATAGGTTTGGATCTCAAGTTCCATTTTGCTTGCCTCCCGACATAACGGTGATTACCAGATTATCACGATGAATCACTTCATCCGCGGCTTTAAAGCCTAAAATATTTTCGATCTCCACCGATTTCCGCCCTTTGATTTTTTGTAATTGTTCCTTGCCGTAATTTGTTAAGCCCCGGCCTAATTCAACTAAATCTTGATTAAGAATTCGAATCAAATCGCCTTCTTCAAATTCACCTTTTAAATCAACAATCCCTGACGGCAGTAAACTGGTTCCTTTTTTAACGAGAGCCCGTTCAGCACCACTATCGATGATTAACTCGCCGTTAATAATTGGGCCATAGGCGATCCAACGTTTTCTGCTATTAACTACCGGTTGATTACTTAAAAAAACCGTTCCTTCCGGAGTGCCGCTAAAAACCTTTTGAATCTTGGCCGGATCACTCCCATTCATTAAAACCATTGAAGCCCCGGCTGCAGTAGCCATTTTGGCCGCCTCAAGTTTGGTCAACATACCGCCGGTTCCTAATCCCGAACCGGCTCCCCCGGCCATTTTGAATAAATCGGCATCCACTTCGGTTACCAATGGAATCAAGGTAGCGTTGGCATTGTGTTTAGGATCCGCTGTATATAAGCCATCAATATCCGATAATAATATCAATAGATCCGCTTCAATCAATCCGGCTACCAGTGAGGAGAGGGTGTCGTTTTCACCGATCTTTAATTCTTCAGTCGCTACGGTATCGTTTTCGTTAATAATCGGAGTAACCCTATACTTAAGCAAGGTAAGGATGGTATTACGGGCGTTAAGATAACGTTTCCGGTCGCTAATATCACTGCGGGTCAACAATATCTGAGCTACAATTTGACCGTACTCGGAAAATAATTTCTCATATATCTGCATTAATAAACCCTGGCCTACAGCAGACACCGCCTGCCGTTCCACAATTGAAACCGGTCTTTCCACCAATCCTAACCGTCCCATACCAATCCCTATTGCTCCGGAGGTGACCAGTATGACTTCCCGGCCCTGATTTTGAAGATCGACCAATTGCCGTACCAATTGTTCCATCCGGTTTAGATTGAGCTTTCCGGTGGCATGGGCAAGAGTACTGGTACCAACCTTTATCACAATCCGTTTGGCATCTTTTAAATGCTCAAGATGATTCACTTTATTCCTCCCGTAACCAATTAATCCAGTTTACTGGACGCTCCCTCACGAGGGGCCCGGTAGAATAAGATATTACGACCGATTACCTGTACGACTTCAGCCGTGGTTCGAGTCGCCAATTCATTTGCAATTTCTGTCACATCAAAAACTGTATGCGGTAAAACCCGCCCTTTAACGAGCTCTCTGGCCGTCAAAGCCGTATCCAATTCTTCAATCAAATGATCGGTAATGCCATTCTTCCCCACTGTTAAAATGGGATCCAACTCATTGCCTAATGCGCGAAGCTTACTCCGTTGTTTACTGGTTAACAATACTCAATCCCCTTATCTAAACTTTTTGGAAACATTATAGCATATATTTGCCGGTAAAAAAAGTGAAGCTTATGCTTCACTATGATTACGTTCTTTAAAATTATTTTCAACCGACATTTTCAGTAAGAACGTCAAACTTAGGTTGCCTGAGGTATCTTATCTTTACGAAGTTGACGACGATGTTGTTCATAACCGGGATCGCCTTCTCGCCAGCGATTACCGACTTTTTCCCGCACTATGGCAGTTTCTGTGACGATAAATTCATTCTTAGCTGTACAATAATACACCGGTTCATTTTTACGACAATTGCCGCATTCCAGACAAACCACTTGATGAAACCTCCTACATTCTAATCTTCATTTAAAAAAGTAAATTCAAATTCACCAATTCGTACTGAATCACCCTCTTTTATCCCCGCATCGATTAATGCCTGTTCAACTCCCCAACG
>DNPP01000336.1 GCA_003501365.1 Bacillota bacterium
GCGAGTGATGAGTAATGCGGCCAGGTCTTTGATATTGTTATGCCGGTAAAAATCTTGGACGGTAAGGTTCCATTGCTCGTTATAACTCATGGTTAAAATTCGGATAATTGCCAGCGAATCGCCGCCGATTTCAAAAAAATTATCCATAGTCCCGATTTGAGTATTTCCTAATACTTCTTGCCAGTAAGCTGCCAATTTCTTTTCTACTTCATTTTCCGGCGGCATATACTTGATTTTCGGTTCATTTACCGGAGCGGGCAGGGCTTTCTGATCAATTTTACCGTTTGGCGTCAGCGGCAACTTATCTAAAAATACAAAATGGGACGGGATCATATAATCGGGCAGATTTTTGGCTAGAAATCCTTTGAGATCCGCTATAGCAGGCCTTTCAGTCGAAACAACATAGGCGCATAAAAATTTATTCTTGGCTTCATCTTCACCGGCCATAACCACTGTTTCAGTAACAGCCGGATGATTTAACAGTTGAAACTCAATCTCGCCAAGTTCGATACGAAAACCGCGAATCTTGACTTGGTTATCAATTCTTTCGATAAATTGCAAATTACCGTCAGCGTTCCATTTTACCAAATCGCCGGTCCAGTATAATCGTCCCTCAATACCCGACACATAAACAAATTTACTCGCGGTCAGCTCCGGATTGGCTACATATCCCCGAGCCAGTCCCGCTCCTCCCAGATATAATTCCCCCGGAATCCCGACAGGCAGCAAATTAAAGTCCGGACTCAACACATAGCACTGACAATTGTCAATCGGTTTACCGATGAGTATCTCCCGGTCTTCAGGGGAAAATTGATAAACCGTTGAACAAACGCTATTCTCAGTCGGACCGTATTCATTATATAACTTCACCAGAGGCAGTTTTTGAAAATGTTTCTTCACCAAATTCAGATGAAAATTCTCACCGGCCACTGTGACGCTGGATAAACGAGTTAAGCCGGAAGCAATCTCATCCAGCATTGCATGATAAAATAACGGAGTAACTAAAAAATGGGTTACCTGGTGCCGGGTGATCAGTTCCCTCAAGTACATTAATTCCAGCCGTTTTTCTGGTTCGATAATTACGATTGAGGCGCCGATGCTTAAAAAAGAAAAAATATCCTCTACAGAACTGTCGAAATTATAGGGCGGAATCTGCAATAAAACATCCCCGGCAGTGAAATGGTAACAATGCATTCGCCAATAGACCGTATTTACAATCGAGCCGTGCTCGATCATAACCCCTTTCGGCTTGCCGGTGGAACCTGAAGTGTAAATGACATAAGCCAAATCATGGGGGCCACTTAGCCTATCCGGATTGGAGCTTCCTTCAATGTCCCAGGCAGCGTCGAAATTGACAATTTCCCCTTGCCAGGCGGTATTGCCAATTAAAAAATCATTGGTAAGCAGAATATCACAATGACTATCCTCTAAAATATATTTAACCCTGCCTCTGGGAAAATCGGGATCAATCGGCATATAAGCCCCGCCGGCTTTTAAAATTCCTAAAATCCCATAAAACATCTCCGGTGACCGTTTAACCAGCAGTCCAACGATGGCATTGGGTTTAATGCCTTTCTTCCGGAGCATCCAGGCAATTTGATTGGCTTTGCGGTTTAACTCTCCATAAGTTATCCGCTCTTCTAGAAATATTAAAGCGATGTTGTCCGGGTTTTGAATGGCTTGCACTTCGAAGAATTGATGAAGTAATCGGTCGGGTGAAGATAAAGACATTGGGGATTTGTTAAATTCATAAAGCAACCGTTGCTTTTCTGCCGGAGATATCAACTCCAAGGCAGCAAGCGGTTTGGCCGGATTGTCCAAGGCGTCTTGGAGCAGATGCATCAAATGACGATGGAGGTCTTCGATTTCCGAGTCGGTAAATAGCTCGATTAAATAATCGTAGTCAACAATATACTGATCTAAATTTTCTCTATGATTGATATGGATATTTAAAGAATTAATTTGATGTCCATAAGGAAGCCAATCACTTTTCACATCATTGAACCCATCCGGATAATGATGTACTGCATTCTGATAGGTAATTGTAACATCGAATAATTCCTCGCCTGTTCTATGCTTTTGTCGGTACTCCTCAACAATTAAGTCATGGGGATAATGTGAATTAAATAAGATACTCTTCCAGTTTGATATTACATAATCTAGGTATTTTTCAAAAGATATGGCTCTATCAATTTGTAGTAGAATCGGTACCATATTTATAAAAGCACCCAAAGAATTCTTTTCTTTATAGTTTGTCCGGTTAAGGACGGTTGTTCCTATCGAAATATTTTCTTTGGAAATCGTAAGATTAATATAAATAGAAAATGCCGCTATGAATAGTACTAAAATCGAACCATTCTTATCTTGGATATACTGATTCATTCGTAAAGAAATTGCTTGAGGAACAATAACACTTTTTCGTTTGGTACGTGTGGAATATTCCCTCGGCCGATTCTTGAAATATATAAAATCGGGGATCAACATCGTTTTAGATTGCCAAAAAATCTTATGGTTTAGGTGTCGTTTTGATCCAAAGTACTCCTTTTCCACTTCAATATAATCAAAAAAAGAATGTTCTTGAATTTCGTCAACATTTTCACGGCTTTTTAAGCGTAGATAATAATCTAAAATCTTATTTCCTGTCAATATTACTGACCAAGCATCGGTAATCAAATGATGTTGTTTAAAATAAAAGACGGTTTCTCCAGGAATCTTAAAATAAGCGCCATAAAACAAATCAGAATCGATTAATGAGAATGGTTTCTTTGTCAAATCATTCAAAAGTTCAGAGAACTTTTGATAATCTTTTTCTGAGGTTAAGTCAAAAACATTCAAAGAATAATAGTGATAAGTTGCGGCATATTGTACGGGTTCCCTATCTTGGATCGTTAAATGGATTCGAAAGGCATCGTTTTTTTTATCACTAAATTAACCGCTTGTTCTAATAA
The DNA here is from genome assembly GCA_003501365.1 of Bacillota bacterium. Taxonomy (GTDB): domain Bacteria; phylum Bacillota; class UBA4882; order UBA8346; family UBA8346; genus UBA8346. The sequence goes on from DNPP01000336.1 coordinate 2,949, forward strand.
TTTAAAGTTAATTTCTTGCTTAAAGCGCAGAATAGCAGCAATATTATTGATACTAGTATTCGGAACAAAATTTTCAACATTCCAGATAGCTTTTTGGGCATGAGTCAAAAAATAATTTTTTTCCATTTCATTATCCCCTTTTTTTTATTCTTACTGCTTCCAATTGAATCCGTTCCATATAATCCAAAACATCCAAATATGCCAGACGATCATTTAAATTAGTCGTAATGCTAATTTTAAATACAACATAATTTTTAATGTCTTCATAAATCCTTTTGTAATCGATCTGAGTCTCAAAAATAATGGCATTATTTAAATCTTCCGGCATCAATGAAGTTTTTTTCTGATGGACCCGCAAATTGATCTCCCCCCTTTCTTTCAAATAATCTAAAACCAATCGATTCATTTTAGCTTTTCTGCTAATCTAGTTTCTTTCAATATTAATTGTAACATAACTTCCAATTAATAACATTACTAAGTACTTTTTCAAATTCTCATTAGAAATTTTGGAAAAACTTATTCCATCCATTCATCGCTAGAAAAATAAAAACCCCGGAAATTTCCAGGGCAAATTAAATAATCAATTGTTTTTCGAAAACTAGGTTTTACGGAAAACTCCTTTCGGTTTATTGAAATATCTACTACTTAATCTTAAATGGGTATTGAAATATAAAAGGCTGTGTCCTGTCCTTGGGCAGATTCAAACCAAAGGTCTCCACCGAATTTTCCCTTAATAATTGCATAGGATATATATAACCCAAGGCCGGTACCTTTCTTACCTTTGGTGGTAATCATTTCCTTAAATAATTTTGATTGGAGTTCTTCCGGGATTCCTTGACCACTATCCCGGATACAAAACACAAGTGCGGTATCCTGTTGAGTCACTTTAAATTCAATCAGTCCTTTTTTCCCTTCATAGGCCTGAATCGCATTGGAAATTAGGTTCTCCAATACTTGCACCAGATTGCTGACCTCCCCCGGTATGTCCAAATCCGGATTTACTTTTAAATCGTATTGGATGCTGCAGCCGGATTTGTTCAATTCATAATCGGTTAAGATTTCAACCCGTTTCATCAGTTCTTTTAAGGCAAAACCAGAGGCCCTTGAAGACTTCTCCGGTA
>DNPP01000146.1:0-3127 GCA_003501365.1 Bacillota bacterium
AAGATCGGTGTCAAGACCAATATCAAGGTTTATCCCTGGAAGGAATATAAAGATGTTCTATACAAAGGAGAAGAAGGGGAAGTCGGTTTCTACGGCTGGGTCGGTGATAACGGCGATGCCGATAATTTCTTATCACTGCTAAGCTCCCACGAGATTGAATCAACTTTGAATTCAGCCAAATATGCCAACCCCAAGGTTGATGCCTTACTGGAACAAGGGACCAAGACTTCCGATCCTAAGGCCCGGGTTAAGATTTATCAAGACTTACAAAAGATCCTGATTGATGAAGCTCCCTGGGTATATATCAGCCATGCCGAAGATCTGGCTGCCTGCAAGCCAACAGTTAAGAACTTCTATCCGCATCCTACCGGAGTATCGTGGGTTAATATTGTAACCAAATAATAAACATTGTAACAAGGGAAGCACAGATGTGCCTCCCTTGTTACAATTCGAGCGCACATTATTTGCATTTTAAGCCGGAGTTTTGCCGGTAGATCACAGCACACACAGGCAAGGAGTACGAACATGGTTAAATATATTATCAAACGGTTACTGATGCTTATCCCGGTTTTGCTCGGAGTAAGTCTGTTTGTTTTTATTATCATGCATGTTTTTACAGGGGACCCGGCTGCTTTGATGCTGGGCGAACATGCAACAAAAGCTCAGATCATAGCCCTTCGCCAAGAGATGGGGCTTAATGATCCGATTTACGTGCAATTTGGACGTTTCTTATGGCAATTACTCCATGGTGATTTGGGACGCTCTTTAATGACCAAACGTCCGGTGGTTCAGGATTTGCTTTCGCAATTTCCGGCCACTATCGAATTGGCATTGTTTAGTTTGGCCATTGCTTCAGTGGTTGGTATTTTTATTGGCGTAATTTCAGCTGTTAAACGTTATTCATTCTTTGACTATGTAAGTATGATCGGTGCCCTGCTTGGTGTATCAATGCCGATTTTTTGGTTGGGATTAATTTTGATAATAATCTTTTCGGTGAACTTGCATTGGTTGCCGGTTGCCGGGAGAATCGATATTGGATTGGAACCGACGGCGATTACCCATTTGTATTTGGTGGATAGTATCGTTACAGGAAATTGGGAGGCTTTTTGGAGCGCCTTACGGCATCTCATTTTACCCGGTATTGCATTAGCCGCTTATTCGATGGCAATTATCGCCCGGATGACCCGTTCCACCATGTTGGAGGTTGTAAAACAGGATTATATCCGCACGGCGCATGCCAAGGGTCTTGATGAAAGGACGGTTGTCTATCATCACGCCTTAAAAAATGCTTTAATCCCTATTATAACGGTGATCGGCCTTCAATTTGGATTTCTACTGGGAGGGGCAGTGCTTACTGAAACCGTTTTCTCGTGGCCGGGTATCGGCAGTCTGACCACCAACGCCATTTTGGCTTCGGATTTCCCATTGGTGCAGGGAAGTGTTATTTTGGTGGCAGCAATCTTTGTTATGGTGAACCTCTTGGTGGATTTGTTTTATGCTTATCTGGATCCCCGAATTCACTACTCATAACATTTTTATTCATAGATGAGGAGAACTTTCATGGCGGTTGAACTTGAGGTAGAAATTAGAGCAGAAGAAGAAAAATCCCCCTGGCTTGAATTTTGGAAACAGTTTCGCCGTAATCGCGCGGCAATGGCCGGCTTGATCATTTTGCTGGCGCTGATTATCGTAGCCATTTTTGCGCCCTGGATTGCTCCGTATAATTACACGGAGAGCAACTTGCCCGTCAGTCTGAAGCCTCCGAGCTTCTCCCACTGGTTGGGGACTGATGAGTTAGGCCGGGATATCCTAAGCCGGGTTATTTACGGCGCCCGGATCTCGCTCAGAGTAGGTGTCGAGGCGGTGGCTCTTTCCTTATTAATCGGAATCTTACTGGGCGCTTTTGCCGGATATTATGGCGGCTGGATCGATAATGTCATTATGCGGTTGATGGATATCATGTTGGCGTTTCCACCCTTATTATTGGCGATGGCATTTATGATGGCGTTAGGACGTGGTTTGGACAATGCCATTATTGCGATAGGCATCGTCTCAATACCTGAATATGCCCGGATCGTAAGAGGATCGGTCCTCTCGGTACGGGAAAATGATTATGTCCAGGCCGCTAGGGCTATCGGTGACAATGATTTGCAAATCATCGGATATCATGTATTGCCCAATGTAATGGCCCCGATTATTGTAAGGGCCACGTTGGGTATTTCCGCCGCCATTTTGGAAGCGGCCTTCCTGGGTTTCCTGGGATTGGGCGTGCAGCCTCCGGAAGCGGAGTGGGGGGCAATGCTCGGGAGTGGCAGATCGGCGATTTTTTCAGCGCCCCATATCGTGACCTTCCCCGGGATTGCGATTACTATTACTGTTTTGGCATTTAATTTACTGGGTGACGGCTTGCGTGATGCGCTTGACCCCAGACTTAAGCAATAGGAGACTGCAAAATGGCGGAACTTATCAAAGTTGAAAATTTAAAAACCCAATTTATCACCGAAGGAAACATCGTTCGGGCTGTCGATGATGTCAGTTTCTCGGTTCACGAGAAGGAAACCGTGGCGATAGTGGGTGAGTCCGGAAGCGGCAAGTCGGTGACTTCTCTTTCGATTATAAGATTGATACCCAATCCACCCGGGGAAATAGTCGGCGGTCAGGTTTGTTTTCACGCTGAAAATTTATTGGAGTTGCCGGAGAAGAAGATGCGCGAGATTCGCGGTAATAAAATCTCGATGATCTTTCAGGAACCGATGAGCTCACTTAATCCGGTCCACCGGATCGGTGATCAAATCGCCGAAGCGATTATTCTGCACCAGGGCTTGCATAAGCGGGAAGCTTGGGGGCGTGCGGTTGATCTTTTGCAGACTATCGGGATCCCCTCTCCGGAGAAACGGGCTGTTGATTTTCCCCATCAACTCTCGGGAGGAATGCGGCAACGGGTTATGATTGCTATGGCGCTCTCCTGCCGTCCCGATTTATTGATTGCAGACGAGCCGACTACCGCTTTGGATGTAACCATTCAAGCGCAAATACTTGACCTGATGCGGAAGATGCGGGATGATTTCGGGATGGCGATTATGTTGATCACGCACGACTTAGCGGTCGTTGCGGAGATGGCCCACCG
>DNPP01000146.1:3466-4046 GCA_003501365.1 Bacillota bacterium
TATTACGGTCTATTCCCAAGTTGGATGGTGATCACAGCCGACTTTATGTAATCGAAGGTTCAGTTCCGGATTTATCCAAATTACCGCTTGGTTGTTCATTCCATCCGCGATGCCCGGAAGCGGGTTCGCGTTGCCGGAGAGAACGCCCGGCTTTATTGGATTTGGGAAATGGTCGTCGCGTTTGTTGCTGGCGTCATACCACGGAAGGAGTGAACGACTAAAATGGCCGATTTAGTCAAAGTTGAGCATATAAGGAAATTCTTTCCGGTGAACCGGACCTTGTTCGGACGGGTTTTAACCAATGTCCAGGCAGTGGATGACGTCAGTTTTTCGATTGGCGAAGGCGAAACCTTGGGCCTGGTGGGTGAAAGCGGTTGCGGCAAAACCACCATCGGCCGTTTGATTTTGCATTTGTTGGAACCGACTTCCGGTGAGGTTGTTTTTGAGGGTCAAAAGCTGTCCGCGTTATCCCCAAAGAATTTACGACAAATGCGGCGTCAGATGCAGATTATCTTTCAAGATCCGTACTCATCATTAAATCCCCGGATGACGGTGGAACAAATCATTGGGGAACCTTTGG
>DNPP01000146.1:4424-4923 GCA_003501365.1 Bacillota bacterium
GGAGGGCAGCGGCAGAGGATCGGGATCGCCCGGGCGCTGGCGACTCGGCCTAAATTAATAGTCTGTGATGAGCCGGTTTCCGCTCTGGATGTTTCGATTCAGTCCCAGGTGCTAAATTTGCTCAAGGATTTACAAGCGGAATTTGGTTTGACCTATCTTTTTATCGCCCATGGTCTCAATGTGGTCAAGCATGTCAGTGATAGGGTGGGAGTAATGTACCTTGGCAAAATGGTTGAGTTGACCGGCGGCGAAGAATTGTACGCCAATCCGCTGCACCCTTATACCCGGGCGCTTTTGTCGGCTATTCCGGTGCCGGATCCCAAGGCCAAAAAAGAGCGGATTATCTTGACCGGCGATGTTCCAAGCCCGATTAATCCGCCGCAGGGTTGCCGTTTTCACACTCGTTGTCCGCAGATGATGGAGGTCTGTTGCCGGCAGGAACCGGAGTTCCGGGAGGCCCGGCCGGGACATTGGGTGGCTTGCCATTTGAATGATTAAA
>DNPP01000363.1 GCA_003501365.1 Bacillota bacterium
TTTTACAAGTATGCATACTAATCCTGCCAAAATTTACCATAAATTATAATTTTTTAAAGAATTTACCAAAAGAAGGTGATGCGTTGAAGAAAAGCAAACAAAAAGACACCCACTCTTGCAATGAATGCCTAATTAATTACCTGTTCAATATTGATTTATAATTTATAATCCTGCCATTATTCCATGTTTCCCTGAGCCAGATCGTAAATCAAGGGGACTCGAAAATATTCGCCGTGAAAGCAACGGTACGTTAGCAGAAGCAACAACAAAAGCCAAATTATGGCCAAACAATTAAAAATTAGTATCCCAATAAAAGGAATTACTCGTAGCAAAGCCCCGCCAACCAGCCATAATACCGACCCGAAGATGCCCAGATACAAAGACTGATAACCATGAAAGCGTAAAAACTTATCCTTCTTAAAGGTGGTTAATACGATGAGCAGGCTAACCGGCCAGACCAGATAGGAAATACTCCCTAAAATCCGGTACTCGGTGCTGAGCGTTTCCATGCAATAACCTCCATTCCCATCCATATAAAATATGACGGAGGTAGGAAAAATATTGTTGTTTTAACATGAATCCGGCAAGTAACTTTCAGAATCCCTTAAATTAAGGACTTGCCGGATCGAGTTTTAATGTTCCCATTTATAAATAAAACCGCTACTGGAAGGTAGGACGAAATTGGCAAGGAACCCTTTGGTATCGATAGTTTGCGAGTCGTCCCGCGAGTTGTTGCCAAAGGGCGGCACATCGTTTACATGATCGATATCGGCTAATTTAACCCATTTACCCGATAACCCAAAATCAATTCCCAACTCGACATCATAGGGTTCAAAATTAAACAGTACTACCATCTGATCCCGCGGTTGAGAAGACGGCATCGCCCGCCAACCGATAACCACTCTATCACGCCCTTGATCCATCCAGGGTCCGATAATAAATTTAAAACGGCCCTCTTCAATCAGATTGGCGCCGGACATCCGGAGGCCGGGATAACGCCGGCGCAGATTAAACAGTCCTCTTACCCATTGATAAAAGCTATTTTCTTTTAAATTGACGGGCCATTCAAATTGGACCCGGTTACGGGGCCGATCCACATCAAACTCCTGTCCCATATAGATCATGGGTTGTCCTAATGCCGCTACCGTAGCCATCAAACCTAAACGTGATTTGCGTTCCTTGGCCGCCGGTGTTTTTAAAGCCGGTCCATCGGTAGCCACTTCATAGGGCATGCTGTTTTCATCATGACTTTCGCAAAAGTTGATAACATTATTTGTATGGGTTGCATAGAAATTTCGGCAATAATAAAAAACATCCCCTAAATGTTCGGTGGAATTGTCCACCCAATCTTGAAAAATACCTTCCCGTAACAAAGCTTTCATTTTATCGTGAAAAGGGTCGCACCACTGGGCAAAACCATTCCAGCCGTCCCGGTTTAAATCCGCTTGGTTGGGCAGATTTTCCATGATCAAGACACAATCCGGTTTAAAGCCGCGGTCACGGATTTCATATTGTAAACGGTGGAGAAATCCATGATCCATCCAATCGGAATGAGTAGCGTCAAATCGGAAGCCGTCGATCCGGTATTCTTTGAGAAACATCTTGCAGACATCGATTAGATAATCCTGAACCTCCTCCCGTTCAGTAGCCACCCGGTTCCCCCAGGGGGTCCCGCCGCTAAAATAGAAACCGCCGGGATTGTTGTCACAAATAATATCCCACAACGGGTTAAAGGAATTGGCGGTATGGTTAAAAACTAAATCCAGCAATACAGCGATGCCGTTTTGGTGAGCAATATCCACCAATTCACGCAATTCGTCGGGGGAACCGAAATCTCTTTCAATTGAAGCAAAACCGCAGGGATCATAGCCGAGGGCAGTGGGGCCTTGCATGGTTGGCGCTTCTGATGTCGGCATCAACCCCAAGGTATTGACTCCCAAATCGCGAAAATAACCATTGCGAATGCGGCGGATCACCCCTTTAAACCGGCCTTGTTCTTCCGGTGGGACATCGGCATCTCCTTCGCTAAAGCCATATACACTCATTTCATAAATGATCAATTCCGAGAGATCCGGAGTCTTCCAGTTATTGCTCTGCCACTGATAGCGGCTGGGATCGATTACCAGACACGGATTACGGGCCACATCCCTGTCATAGCAACGGGCAAAGGGATCATGCACATACCGTTCCGGTCGTCTATTACCATCTAATGGAATACCTCCGACTACATAAAACTGATATTTAATCTCTGCGGATAATTGTTCCGGCGGCAATCGCAATAACCAAATGTTAGGGTATTCATAATACCCCCGGTATAATTCCATCGCCAAAAACTTATGCGGATCCGCCGCAGAGTGACCGGGGCACTGCCAATCATTGAAATCGCCCACCAAATAAACCTGGGCCGCCCGATTATGGAAAAATCCGAATGAAACCGAACCATCTTTTAGAAGATTGGCGCCCAGCATTATTTTTTTCAACTTGGTACCGGCCTTTTCCACCGGGGGAAAGCCGTTCCGCAAATATGATATATCCGTCTCCGGCAGAAAAAGATTATCCGGGACTAAACCCTCGATGGAGTGATAATAATCATTAACATGTCCTTTCACTGGAGCCGGTCTGATCGGATAAACATCCGCCCGGTCCGGGAGGCACCAAACCTCCGTTCCTAAGAAATTACCGTAAAAACGTTCAAACCCGGGATCACCTTTGAGATTGTGAAAAATAAAATGAAAAGAACTCAAGGGCTGGTCAATTTGAAAAACCGGTCCGGCATCGTCCCGACAGTTGGGCCTAATAATCTGGGGGTTCCTGCGATAGCGATGGCTATGCCATAACTCTAAATTAATGCCCTGTGAGTCGTCAGTATGAAGATGAATGGTGATCTCCATGGGCTCCTCCTTGTGTTCATTTTGATATAGTTTAACCAAGCATAAAACATTTATTTCTAAAC
>DNPP01000083.1:0-6143 GCA_003501365.1 Bacillota bacterium
AATAATCCGGTTGAGATACAAAACGGCATATTCTTCAAACATTTTCGGCCCCAAGATCTCCCCCGTGGCGGTCGGATCACCGATTGCAATAAAGGAAGCTCCGCTCTCCACCAGTTTTTCGGCATACATGATCAAAAAATCACTCACATACTCAATGGCTCGGTGGGCATTCTCCCGGTCCTTACGCAGTTCCTTTAAAAAAGTAATCGGATCAACGATGGACGCAGTTGTACTGATCGGCCCAGTTAGACTGCCGATCACCGGAATATCCGGATGATTCCCGGCCAAGACCGAACAGGCCTCAGCCACAGTATTCAAGCGGCCCGATTCTTTCAATACGGACAAGTCCCGGTACTCCACTTGACTAACGGAAGGAAAGACTTCTTTAGCGATCTTCGGTTCACAAGTGAGTGAACCGAAATTGATCTCGCTCCCCAAGATCTCAGCTTCCACAGTCATGCAAAACGGTAGTCCCAAATCCTCAAATCCGGTCTTTTGGCAGACTGCTTCTGAAAGATCGGCCATTAAACCCTTTTCATGATGCGCTGCAGGCAATGTGCTGCCTGACTGCTCCATCACATCGACAATGGCTGCATTCATCATACCCCCTGTGCAAATCACCGGAGGCCGGTCGACTTTTTTATGTTGCAATACCCGATATAACCGCTCCTTAGGACTGAGATCATTCATGAACGATGGCAACTCCTTTAACTAATCGTCGGGCCAATCTGGCGGCTTCCGCCGCGTCTTTGGAATAACCATCGGCGCCGATCCGGTCAGCAAAGCTCTGAGAAATCGGACCTCCACCCACCATAACCGCGAATTGATCCCGGATATTTTCTTGTTGTAACAGGCGGATCACCTCAGCCATTCCATCCATGGTCGTGGTCATCAGGGTTGACATGGCAATGATCTGGGCTTTAACCTCCTTGGCCTTGGCAACAAAATCCTTAGGCGGCACGTCGCGCCCCAGGTCATAAATTTCAAATCCCGCAGTTTCGAGCATAATCTTGACCAGATTCTTTCCGATATCATGCGTGTCGCCCTCAACTACTCCGATGACTACGCGATGTTTTTCGGTCTGATCCTCGATCGTAAGATGAGGTTTCAAGATATCCAGCCCGGCATACATGGCATCGGAACACATTAAAAGCTCAGGGATAAAATATTCTTCCTCCTCAAAAAGCTTTCCAGCCCGATCCATGCCGTCCGCCAAACCCTTTTCTATGGCTTGATACGTATCATGTTGTTCTTTTACAACTTCTTTGGCGAGCGAGACCGTACTCTCTTCATCCATCTCTACGACCGCATCGGATAATCCTTTTAATAATTCTTGCTGGTTCTTTCCCATGATTTCACCTCCCGTTTTATTATAGTATACTTATCTGTTTAATATGAATTGCAAGTAATAAAAAATAATTTTAAATATCAAGCGCTACATACCATATCAAGTCAAAAGAGGTTTTATTAAGCTTGTTCACCAATTGATTCACATTCCGCCCCCTCCGCCAAAAAATCGATTATACGGCGGTTAACAAGCTCCGGGCATTCATATTGGGGAACATGGCCGGCTTTTTCAACCCATAAAAAATCAGGCTTTAAAATTCGATAGAGTTTAGTAGCTCCACTGGATGCGAGCGTGCGATCCTCGGCGCCCCAGATCAGTAAAACCTGTTTACCTTGGTCTTTGACCCTCCAATAGTCGGGGCTTGGATCTTGGCTTAAAAAGCAGCGTAGGGTGGAGAGTAATGCCCTGCCAAAACCTTTAAAAGACATCTGTTCCCGAAAAAGTTCAGGCCAATTTGCAAAACTCTGCGGCTGGTAGAAATCATTTAATTGCTTGCGGGGTGAAGCCGGGACAAAGAAACTCCTGGCGAGATACTCGCCAATACCCGGCTTTCCCAAGAGACCAATCTCCATCTGCTCACAGAGCGGATCAATCAAGATTATTTTCCCCACCCGCGCCGGAAAATCGGCGCTAAATGCAACGGCAATTGCGCCGCCCATCGAATTGCCAACCACATTAACAGGCTGCTTTATTGCCAATGAGTCAAGTAATTCCATCAACTGATTCACAAAAAGGGTCCGATTATATGTAACCTTGGGCCGGTCTGATAATCCCCGTCCATAGATGTCATAACGAATTACCCGGAACCCAGCCCGCGCCAGTGCATTAAAATTCCGATCCCACATGTAATAAGGTACCGAAAATCCATGAATGAAGACAATAACCTGTCCATTTACGGGTCCGGCGATATCATAATGAGTATATCCTTTCGAAAGTAAAATAAATTTTCCGGAGGCTTTATCCCGAACAGCAGGGGTAATCTCAGCATGCTCCGTGCGACGGATTTGAGGTAAAAAAACGGCAATGGCTAGCAATGAAAAAAATGGGATCATGATAAAACTCATCTATATGATGCCTCACATTCTTGAAAAAAGTGGTTAATCAAATAAATCTAGTATTCCTATCAATTTACTTATATATTAACATAAGCCTTTTGGATTGTCAATTATTTCCGCTACCGAAATAAATAATTATAACTGATTTAAATTTCTTTACCGATTAATACCATATGGTTATGTTATAATGGGGTAAAAATCTAAAGAAGGTGTAGTTATGCAACCTAATGAGCGCGAGTTAGCTTTAAAAATGGGCGCTGATGATGCAGTGCTTTTTAAGATTTCCGATATTGAATTTGATCCCCGTACTATTTTGAAGTGTATGTTTGGTTGTGCAGATTGGGGCAAAGGCCATACCTGCCCTTCACGGCCCGGTTCGTTAATGCCGTGGGAATATCAACAGATTTTCTCCAAATATTCATGGGGAGTGATCATCCATTCCACCGATAAAAAGATCTCCCAGCAGGTTTCTTTGGCCCTCGAAAGTCAAGCCTTTGTGGATGGGTTTTATTTTGCATTTTCTTTATGTGATTGCGCTTTATGTGCTGAATGCGCCGGTTTAAAAGACAAACCTTGTCTCAATCCTAAAAAAGCCCGTCCGGCTTTCCATAGTGTGGGAATCGATGTTTTTAAAACCGTCCGCAAATTCCGGCTACCTATTGAAACATTAAAAGATCGGGAGCAAACTCAAAATTGGTATTCGGCGGTATTCATCGAGTAAAACACATCTCATCATGCCAACAAACCGTCGGGTTTGTGAGAAAGGGCGCGTTTGCTGTAGATAACCGGTATCCCGGCTTTGTTGGCTTGTTTTTTGATGTTCCCCATCAAGGGATGATTAATGAAGTCGTAGAATACGATGATCTTTTCCACTCTTTTGGGGATACATCTATTAACACACGTTTTGCAACGGCCCGTCCAATGAATAATTTCCTGTGCTCCTTCGCGGCATAATTGTTCATGAATATTCCCCAATCGGTCGGCGCCTACAACCAGAATAACCAATTCTCTCCCTCCCCAAAAAACCAAATATAATCAAGTGTTTACTTTCAATTATAAGTTATTCTATCGGAATTATTATATTTAATGAAATTTTATTCTAGTCCACTAAAATTGTCAAGTTATGAATTCAAAATTGGTTATTTGATTAATTTGAAAAATGAGCCATCATAATTTGAGAAACAGGTAGTGCAGGCGGTTGCTTTTAATAATAATTGAGAATACCCAAAGTCATAATTGATTAAATCCAAAACTCCCAGGCGCAATAATACTCTTGCGGATGCTCATCCGGCGGACAATTAAGGCACCGCACTAGAATCCGGGGATCGATTCTCTGAGCAAAACCGGTGTATTCCACCACGCCTACGGACTTACAAGGAAAATCCGGCATGCCTTTGCGATTTCGCGCCGACTGCACCCGGCATTCGTTCATGCGCAATATGATTCGATTGTCGGCTACATCGATTATCTCTTGTTTGTGGATAAACGCATGTAACCTCAGACTAAGCGCTTCTTTGAGTACCGGAATACCACCGCCTGTCGGCAAGTGAAAAAGTTTGAGAATTCGCTCGGCTTCCAGCGGAGCAAATCTTTCCCAAGCGGCGGCATCCATTTTAATGGCAGCATCCATGCCATATTCTTTTTCAATGGCTTGAAACCAAAGTCCGTCATGGGCTAACCAGCGTTTGGCCAAGTCTTGCATCAGTTCAAAATACATTTCCGTGCCATTTAATTTCGCCAAAATTTGCTGCGGTTGTTTTTCCAGCGGATTTCCCCCTTTTTGTTTACATCAAAATAATCATCAAAATAACTTAAATCGGTTTAATCAAATCGTTATTGGTAACCGTCTCATTCTCATAGATATCTTCATTGGCTTGTTTTTGAACCGCCAACTGGTATGTCTTATAACCACCGCTTAAATTCTTAACTTTGGTATAGCCATGCTGCAGCAAGATCCGGGTGGCGATATAGCCACGCAATCCAATTTGACAAAAGAGATAGATTTCCTTATCCTGCGGCACTTCGGCCAGTCGTTCCCGCAAATTATCTACCGGGATATTGATTGCTCCCGGAATGCTTCCCTGGCGAAATTCACCGGGAGTCCGCACATCCAATAAAAAGATCGTATGTAAATCCAAAGTTGCGACCGCATCCCAATGAAAGACCGGATGAGTGCCTTTTAAAATATTGGCTGCGGTATAGCCGGCAATATTAACCGGATCTTTGGCGGATGAATACATCGGCGCATAGGCTAATTCCAAACTTTCAAGCCCGTGAACGGTCATTCCCGCCCTGATGGCAGTGGCAATGATATCCATCCGTTTATCGGCTCCCTCATAACCGATTATCTGGGCTCCCAGAATCTTACCATCGGGTTTGGAAAACAACAATTTAATAGCCATCGGAATCGCTCCCGGATAGTAACCGGCATGGGATGGCGAGTGCGTAAATGATTTTTCGTAAACAATATTTTTCCGTTGTAATCCTTTTTCATTGTTTCCGGTGACGGCTACCGTAAGATCAAAAACTTTAACAATTGCCGTGCCTTGGGTACCGGCATACTTTTCAGTCGCCCCGCAAATATTATTGGCTGCAATCCGGCCTTGTTTATTGGCCGGGCCGGCCAGAGGAATTAAAGTCTGCGCCCCGGTCACAAAGTCATTCACTTCAATTGCATCTCCGACGGCATAAATATCGGGGTTTGAAGTTTTTAGATAATCATTGACTAAAATTCCACCATGAGGTCCGATATCAAGCCCGGCATCCATTGCAATTTTCGTATCGGGCTTAATGCCGATACTTAAAATAACCATATCCGCTTTGATTCTTCTGCCGCTGCCAAGCTGAACCAATACCAAATCCTGATGGTCTTCGAAAGATTGCACCGCATCCTTCAAGTAAAACTCGACTCCTTTGGTCTTCAGATGCTGATGAACGATGGCGGCCATTTCATAATCAAGCGGCGCAATGACGTGATCGGCAACATCCACAATGGTTACTTTAACCCCTTTAAGATGCAGGTTTTCAGCCATTTCCAAACCAATAAAGCCGGCTCCGACTACTACCGCCCTTTTCGGTTTTTGCTTTTCAACAATATCCTTAATTCGAAAAGTATCGGGCACATTACGTAAAGTAAAAATCCGCTTAGAATTGATTCCCGGTAGATTAGGCCGAATCGGGTCCGCTCCCGGAGCCAGGATCAATTTATCATAGCTTTCGGTATAGGTTTCTCCCTTCAATTTATCGAGAACTTCTACCTGTTTGGCATCAGGCATAATCTTGACTACTTCGGAATTGATCCGAACATCAATCCGAAAACGCTGCCACATACTCTCCGGCGTCTGTAATAACAAGTCGTCTTTTTCCGGGATGATATCACTAATATGATACGGCAATCCGCAATTGGCGTAAGAAATATACTCTCCTTTTTCAAAGATAATGATTTCTGCGTCCTCATTTATCCTGCGCAACCGGGCTGCAGCTGTTGCTCCCCCTGCCACTCCACCTACAATTAAAACTTTCAAATTCATAATCAATCCTCCTCATACTTATAGATTGGCCGCATTTTGAATGATCGCTGCTTTCTCTTTGCTGGAAACTATTCGATTTAAAACCCAGGCAATGATAATAATTCCCGGTATATCTACTGCCAAGCGGGTCCAGGCAAATTTCGGGCCCAAAGCCGCCATTTCAAAAAGAAACATCGGTATTTTCGTGGTTGACCAAGCTCCGATAAATAT
>DNPP01000083.1:6550-12340 GCA_003501365.1 Bacillota bacterium
CGGGTCATGGTCTCCTTAGGGACCCAAACGTCTAAAAAGCCGAGTAGTAAAAATATCGGCGGGATCACCAGCAGCATTTCTTGGAGACTGAAATACAAAACATGAAGAGCCTTTACTTCTCTGGACCAATCCCAAATAGCTAACATGGCCATAGCCAATAATGCAACCACAAAGAAACTGTATCTTTTAATCAGTTTACTCATTTTGCCGCTACTCCTATCACCCAGGCTACCAGAAACGAAAAGAGGAATGCCAACAGATTTCGATAAATTGTCAATTTTCGCCCGAAGTATTTGATCTCCACCGGCATGGTCACAATTCCCACCATCATTAGCGTAGAAACAAATGCGCCCATTTGCATTAAGCCGGCCCCATTTTTTAATAAAAGTGCAGCCGTTGGAAAAGCGACAAAACCGGGGATTAAGGTTACAGCCCCAATCATAGCGGCAATGATGATCCCCCACCACCCTGATTGATTGCCTAATAGCTTACTAATAGTATTGGTATCAAGATAGGCTAGCATAATCCCGATTAACACCAATACTCCTAAAAATTGCGGTAAAATATTCTCAAAGGACTTCCAAGCTTTTACGAGAGCCAATTTTGTTTTTTGCTTGTCCTTCCACCAGGACAAAGCAATAATAAGTAAACAAATTATATATAATGCTACATTGAGCATCAGAAGATCACCACCAATACATCATGTTATGCTATCAAAGTGTATAATCGAAAATCTTAATTTCTTGGCCGACAAATTACTTTTAAATCAGGGGTTGCCGGACATATAGCTTCGGTTTGGAGACAACGAATTAACCCTAATTTCATTTTAAACGCTCCCCCGCATATTTTGTTGTTTAAACTTTTAAATTCCATTCCTAACTGCAGCACCCGCAGGAGCTACAACCACTTTCCCCCGCAGCGCCTTGCAGATACTTTTTGATTTCGTCTTTGGTAGGAACCCGGCCGGCAAACTTCACTTTGCCATCCACTACAAGAGCCGGAGTCGACAGTAATATAACAAACAACAATCGAATCATAACTGTTCGGAGATCTCCTGATTCGTTTCAATCCGTTTCGATATTACCTGATTTACGCATTTAAAAATACCGCTAATACAAGGGATTGCTAATGAGTAATAAACGTACAACCCATCTTTCCTGCAATCAATAATTCCGGTCTGTTTGAGAACCGCCAAATGCCGCGAAAGATTAGACTGTTCACAGCCTAACTTCTCCATCAAATCCTGGACGCAACATTCCCCTTTTTGCAGTTCATCCAAGATCGCCAGCCTCAAAGTATGCCCCAAGGCTTTAAAAATAGCGGCCCGCTCTTGATTGGCTTTATTTTCCCATTTAACCATGATTATCACCTTAAAATTACTATATCACAATATAGTCATATAGACAATTTCGTTTAAGCTAATTTGATTCCAAGAAAATCTTCAAAAGTCCCCTCCACTTTATGGAACTAGTTTGATTATCGTGAAATACAATAAAACATTAAAAACCAAATTAAAGGTGAATATCATGGATAAAAAGATAACGAAACTCGTTTGTCCATCCTGCGGCAAGACGATTCCCCATAAGGGCGGCGATGCCTGTCCGTTGGTAAAATGCCCTATTTGCGGCCATCGTATGATATGTAGCTAGATAGGTGATAGGTAACCTTACTCCTGATCACTTGTACCATGTCGCCAGCATTTGCCGCCGCAAAAACGTTTGCCCTGTCCAAACACACAAGTTATATCCTTTGACCCGCAGTCGGGGCATTCATAGGTGCCATCCAAGATTTTCGTATAATTTTCATAGCTTTCCTGCCACTCTTTTTGGCAATTTTGACATTTTACCGGGCAAATATTACTGGTAAAATTACCGCCTTCGATCCGGATGGCTTTGCCGTTGATCAAAGCATCGGCAAGTTTTTCTCTGGCAGTATTCAGGATCCTCTGAAAAGTGGGACGGGATACTTCCATTTTTTCAGCCGCTTCTTCCTGTTCCAGACCTTCCAAATCTTTCAAACGGATTGCTTCCAATTCTTCAATTTTAAGAACATTCTCTTCAAGTTCGCACTTGGGAATACCGGTCGGAATAAAGTACCGGATACCCGGGATAAACCCGACTTTACGCCATTTAGTAGGTCTCGCCATATCAATCTCCGCAGCTGTCGGCATGGCTGTGTTCCTGACAAACGCTGCCGGAAGAAACCAGTTCCTTCTGCAAATATTGCTGAACCACTTGACTATTCTGGCCGCTGATACCGGTAATCACTTCAATGCCGTGTTCATTGAAAATATCGATGGCGCCGCCGCCCATTCCCCCGGCAATGATGGCCTTTACGCCCAAATCGTGTAAAAAATTAGGTAGAAAACCCGGTTTGTGTCCCGGATTGGGAACAAATTTTTCTTCCTTAACAGCACCATTTTCAAGTTCAAAAACTGTAAACCCTTCACAATGCCCAAAATGCTGGGCTACGGTTCCATTATCGGTCGCTATTGCAATTTTCATTTTCGAATTTCTCCTTTAGTTATTTAAATTTATCCTTGCTTGATTTTACCGATACCTGCCAGAAAACTCTCGGCAATCGAATCAAAAAATCCGGGCACAACTGTTTCCACAGCTTCAATATTACCTTCATCCGCCAGTGAAGCTACTTTCGAAACAATCGGCAACTTGCCGAAAAGCGTCAATCCAGCAGAAGACGCTACCTGTTCCGCCCTACTCTCCCCAAAAACATTTATTTTTTTCTTACAGTCGGGGCATTCCAAATAACTATAATTCTCGATTAGCCCTAAAATAGGAATCTGCATCTGCTCAGCCATATGGACGGCCTTTTTAACAATCAACTCCACCAACTCCTGGGGGGAAGATACCACAATCATCCCGTCCAAAGGAAGCGACTGCATGACAGTGAGCGGCACATCGCCGGTCCCCGGCGGCAAATCGATTAGCAAATAATCCAAGTCACCCCAGGTCACTTCCTCAAAAAATTGTTTGACCACGCCTGAAATCATCGGACCCCGCCAAATGACCGGTTGGTCTTCTTTCTCCAACAAAAAATTAATCGACATCAGCTTAATTCCCAATGCAGACTGCAGCGGTTCCAGCCCTAACCCATTATTGAAGACTTGACCTTTTACTCCGAAAAGTTTCGGAATACTCGGTCCGGTGACGTCGGCATCTAAAATACCGACCGAAAGCCCCCGACTATGGAGCGCTACAGCGAGCAACGCGGTGACTGAAGACTTACCCACCCCGCCCTTACCGCTCATGACCGCCACGACATGTTTAATGGTTCCGAAGGGATTGACGCTTTTCTCAAATTTTCCATGACTCGCTACTGTTTCATTTTCTGTCATTTTATCAACGCCTCGAATTCAATTGAATTTATTGTTTTTAGCGTATGCTCTTTATTATTTTACCCTACATCATCAATCCATGTCAATCTTCTTATTCATTTCTTCTTGGAGATTTTGCCACAAGTTCTCAAGTTCCTGGGTAAACTGTTGATCTCCAGCCTCAATCGGCGTTTTATACTCCTGTAAAGCTTTCATGACACCGGGATCAAAGGGTATTTTGCCGATGACCGTAAAGTCGTTATTTTTACAGAAGTTTTCAATTTCCACGGTAATTTCGGGATTTAAATCAAACTTATTAATACATACGAAGCCGGAAATCCGGAAATGGCGGGCAACACCCAAAACTCGCTCCAAATCACTCAAACCCGACTTGGTGGGCTCGGCAACCGCCACCACCGCATCCGCACCGGCGATGGAAGCAATGACTACACAACCGATACCCGGCGAACCGTCAATCAAAATCCATTGTTCATCTTTTTTAAATTGCTCCAGTTTTTTACGGACTTCAGTAACTAGCTTGCCCGAACCATCCGCTCCGATATCCAACAACGCATGTGCAAAAGTCCCTCTTGCGGTCCCTGATACAAAGGTCTGCCCAGTTTTTACCGTTTCCAAACGAATGGCCTCAACAGGACATACGATAGTACAGGCGCCGCAGCCTTCACAATGCATCGGCACAATTTCAAAACTTTCGTTAATCGCATCAAAACGGCATACTCCCCGGCACCGACCGCATTGTAAACAAACATCGCGGTTAATGACAGCCGCTCTGGCGCCGTAAAAATCCTCCGCCAATAAAACCTTATTATCCAGTAATAAATGCAGATTGGGGGCGTCTACATCACAATCGGCCAACATTTTATTTTTGACCAATAAACTTAATGATGAGACTACGGTGCTTTTTCCGGTACCGCCCTTGCCGCTTACAAATGAAACTTGTTTCAACTTTTAGCCCCCCTCTCGGCCTTGAATTGCGCATTTCCGGGCAACTTCGCCGAACTTGGTTTTCCAATCCGAAGTAGCTTCCGCAGGCAAGATGCCTTTCGAATAATTCTCGGCGATTTCCCGGGAAAAGGGGATTTCCAACAGAACTTCGATACCATTTTCAGCGCAGAACGGATGGATTATCTTTTCAGTAGGAGTCGCTTTATTGATGATTACTCCATAGGGAATCCCCATTTTTTGGATAAGTTCTGCGGCAATTTTAAGATCATGAAGCCCGAAAGGCGTCGGTTCCGTTACCAGGATGCAATAATCGCATCCGTGGACGGACTTCATCACCGAGCAAGAAGCCCCGGGAGGACAATCCAGTATCACTAATCCCTCATCACGCATCCGTTTCTTTAATTCACGAATAATCGGAATACCGACCGGTTCCCCGATATTTAAACGACCATGCAAAAAAGTCCCGGATTCATTCGTTTCAATCATTCCAATTGTCCGCTCGGTTTCATGAATAGCCCCAACGGGACAGGCTATCAGGCAAGCGCCGCAATGATGGCAAATTTCCGAAAATACCAGTACTTTATCTTTGATCACGGCTAAAGCGTGAAATTGACACGTTTTGGCACATTTACCGCATCCATTGCAAACCGAGCTATCCACCTCAGGTACAGGCACCTTTACTTCATAGGTTTTTTGAAGCTCCGGTTTTAGAAAGATTGCCCCATTGGGTTCCTCGACATCGCAATCGATATATTGACTGTTTTCGATAGAGTAAGCCAGACTAGCCGAAACAGTAGTTTTTCCGGTTCCGCCCTTGCCGCTTAAAACCGCAATTTTCATTTCGGGCTTCCCGCCCCCATGCCAAAATGCGAAGCAACTGCGGTATCGATCTTCTCCAGCGTTCCCCTTTTATACTCTTCAATATTTTCCCGGATTGAAGTCGCTTTTCCCCGACAAATCGAAATCCCGGCCGCATTCAAAACCTCCAAAGCGTTAGGCCCAACGTTCCCGGTAATTAATGCCAGAGTCCCATGCTCCGACACGATTTGAGCCCCAGCCACACCCGCGCCTCCACTCGATGCTCCCTGGTTGTCAATGGCTTCAAATTCCATGGTCTCTGAGTCCACAATCAAAAAAAAGGCCGCCCTGCCGAAGCGTTGATCCATGATACTTTCAAGCGTTTTTCCACTTGCTGAAACAGCAATTTTCATCGTCTATAGCCTCCTTAAAGCCCCATTCCTATAAAATATTATTGTCATATGCCCATAAATATTATACGCATATTATTGGCATATGTCAATTATTTATTTTATTGACTTTCATTTAAGGGCTGGGTATAGTTGATTCAGACTTCAAATTTTTCAATATATAGGAGGAGGCAGTAATAGGATGCATTTAACCCTTCTAGTCGACAACAACGCCGGGCACGGCCTCTTCGGTGAATGGGGTTTAAGTTTTTTTATTGAGGCGGATGGTAAAAAAATTCTCTT
>DNPP01000384.1:0-3475 GCA_003501365.1 Bacillota bacterium
GTCTGCAGCGCCTGTGGCAAACCCGATCCAAGTTATGTCCGTAAAACCGGACTTTGTTATCAATGTGCCCAAAGCCTGGGCGATTTTTGCCGGAGTTGCGGCAAAGAAGCCGCAGCTCAAGTCCGCAAGAATAAAGGTTTCTGCGATGCTTGTGTCGCCAGCGGTCACAATAAGAAAATGGGGCGTCACCGGAGAAGCACCGGCTATCAAGGGAAAAAGAACGATGGCAGAGTAACCAAACCGATTGCTTCGGGACTGGCAGCACCAAAGAAGCCGGGCTTTTCGAGTTCTTCGGAGCGACCCATTATTGGGATCGGGAGAGGCAAACCAGTGGCCCCAAGTCCCAAAGTATACAAACAAACCGGGATTTCAAAACCGGGTTTGCAGGGCGTCTCGACTGAAGGCAAACGGAAATTCACCAATAAGAATTCTCAAGCCAATCATACGCCAGCTGCCAAGTTTGGCAGTAAAGGGCCAACCGTTTTTGAAAAATCCCCTTTAAAAAAAAGAGGGAGAAAACCGGTAGTGCGTCAGGGAAAATCGGCAATAACCGATAACTATCGAAATCCGGAAAGCCGGGGAAGATTTCGGGTTGAAAACCCGCAGCGGACCAAAAATGTCAACCATCGGCTAGGATAGAGCCAAATAATTTAACGCGATCGATAAAAACTCCTTAAGCCGATGTTACTTGGCACTTACTTAAGGGGTTTTTTAATGGGATTTAATTATATGTTGTTTTGGGCAACAAGATAACGAACCGAACTCGGGTTAACCCTCCATCTTGCGTCTTCCCTATGGGGAGGAACGAAGGTTTTGGCTTTCGAAGTATTTAAAAACTAACAGAGTTACAGATCGTTTCTCCCTGAGGGAGAAAGATAGAATGAGGGCTGACCCGAATGATTATTTTATTTTAGGAGCATCGGGAAAGTTTTCAGTAGTTTGGATTTCATCAAATTTCTTTGCAATATCAATCGAGAAAAAATCGCTCTAAAAAATCCCAATTCTCACCTTAACTTCTCTTTGTATGAATGATATAATCGTAACAGTAAAAAGAAAGGTAATTTTGAATGCAACCGCGTCGAAAAACCAAATCAGTGCAAGTTGGACCGCTGGTAATCGGCGGTAACCACCCCATATCGATCCAATCCATGACTACCTCCGATACCCGCGATAAAGCGGCGACTTTGGAGCAAATCCGCCAATTAAGCGCAGCCGGTTGTGAGATAGTAAGGTTGGCTGTCCCGGATGGGGAAGCAGCCGATAATCTGGCCTATTTTTGTAAGAATTCAAATGTGCCGCTGGTGGCGGATATCCATTTCGACTATCATTTAGCTCTGACCGCCATTGAAGCCGGTATCAGTAAATTGCGAATCAATCCGGGCAATATTGGGGGCCCCGACCGGGTCAACTTGGTAGCCCGTAAAGCGAAAGAACGGCAGATTCCAATACCGATACGGATTGGAGTCAATGCCGGGTCTTTGGAAAAGGATTTATTGGCAAACTTCGGGGGGCCTACCCCTGAGGCTATGGTTGAAAGCGCCCTTCGTCATATCCGACTTTTGGAGGCGGTTGAATTTTTCGATATCGTGGTTTCCTTGAAAGCCTCTTCCGTCCCGGCTACTATCGAAGCTTATCAATTATTGGCCCAGCAATGTGATTACCCGTTCCATATCGGGATTACGGAAGCCGGGACTTGGTTTAAAGGTTCGATACGTTCAGCTGTGGGTTTGGGCGCTTTACTTTGGGAAGGCCTTGGAGATACTTTACGGGTATCCTTGACTGGGGATCCGGTGCGTGAAGTTGCTGTGGGACAAGATATTTTACAAGCATTACAACTGCGCAGCTTTGGAGCAACGGTGGTCTCGTGTCCAACGTGTGGCCGTTGCCAAATTAATTTGGAATCGCTGGCTTTTCAGGTGGAACAATTAGCCGCTGCTGTCCATCAACCATTAAAAATCGCAGTAATGGGATGCGCGGTCAATGGACCGGGAGAAGCCCGTGAGGCAGACTTGGGTGTTGCCGGCGGCAAAGGGGAAGGCTTGATTTTCCGTAAAGGAGAAATCATTAAAAAAGTGCCGGAAGACCAGATTATAGCAGCGTTGAAAGAAGAACTGGAGAAATTGGTTCCTGGTGATTAGTTATTGGTTATTTGATAATAGTCATCCACCCAGGCTCGCAGGAGCAATCGAAAGTTGCGCAAATGCACGCGAAAATAAGTCTATTTTATCCTCCCGCAGAGGCGCAAAGGCGCAGAGTTTGAATAAAATTGACCAGTTGTTTGGTTTAATCGTATCATTATTTTTTCTTTGCGCCTTGGCGGGAGATTATTCTTTACGATAAAAAACGGAGGGTGTTTCATGCGTCAATCAAAACTATTTGGGCCGACACTTCGGGAAGTTCCGGCCGAGGCAGAAGTCATCAGTCACCAACTAATGCTGCGAGCGGGGATGATCCGCAAAGCGGCGGCCGGTATGTATACGTATCTACCACTGGCCTGGCGGACTTTATTAAAGATCTCCCAAATCGTCCGGGAAGAGATGGATCGGGAAGGCGGCCAGGAGTTGGCCATGCCGATTGTGCAACCCGCTGAGATTTGGAAGCAGAGTGGACGTTGGGAGGTTTATGGCGATGAAATGTTTCGCTTGAAAGATCGTCATCAACGCGAATTTTGTTTGGGACCGACCCATGAAGAACTCATTACTACGGTTGTCAAAAATGAAGTTCGTTCCTATCGGGAATTGCCAATCCGTTTATATCAAATTCAAAATAAATACCGGGATGAAGTTCGTCCTCGTTTTGGGTTGATGCGGGGCCGGGAATTCATTATGAAAGACTTGTATTCGTTTGATTTGGACGAAGCGGGATTAGAAGAAAGTTATCAGGCGATGTACCGGGCCTATACCAGGATTTTCACGCGTTGCGGTTTAAAGTTCCGGCCGGTGGACGCCGACTCCGGGGCTATCGGCGGTAACAGCAGCCAGGAATTTATGGTACTGGCCGAAGCCGGTGAGGCTCTTGTTCTTTATTGTGATACCTGTAATTATGCGGCGGATGTCGAAAAAGCAATTTCAAAAGTTGCGATTGGCGCGGCCGGAGATCCTAAAGGGTTGGAGAAAGTGAACACGCCAGGCTATAAGACAATTGATGAAGTATGCGACTTTTTAAAGATCAAGCCGGAGAATACCGTGAAAACTCTATTTTATGGTACGGGTGACAGTTATGTAGCCGTGCTGCTATGCGGTAATGATCAAGTCAACGAGATCAAACTGGCTAATTTCTTGGACTGTAAAAAATTATATCTGGCGCCTCCGGAAGAGCTGGCGGAAATCTTCGGGTTGCCTATCGGCTATGTGGGGCCGATCAATCTGGATGAACGCATCAAGATCATCGCCGATAATCTGGTGCAGGAAATGCATGGTGTGGTTGTAGGGGCCAATGAACCGGAGTTCCATTTAATCAATGCGGAACCGGTCCG
>DNPP01000384.1:3744-4262 GCA_003501365.1 Bacillota bacterium
GATTTCAAAAATGTAACCTACGTTAATTTACGAATTGCCAAAGCCGGCGAAACCTGCCCTCATTGTGACGGCCATTTGAAGGAAGTCCGCGGAATTGAAGCCGGGCAAATATTTAAGCTCGGTACTAAATACAGTAAAGCCTTGGGCGCAACCTATTTGGATGAGAAAGGCCAATCTCAACTTATCGTTATGGGATGTTACGGGATCGGAGTAAGCCGTACCATGGCTGCAGCAATCGAACAAAATTATGACAATAACGGTATTAAATGGCCACTAGCGATTGCTCCTTATCAAGTCCATGTTATTGCGGTCAACCCGGAGCAACTCCCGGTGGCTGAGGAACTGTATCAAAAATTGGAAGCTGCCAAGGTTGAGGTTTTACTGGATGATCGGGATGAAAGAGCCGGCGTCAAATTTAAAGACGCTGATCTGATCGGAATTCCACTCCGAATCACCGTTGGTCCCAAGAGCCTGGCTCAAGGCGAGGCTGAGATTAAATTCAGACAAACCGGGCTTGA
>DNPP01000350.1 GCA_003501365.1 Bacillota bacterium
CCGACAAACATCTGAAAATGCTAAGACTCCGACATTCCAGAAAACGCTTATACAACGTGAGGTTAAAGTGAAGCTGGTATTTGGGGTAACGGGGGCTTCCTCTATTTAATTCTGAGCTAAATACCGCATTAAAATAATCCGCAAAATATACTTAAATAGATTCTTCTTTATAGGTCTTTCCCTTATATTGCCAGCGCCCATTTCCAAGACTTTGAGCAGGCTTATAATTACCGGAAAAACTAATAGAATCCGGAATTTCAGATTGGGTTACCTTAGTTTTCTCACTACTCATTTCCTTTTTTAAACCATCAATTTTTTTCACAGTTGATTCCCCCATTTCATAGCTGTTTTTTATTCATTACTATCTATTAAGGACACATACATCTCAATCTTGCACCATCATTGCGGCAAAATTATCATCCCCAATACTGTTTTGGAGAAAATAATAGTTTTATTATATACCTAAATTGCTCGCTCTCGGAAAATTCTTTATGGGTTATAGCACATTTAATGTATATTTAATAATCCATTTTATCAGGCCGATAAAATAGAGACAGCCGTCGATTTTGGTCGATGGCGAAGAACTTCAGGGAGTCTCCAAGAAATAGAATCAATAAAATAAAAACCGCAATGCCTGTCCTGATTCAGATAAATCGGGTATCATTACGGTTTTTAATTTACTTTTACTTTACACTTAGCAACGCCTAAAAAAGTTCGCTCAACCACCCAATTCCTTCTTGAACGCCTTAGTCAACATCGGCAGGATCTCAAGCACGTCGCCCACAATTCCGAAGGTTGCCACCTTAAAGATAGGAGCATCCGGGTTTTTATTGATTGCAATGATAATATCCGAAGACGACATACCGGCTAGATGTTGAATCGCGCCGTGGATACCGCAAGCAAAATAAATCTTGGGTCCGACAGTCTTACCAGTCTGGCCGACCTGATGAGCATACGGGATCCATCCCGCATCAACCGCAGCCCGGGAAGAACCCACCGCGCCGCCCAATACGGCGGCTAAATCTTTCACCAACTGAAAGTTCTTGGGATCGCCAAGACCGCGGCCACCCGAGACAATAATGTTGGCCTCTTCCAGATTAACGGAGTTGCCGACTTCATTCACTACCTCTAAAACTTTAGCGCGAATATTCCAAGCTGTCTTCCCCAGATCAACTTTGGTAACGGTTCCGGCGCGACCCGGATTTTCCTCCAGGGGCTTAAACACCTTTGGCCGCACCGTCGCCATTTGCGGACGATGGTTCGGACATAAGATCGTGGCCATCAGATTACCGCCGAAAGCCGGCCGGGTTTGTAATAGATTCTTTTCTGCCACATCGACCGCCAGGCCGGTACAGTCGGCAGTTAGTCCGGTTTCCAGTCGGGCAGCCGCTTTCGGTCCCAGCGAACGGCCGATGGCGGTAGCGCCTATCAAAATGATATTGGGCTTTTCCTGCTTAACGAGATCGGTTAACACCTGCGCATAAGAATCCTCTAAGAAATGTTCCAACTCCGGAGCATCCGCTACCAGCACTTGATCGGCGCCATAAGCAATTAACCGTTTGGACTCCGCTTCGATTTTGCTGCCCATTAATACTGCAACGAGCGGCTCGGCAAGCTCATCGGCAAGTTTACGCCCTTCTCCCAGCAATTCAAATGCCACATTGGAAAGTTTACCGTTATGTTGTTCGGCAAAAACCCAAACACCCTTGTAAAGAGACTTGTCAATCGTTATCTTCACATCACGGGTTATTTCAATAGCCTGAAATTTACATGTCTTTACGCAAGTACCGCACATGGTGCAGCCATCTTTGATGACCGCTTTATTATCGATAATTTCAATAATTCCAAAAGGACAACTGGAAAGGCATAATTTACAACCGCGACATTTATCGTTAAAAACCTTAATGGCCATAATGAGCCTCCTTAAAATCTATTCCTATTTATAAGAATACCTATAAATTCTATAATATTGGGTCTAAAAGCAACTCTATCCCTTAAAAGGTATTTGGGTAACGTTGCATGTCCTAAAAATTATCTACGAAGGATAGTGGTTACCCTTTTAAAGAGCAAGGGATCGGGTTTTGAAATTATACTATTTTTCGGCACACAATGGCATCAACCAATGATTTTACTTGCACTTCAGGGGGACCTTCAAAAATTTCACCCTGGCATTTTATCTCCGGCACAAAAATGGTCTTAACCCACGTAGGTGAGCCGTTTAATCCGGACTTGGCCGGATCTGCCCCAATATCGGCGGCGGACCAGGTTTTAATCTCAGCTTTCTTGGCCCGCATCATGCCCTTCAATGAAGGCATCCGGGGCTCGTTAATCTCCTTAACAACAGTAATTAACGCCGGCAGGGTCATTTGAACCCTTTCAAAACCATCTTCATTCATCCGCTCTGCCGTCATTTCGGTCTCACTGATTTCATTAACCTTCTTCACATAAGTAATATGTGGCATACCAAGTTTCTCGGCAATCTCCGGACCCACTTGAGCCGTATCGCCGTCAATTGCCTGTTTACCGCAGAGGATCAATTGGACATCGCCGATTTTCTCAATTCCTTTCGAAAGCGCATAAGAAGTAGCCAACGTATCGGAACCGGCAAATGCGCGATCAGATAATAGAACCGCATCATCAACGCCCATACCGATGGTTTCCCGGAGTTGTTCGGCTACCTGGGGCGGACCCATGGATATTACAGTAACCGTACCGCCCAGTTTTTCCTTGATCCGGATTGCTTCTTCCACCGCATACATATCGAAGGGGTTTAAGATACTGGCCACGCCTTCACGAATCAAAGTATTGGTTTCCGGGTTAATCTTAACTTCAGTTGTATCGGGAACTTGTTTCACGCAAACAACGATCTTCACCAAATATCTCCTCCTACTTAAAAATAGTTAAAAAACACTTCACATCTATAGACCTAGGAGACAGGAGTCAGAATCCAGAAAAATGTAACTGAATCCTGCGAAGCTATTTTACAAAATTTTATTCTATCTCCTGGATTCTAGCTTCTGAATTTTCGAGCAACCTGAATAGCAATAAGTTCGTACCGAAAAAAGCGCCCTTGTGGGCGCTGGGCATTATTTACTTTTTAGAAGCGTATTCTTTAATCAACTCAAGTCCGATGATATTCCGTTGTATTTGGTTAGTTCCTTCATAAATCTGGGTGATTTTAGCATCCCGCATCATCTTCTCGACCGGGTATTCCTTCATATAACCATAACCCCCGAAAACTTGAACCGCATCAACAGTTACTTTCATCGCGGTATCCGAAGCAAACAGCTTGGCCATTGCCGATTCTTTAGAGAAATTCTTAGCGCCGGAATCGATCATTCTGGCAGTTGCATATACCAGGGCACGAGCTGCCTCAAGTTGAGTCGCCATGTCGGCCAACATATGCTGAATCGCTTGGAAAGAGGAAATCTTTTCACCAAATTGAACCCGTTCCCGCGAATATTTAACGGCTGCATCCAAAGCGCCTTGAGCCACACCGATAGCTTGAGCACCGATTCCCGGCCGGGTCCGGTCAAAAGTTTTCATGGTGGCGATGAAACCAACCCCTTCTTTACCACCTAGCAGGTTCTCTTTAGGAATACGGCAGTTGTCAAAGACCAACTCACGGGTAGCCGAAGCCCGGATTCCCATTTTGTTCTCTTTTTTTCCAAAACTAAAACCGGGGGTGCCTTTCTCAACGATAAAACAGCTGATGCCGCGGGGACCTTTTCTCTTATCGGTTACTGCCATTACAGTATAGATCTCGGCTTCACCACCATTGGTAATCCATTGTTTGGTACCGTTAATGACATATTCATTGCCATCTAAAACTGCAGTAGTCTCCATACCGGACGGATCACTGCCGGCATTGGCTTCAGTAGCGCCGAAGGCCGCCAATTTCTTGCCGGCGGCAATTTGCGGTAAGTATTTCTTCTTTTGTTCTTCTGAGCCTAAAACTAAAATCGGCATACAGCCGAGTCCGGAGGCAGCATAACTTACAGCCACACCGCTGCAGGCCCTGGAAAGTTCTTCCACCACCAGGCATTGCTCAAAAACTCCGCCACCCATCCCACCGTACTCTTCCGGTAAATATACTCCGAACAGGTCGGCATCAGCAATTATCTTCATTAAGTCCCAGGGGAATTCGCCGCTCTCATCCAATTCCAATGCTCTGGGTGCAATTTTCTCATCGGCGATCCGCCGAGCTAAATCCCTAATCATCTGTTGTTCTTCAGTCAAAAAATAATCCAAAATAACGCCCTCCTCTAAAATGTCGGATTATGAAAGCAAAGATATTGTCAAATTCTTTTAAAGTCTAACATAAGCAATTTAAGCTTGTCAAGCCATTGATATTCAATGGGTCTATGCTGAAAAATATCAGCTATTTCATGCCGGTCATGCCCTTGACAATATCATGCAAATGAATGATTCCCACCGGATAGCCTTGAGCATCGATCACCGGAAGCACGGTAATGGCTTTTTCCTCCATGATATGCATGGCCTCGGCCGCCATTTTTTGCTTGAAAATAGTTCGCGGATTACGGGTCATTACTTGTTCGATCGGTAATACCAAAGGATTTTCGTGCTTTTCAAAGATACGCCGCAAATCGCCATCCGTGATGATACCGGCCAGTTTTCCCTGATCGTCGACGACCACCGCCGCACCGTGGTTACCATGGTCGGTCATTGTTATTACCGCATCCCGCACCGTTTTACTCTGGTGAATGAGAGGATTTTTATCCCCAGTATACATCAGACGTTCCACTGTTAACAGCAATTTACGGCCTAAGGCGCCACCCGGATGAAATAGTGCATAATCTTCCGATGTAAAATTCTTAGCCTTTAAAAGGGTAATTGCCAAAGCATCGCCGACAGCCAGATGGGCTGTGGTACTGGCAGTAGGCGCCAATCCCAATGGACACGCTTCCTTATCCACAATGATTTCCAGAGCGATATTACTATTCTCGGCCAAAGTCGAAGCCTTGGTCCCGGTCATACTGATAATTGGAGTTCCTAGAATTTTTAAAGTCGGCAAAATCGCTAAAATTTCGTCATTTTCGCCACTACCGGAGATGGCGATTAGTACGTCCTGAGGGGTAACCATTCCCAGATCACCATGGATCGCTTCCGCCGGATGAAGAAAAAAAGAAGGGGTACCGGTACTGGCAAGGGTGGCGGAAATTTTTCTCCCGATATGTCCCGACTTCCCCATACCGGTCACCACCACCCGCCCGGTGGAGTTTAATATTAACTGTACCGCCTGAATAAAATCCTCACCCAAATAATTTATCTGCGCTAGAATCGTATCCGCCTCAATTTTCAATACTTCCTTGGCCTGCTGCAAATAAACCTGGCCTGCCGCCGTACTACTCATTATTGTATTTCTCCTTTAGATTGTCCGTCAGGATTCGCTCTCAAATATAAAGCCAACGCCTCCGGCCATCTTTTCTCGCGTTTTAAAAACAGCTCAATAATCTCACGGACCGCACCGGCGCCGCCATATGCTTTGGTGACAAAATCGGCATGCTGTTTCACTTCCAAACAGGCATTATTAACGGCACAACTAAGTGCGGATTTACGTAACGGTATTAAATCATTCAGATCATCGCCAATATACAACACATTTTCCCAGCCTAGGTTGAACTCTGCCAATAAGTTTTCAATAACTTGTGCTTTATTAACTACACCTTGAAATAAATAAGGAATATGAAGTTCGCTCGCACGACGCTCAACAATTACCGAGCTCCGTCCGGTTACCCAAACCACTTGATAACCTAATTTCAATAAAATGCTCAATCCCAATCCATCTTGGGCATTGAAACATTTGGCCTCAAAGCCGTCGGTTCCGATGATAATCCTACCATCGGTTAAAACACCGTCGACATCCATTGCGATTAACCTTATTTTTCCTGAAGCCATTTTTAATCCTCGGACAAAATTATTTTATGGAGCTTGACCAATGTTGAAAGAAGCGCTTGCAATTTGGAAAGTTCGATCATATTGGGACCATCGGATTTCGCCCGATCCGGATCATCGTGCACTTCTAAAAACACCCCGTCCACTCCGGTAGCAACGGCAGCCCGGCACAGCGCAGGGACAAATTTACGGTTTCCACCGGAGGATTTTCCTAGGCCCCCCGGTTCCTGAACGCTATGGGTACCGTCAAATATTACCGGTACTCCAAATGAACGCATGATCGGCAATGAGCGCATATCCACCACCAACTGGTGATAACCGAAAGAAACTCCCCGTTCCGTAAGAATGACTTGGCGATTGCCGGTACTGTATACTTTATCTAAAGTATTACGCATATCCTCCGGTGCACTAAATTGCCCTTTCTTGATATTAATTATTTTTCCGGTCTTAGCCGCCTCCAGCACCAAATCGGTCTGACGAGATAAAAAAGCCGGAATCTGAATAATATCAAGTACCTTGGCTGCCTCTGCCAATTGACTCACATCATGAACATCCGATAGTACCGGCAAATTAAACTCATCTTTGATCCGCTGTAAAATTTTCAAACCGGCGGTTAAGCCGGGGCCGCGAAATGAATCTCCGGCAGTACGGTTCGCTTTATCAAAGGATGATTTAAAGACCAACTGAATTCCGACCGTACCAGTGATTCGCTTTAATTCCCTGGCCATCATCATCACATGATCTTCCGATTCAATAACGCAAGGCCCGGCAATTAATAATAACCCTGAACCAAAAAGATCTTGAAGTTTGGACTCCATAAAAGCCTCCCTACGTGCTGAAATTTAAAACGAAGTCAAAAGTCGAATATAGCTGCTAACTCCTATTTCCCTAACTTTTTCTCAAACATAATCTTCACTCGCTCCCAATCCGCCTGGGTATCAATTCCCACCGTATCCTGTGTCACCTCAACTACCTTAATCCGGTAACCATGGGCCAGTACCCTTAACTGTTCCAAGGATTCGGTCAACTCCAAACTGGTTTGGGGTAAAGCAACATATTGAAATAAGAAATCATGCCGATAAGCATATAAGCCGATATGTTTCCAATACACGGCATGTTCGGCATCACGGGGATAAGGAATGGCTGCGCGGGAGAAATATAAAGCATTTCCTTGTTCATCAATAACGACTTTAACTACAGACGGTTCCTTAAGCTCGTTCTTATCGGTCAGATTGATTCGGGCAGTCGAGATAGGCAAGGAAGGATCATCCAGTAAAACCTGAATTACATCATTGATTTCTTTACCCCGAATCGTAGGTTGATCGCCTTGGATGTTGATTATGATCTCCGCCGGATGACGCCGGGCAACTTCAGCGATACGATCCGTCCCGGTTGGATGATCGGCTCTGGTCAGCTCGACCTTTCCGCCAAAGCTTTGAACTGCCTCGTATATTCTGGGATCATCGGTTGCCACGATTAATTCATCGACTAGAGAAGCGGTTTGGGCGCCTTCATACACCCACTGAATCATTGGTTTACCGGCAATAGGCAACAATGGTTTACCCGGTAAACGGCTGGAACCATAACGAGCAGGTATTACCCCTAAAACTCTCATTAACATAACCCTCTCTTGTTTATCATTCTCGGATTCTCGTTTGCGCAATCTTACAATAAGTCATAGAATTTGATTATTGCATCTTTTCGCTGTTGTCAATTATGAATTGATTGGGTTGGTCACTGCTTCAATTCGCCGAGTGACGAGTTCATCCGTTACTGTAAATCCTAAACTCAAAATGTAACAAGTAAGCGGGTAACCGACCAACTTGTCCAGACCGGTTTCAAATTTCACTCCATCTTTGGCAGTAATAATCAGTTCCGAAAAACCATTTTCAGCCAAGCCCTTCACCAAATCAATAATCTCATGCTCCTCCCAGTGGTAATGGTCAGGATAGGCTTGAAAATACCCGACTTCTGCCCCCATATTTTCCAGGGAAGCCAAAAACTGACGTGGATTACCGATTCCGGTAACAGCTGCAACTTTACGGCCGGATAAAAACTGAGCCGCCGGGATTACTCCATTCTCCCGCCCGGTAGAAAAATCAATCAAGGGAATCAACCTGGGAGATTCTTCAGTAATCGTGGCAACAACAGCTTGAGAGGCGAATGCCGAAATCTCAACGGTCAATTGATTTAAGGCATCCTCACTCAGTTTGGCGGTACGGGTTAACAAAATGACGCCGGCTCTTTTCAAACTTGATAAAGGTTCCCGTAAAAAACCCCGTGGTAATAAGTGCCGGTTACTAAAAGGCCGACTGGCATCGATAATCACCACATCCAAGTCCCGCTCCAAACCCCAGTGCTGAAAACCATCGTCCAAGATGAACAAATCAATATCCGGATTAATCCTTAAGGCCTGCAAGCCATTGAGATAACGCTCACGACCCACCACAATCGTGGTATCGCCAAGCATTTTAGCCAGTAAAAACGGCTCATCACCCGTTCTTTGTGCGGTTAAACCAGCCAAGTCGGAACTGGTAAAAATCATTCCCCCTGCTTGTGAAGATCCCCCATAGCCCCGGGTTAATACTGCCGGAGTAAAACCGGCGGCTTTTAACTTTCGAACCAGCCAAACAACTGTTGGGGTCTTACCGGTACCTCCCACGGTAATATTCCCGATACTAATGACCGGAACCGGAAGCCGGTGACGACGGGCTGTAGTATACTTAAACCTGGAGAGTCCCCGGTAAATAAATTCCAATCCATCGAGAAAGCCTCGTATGGTAGAAGCGGACAGACCTTTTTCATCTCCGGCGATCACCCGGAACAAATAAGTTTGCCAAGAGCTGTTAGTAGTCACGAATTACTCCTTACCATATCATCGATAAATAAAGCCGTATGTTTGGCAGCGCCGCGATTGGTCAAAACCGCGGCCTTCGCTTTGGCTGCTCGTTGTCTATATAAAGCCTGATCTCCGGTAATATCCTGAATCATTTTGGTTAGCTCTGCCACATCATGAACCGTAAAGCCGGCATCGGCTTTTTCCAACAGTCGTTTACTCTCACAAAAATTATTCATATATGGCCCATAAAGAACCGGTTTCTCTTGGACCGCCGCCTCAAGTATATTGTGACCGCCGATTCCTTTGAGTTTCACCATGCTGCCACCAACTAAAGCTATATCACTAACAGCATAAGCCAAACCAAGTTCCCCGAATGTATCCAACACCAACACCGTACAAGCTTCCGTCGTTCCCCCGGCAGACCGCTTGACATAAGACAACTTGGCTTGTTCTAAGAGCAATACGACCTCATGGGCTCGTTCCGGATGGTGTGGTGCAATGATTAAATGAATAGACTCGGTTTTGAGCAAATCAAGAAAAGCCTGGATTACAATGGCTTCTTCACCCGGGTGCGTACTCGCGGCGGTAAAAATTAAATTTTCTTTTTTAAACCCGTAAGTCTTTCGAAATATCTCCAGCTGGTTCTCGCTAAAAGATGGGTATTCTTGATCAAACTTCACGTTTCCGGTCACTAAAATCCGCTCAAGCGGAGCGCCAATCTTCCCGATCCGATTGGCATCCTCTACGGACTGCATAGCAAAAAGATCAATCTGTTGCAAAACCGGTTTTGCAAATCCTTTCACCCGCAGATAATTTTGATAAGAACCGTCACTTACCCGGCCGTTGATTATGGCAATTTTGGCTCCCGCCCTTTTACTGTAACGGATCGCGTTGGGCCACAATTCACTCTCCACCATGACATATAACAATGGATGGATCTTCGCAATAAATCGTTTCATCAAAAACGGCAATTCTAACGGAAAATAAGTCACCAGTGCCAAATCGCCCAATTTTTGTTGGGCGATTTTTTGTCCCGTAGGTGTCGTGGTAAGAACGATCTGGTAATCGGGATGTAATTTAATAAGTTCGCGGATAACACTCTCCGCAACTAAAGTTCCACTAACCGAGACTGCTCCAATCCAGACAACTGGTTTATTATTAAGGCACTCTGCTTGGGTAGACGATAGATTTAAAAAAAGAGGTCCGATTGGCCTTCGTAAAACCAAATTCCGAACGATCAAAAAAGGCAAAACGAATAGTAAGGCTACTAAAACAATAACATTATAAATTAAGTAGACTATTTTTGGTCTCGCCACTGTCTTAATACCTCTTCCCCACGTCGATTGGCCTCATGAATCGCCTCCTGCAAGCGCAACTTTTCGGCTTCCAGATTTTCCTCGGTCAATTTGGCAGTTACTTTAAGCGGTTTTCCAAAATAGGCCACGCCGCGTGCAAACGGCTTAGGAACCTCGAATTTATCCCAACTTTTTTCTGATATCCATTTACGGTCGTAAACGAAAGCTAACGGAATTAATACGGCTCCGGTTTTTTGAGCGAGATAAATACCCCCGGGTTCAATATGATAGATCGGACCCGGTGCATCCGGTGTCAAGACTGTGCCTGCCCCTTGGAGCAAAACCCGTTTTAGTTCAATAAGGCCGTGGACTGCCCCTTTAGTACTGGAGCCTCTAATAATGCGCCAGCCAAACTTGCGCATGATCGAACTGGAAACTTCGCCGTCTCGATGTAAACTGGAGAGTATATAATAACCGCAACCTTTAAAGAAAAAGAACCCGGTAAGTTGCTGTCCATGCCAGGCATTAATGATAAAGCCTTCCTTACCGTAGTACTGCTCCAATTGCTCGCGGCCAATCACCCGGAAACGTAAGGTGTGTCCCAGTAGCCAAACAAGCATATAACCGATATGAATTCCCAACTTAACCTTTATTTTTTTTCTCAATTGTTTAAATGCTGTCATACTATTCCCTTTTGTAGACTTTAATTTTTATTTTACCATATTCATTATATAATGTTAAGCCCGATTATCCAAACACCCTTAGCATAATCTAGCATTGCCAATATGATCTCACGCTTGACTGAATTTAACGAGTCAAATATAATGAATCTAACATTTTTTGAAAGGAATTTATTTATTCTACGTTATCCTTACGTAACGACTTACTGGTCATGGAAAAGAGGAATCTTTTTATGTCTTGCATCTATTGTGGAGCTTTTACAGACCCTAATCAGACAATTTGCGAAAAATGTCGCCGCAATCCGGAGGTGACTGTTTTGCCGCCGGCAGAAAGAGAAAACTTTAATGGCCTGACGATTGAACAAGATTTAAATGGGAATGAATATCATCGATCACAAGAACTTGATCCCTATTCCGATCCCGATCCCGATTCCAATTCCAGTTCCAACCCCAACCCCCACGTTTATGTTCGACACATTAATTTGGGTTCTTCCGGCGGTTGGCTGACTAAACTAATAATAGCCGGTGTTTTTTTAGTAATTATTCTGGTGGCTCTGCCACTTGCCTTACTATTATTGTTATGTTTTATTATCGGCCGTTTTTTAATAAAGCCCAAAAGGCACTAATAGCCGTAAAGGGGCACTGACTATTGATGCAACTAATCGCCCGCCTTAAAGGCACTAACTGTTAATGCCACTAAGCCTTAAAAGCATTAATTATTTGGAGATGCCAATGATCGCCTTAATCGAAAAATTGTCTGTCAAAAAAATCATCTTCATGATTGTGCTGTTGTTTGTTCCACTATTCCTCTTCTATCTCAGCGTGCCCGGCTTATGGGATGAAGATGAAAGCATCTATACGGAAATTTCCCGTCAAATGTTGCTTCGTCATGACTTGGTCGGCACCTATTTTAACTATGAACCGCGCTATGATAAACCTCCACTTAATTTCTGGATTACGACCGCTTTTTACAAAGTATTCGGTATGAATGAATTTACTTCCCGAATGACTTCTACTATCTTCGGTTTTCTCTGCATAATTTTGGTACTTTACTTTGGAAAAAGGCTTTTTAATAAACGGACTGGCATTTTAGCCGCATTGATGCTGGGAACCAGTTTTCTTTTTTTTATCGAAACTCAAATGGCCTTGATCGATACCAGTTTGACCTTCTG
>DNPP01000130.1:0-2577 GCA_003501365.1 Bacillota bacterium
GCTTACCTTGATAAGCTCCCATCATCCGATCGGGAAATCTGTCTCGCCGACTTTCGCAATTTTTGGCTTACTTATATTTTGAATGGTGAAATAAAAACCAAGCAATCATCCGGGGCTGTCGTTAAGGTTTTGCTCCCCCGGGAAGCCCGGGGAATTAAAGCTAAAATTGTTTTTATCACCGGCCTCGAACAAGGAACCTTTCCTCGCAATTATGTGAATGACTGGAAATTGTCTCTCAAAGACCGGCGAGAGTTACAAGCTTTGGGAGTCGGGTTGGAGACCGGCGAACAGTATCAAACTAAGGAAAAAATGGCCTTTTACTGGGGATTGCAAACCGCTGAAGAGCGTCTGTACCTGGTATATCAAATTCAGGATAGTAGTGGCCAGCCCCTCAATTCATCGTCATTCTTGGATGAAATACAACAATGTTTTCCTGAATTGTGGGAACGGGCCAAATGCTATCCATTAGCGTTGGAACCACCGTCCAGTTTGGCGGAGTGTTGTTCCGGTTCGGAGCTGGGCAGCTTCTTAGCCATACGCTTAACAACGGCTTCTACCGAGATGACCGAGTTGGAACGGACCAATTGCCGACAATTACTTGAAACTCCTTTATATCAACAGTTGGCCATGCAAATATGGCAGGAGTATAGTTGGCGGATGAGATTTCAAAACTCGTTGTTCGATAAGCCGGATTCGAAAGAATTGGTGGCCAAAATCTTCGGGGCGGATCACACTTTCGCCATTACGGCGTTGGAAGACTACCATTCCTGTCCCTATCGTTTTTTCCTAAAGCAGTTGCTGAAGGTAAAACCGTTATCCCGGCCCCAAATGTTACCGGATAATTTGGATTTAGGGAATTTGTATCATCATGTTTTGCAAGAGTTTGCTGAACCTTTCAAGGGTCAAAGCCTCTCTCCCGAGCGCAGCCAAGAGTATAACCGGTTTTTAAAGGATTGTTTTAGCAATTTTTATCGCGAATGGCAGCAAGAGGCAGCTAATGACTTGGTCAAACTGGTCCTCAGTTTGCAGGAAACCCAGGTTTGGGGGATTTTGCAACGCTGGTTAAAAACGGAGCTTGATTGGGCGGTGGAATCGAACCGCCGTTTTAAGATTCGTTTTTTGGAATTTGGCTTCGGTTTGATCCGCGGTGATTTTGATCCCGATTCAATCGCAGAGCCGTATCAATTTGAGATAGCTGGGATTCCCATAAAAATTTGGGGTAAGGTCGACCGGATCGATGCCGATGATCAGGGCGGTTTTGTGGTTTATGATTATAAATCGGGGCGAGGCCCGTCCACTAAAGAGCTGCTACACGTCGACTATTTACAGATTCCGGTATATCTAATGGCGCTTGAACAGTTGCGCTTTGGGGCTGAAAAGTCAGTCGGCGGGAGTTATCTCGGGCTTAAAGAACCATCGCGCAGCCGGGGTGGAATATGGCATACCGAACGGCTACGGTTGGATTTAAACGGCAAATGCCTGCTCGGAGAGGTTGAGTGGCAAGACTGGCTAACAGCCGTTAAAACCTCACTGGCTGCTTCTGTTAGCGCAATCCGAAACGGAGAATTCTCTCCTACCAACTTGGAATGTCCATCTTTCTGTGAATATCAGGGCTGTTGTCGGTGTAATGAGAGGGAGGTTGCAGCGGGCGATGAAACATCCGTTGAACGGGCAGCAAACTAAAGCAGTGGTCGAATTTGATGTTGATTTATTGGTAACCGCGGGGGCCGGCACTGGTAAAACCAGTGTATTGACTAACAAATATCTACGATTGTTAGAGGAACGCCGGGCCGGCGTGGGGGAGATTGTAGCCATTACCTTTACTAAAAAAGCCGCTGCCGAGATGCGTAGTCGCATCCAACAGGAGATTTTGGCTCATGCTCGTGAAACGGCGACAGCAGCGGAACATGATTTTTGGGAAGCGCAAATGCTGGCGATTGAGAGTGCCCGGATCACTACATTTCATAGTTTTTGTCTGGGAATGCTTCATGAACATCCGTTAGACATCGGTGTCGCGCCGGTTACCAATATTTTAGGCGAAGGTGAGGAAACCATTTATTTAAACCAGGCCCTTGAGCAGTCGCTATTGGAAAGCTTTCACAGTGAAGCTTTTGATAGTCAAACCCTGACCCGGTTGGTACTTGATTTCGGTTGGGATGTTTTTATCCGTAGTTTAGCAGAGATATACCGGCGGATTCGGGAGAGCGGCAATCATTTCGACAAGGTCATTCAGGAAAGTGTGGAACGGTTGCAGGATGCTATCCACAAGGTTGCGTATGAGTTCCAAAATATTGATGAGGAGATCGGTGATTTTCTAGTTTTTTGTCAGACCGTGCGGTTAACCGAAAAAGCCACCGAAGTGATTGGTGTATTTCGTAGAGAATACCGGGAACAACAAGAAGTATTGCGCGGCAATCCCACCAGCGACACAATGATTTCGACTTTGCTGAAACTTAAAAAGGGGTTGCCCAAGACCCTGCCCAATACGATTAAAGACCGGGTGGTTGCCATCCATCAAATGATCGACGCATACAGCCAAAAGCTGGTAGATCAGGAGGCGATATTGCGAACTACGGT
>DNPP01000130.1:2901-4571 GCA_003501365.1 Bacillota bacterium
TTGATGGATTTCACCGATCAGATCCGGTTGGTACGAGACTTACTATTGACTCATCCGGAAATTTTGGCTCAAGCTCAACAAGAGATAAAATACCTGTTGGTTGATGAGTTTCAAGATACCAACAGCTTGCAAGCGGAGATTGTAGAACTATTGGTGGGAACCGGCCATAGTATAAGCCGTCTGATGGTGGTTGGAGATATTAAACAATCCATTTACCGTTTTCGAGGCGCTGAAGCTGATTTAATTGAAGATTTTGCAGCGCGTCTGGCGGCGCGTCAAGGCAAAATCATCCCGCTTGTCCAAAATTACCGTTCAAATGCTGCAGTTATTCATTTTGTAAATTCTTTTTTCAGCGAATTATTCCGGGAGGAATCCTTTGACTACCAGTCTTTAGAAGCAGCCCAGACGGAACAGGAGCAGCATCAGCATCAGCATCAGGATCAAGAAGGAAATATTGAATTTCTGCTTACCGGCAGTGAGGGGACTCGCGAAGTTGAAGCCCGGATGGTAGCCGAGCGGATCAAACAATTGGTCCTAGCCGGCAAAGGTGGCTTGAAATATGGGGATATCGTGATGCTATTTCGGGCCAGCACCTCGATGCACCTATATCAACAAGCATTGCAAAGACTGGCTATTCCTTATTATACCGCCAGCGGCGGGGGATTCTACCATCGTCCGGAAATCATGGATCAATTGAATTTACTCCGTCTGGTAGAGCAACGATACAATGGTGTCGCTTTGCTCGGGCTATTAAACTCGCCGTATGTCAGTTTATCGGCGGAGAGTCTATTATGGCTGAGTGAGGGACGCGAACTCTTGGAAGAATTCTATGACCGGGAGGAATTTTCCAAGCATATTCCGGATGCCGAAAATCTTCGTTTGTTACGATTCCGCCAACTTATCCTGGCACTACAAAAAAATCGGGAATATCTTAATATAGCGGTAATTATCAGGATTGCCCTGCAAAACAGCAATTACCGCGAGGTGCTTTGGAGCCTGCCGCACGCCGGACAACGCCTGGCTAATTTGGACAAGTTGTTGGAGAAGGCCGATGAATTCACCGATAAAGGCTTTAATGACTTGCACAGATTTCTAGAGTTTATTGAGAAACTGGAGGAGGCTCTGGTAGTTGAGGGAGAGGCTCAAACTCAAGCCGAGACCAGTAATGCCGTACGGTTGATGACGATTCATCGTGCCAAAGGCTTAGAATTTCCGGTTGTCATATTGCCCGATCTGGACCGGCAGTTTCCCAGCTCCAGTCAGGGACGACTGGCATTTCATAAGTCGGCGGGCATAGGTTTGAATATTCGTTTTGGGGAAGCTGAGAATGCCCCGTCCTCCCTGTGGCAGACAATTAGAGATTTGGACAAGCAAGAAGAGCTTTCGGAGCTAAAACGAGTTCTGTATGTGGCGTTAACCCGGGCCAAGCAACAACTAATCTTGGCCGGCTCAGGGTGCAATCATAGTAAAGGTCAGACAATCGCAACGGCCAATAATTGGATGAAATGGTTTGAGTTGTCGCTTCCTTTGGATACTAGCGAATCCTATTTGGATTATCAAGGGAGTAAGATTAACATTGTTCGGGAAGTGCCGTTACTGCAAGAACATTTTGCGGCTCTCAGCTTTTTAGCTGAAAATATCGGCTTATTATCCGAAAAGGTTGCCTTACG
>DNPP01000073.1:0-3753 GCA_003501365.1 Bacillota bacterium
CATGCCGGACGGCAATCGTAAGATTCTTGCTCTTCTAGTAATGCATTTAAAGCATTTCGGTAAGTCCGGGTCACCACGGCTATATAATAAGCATACTTCATCCGGCCTTCCACTTTCAAACTGGAGATACCCGCCGCTAAGATTTCCGGCAAGTGCTCAATCATACATAAATCTTTGGAGCTAAGTAAATAACTGTAATGCTGATCTTCCTCCAGAACCAGCGGTTCGTTTGGGCGAGTGGCTTCATATAAAAGATACTCCCAACGGCAAGGTTGGGTACATTCTCCATGATTGGAACTTCTGCCGGTGTGCATCGCCGACAAAAAGCAACGACCGGAATACGCGATACACATGGCTCCATGAATAAATAATTCCAATTCAACTCCGGGAGCTATGGCCGCCATCTCGGCAATCTCCGCCAAACTTAATTCCCGCGCCAAAACAACCCGTTTTACACCTTGGTCTCGCCAAAACTTAAGCGCTTCAAGATTGGTGGTGTTGGCCTGAGTGCTGAGATGAATTGGCAGATTTGGGGTTAGCTTTTTTACCAAGCGCAACAAACCGGGGTCACTTAAAATAACCCCATCGATATTGATCTCTGCCAACTGCCCGATTACCGATTGGGCAACGGCCAAATCTTTATTCTTAGCAAAGATATTAATTGCCGCATACACTTTGACCTTTTTATGATGAGCCTCTCTAACCCCCTGCTCCAAGTCGGCCATGCCGAACTCTGCCTGACTCGATCGCAAACTTAAGCCTTCAGCGCCCACATATACAGCGTCTGCTCCATAAAGAATTGCAGTACGCAATTTTTCGATGTTTCCTGCGGGTATTAACAACTCGGGACGTTGCAACTATTAAGACCTCCTTAAGGGATAGTATCGACAAATTGGTGCATTATAACCAATTTACAATTATTAACCATTTTTAATCCCGTTAATCCCGTTGCCGTAATCTTTCTTTTAAACTTAAGTATCAGGCCTAAAACAAGGAGCTAATGCAGGATTTACCGGATTTAATGGATTTACGGGATTTTATTTTAGAGAACCGGAATTACTGGCTTTTGTCTGGATTATGACAAAGTAAAAATGAGTCTAAATAATTATCTTGAACCACAACCGATAATGCTGCCTTCCAACTCAGGGGTAAGTTTTGGATAAAAAAACATCCATTATTGCCTTTCGGTTGTAATGGATGCCCCTATAACCCAAACTTATTGCTGTCAAACTACCATGACAAGAAAAAATAACCCATAATTCCGCTTAATAGCTATTTTTATATATAATTCGAAAACTGCTTATCTTCCTAGCACTTTTTTAATATTTTGGCTGCTTTCGGCGCCCTCAGTCTTTCTGCCGAACGCAAACCGGATCCCAATAAAGGCCGCACATAATACCTAAAAGCATCGGTCACATCATTGCCCTCTTTATTGATGAATTCATCCGGCATATGTTTGGTCTTACCGGCTACCTCATCCAGACTGGACAGTTTATAATCCACCGAATAGGAACCGGTCCGGTGAATGGTAATCGAACCGTCCATATTATGCCAGATGGCAAACTGAGCGGCTTTCTCACCCACTTCTCTGGCCTCGTGTTGATCGACATCCGAGACGCAACCAAAGAACGATCTTTGTAAATAACCGAATGTATCGGACCGTACCCGTTTAATATTTAATTTTTCTTTCACACAATCCGCCAATAAATCGCCCAAAGCTCCGGTTCCGGAGAGCTGCACATTGCCATGAGCGTCTTTCTCGACGTTCTTCATCAATTGGGTAATAATAGGGTTGCCCTTGTCATCGGAAATGCCTTCCGAAACAATAATCAAGCATCGGCCTAGTTTATCGTAGGTTTTCTTGACATCCCGCATGAAATTGTCAATTGAAAAAGCCCGTTCGGGTAGGTAAATCAGATGAGGGCCGTCATCTTCATACTTTTTAGCAATCGACGAAGCAGCCGTCAAGAAACCGGCATGCCTTCCCATGACAACCCCAATGTATACACCGGGTAACGCCCGATTATCCAAATTGGCGCCAATCGTAGCTTGGGCAACAAATCTGGCCGCCGAACCATAACCGGGAGTATGATCATTGATCACCAGATCGTTATCAATGGTCTTCGGGATATGGATCGCCCGGAATTCATAGTCGGATTGTTCTGCCTGATGGTTTACGATCCGAACGGTGTCCGCCGAATCATTCCCGCCGATATAAAAGAAGTAACGGACATCGTGAGCTTTAAAGACCTCAAATATTTCTTTGCAATATTTCTCATCCGGTTTATCACGAGTGGAAAACAACGCGGATGACGGAGTTTCAGCCACCTGTTCCAAATTGTGGGTAGTCTCCTGAGTCAAATCCATAAAATCTTCATTAATAATTCCTTTGACCCCGTTAATCGCACCATAAACCTTAGATACCTGGGTGAATTTGCGGGATTCAAGAACCACCCCAACCAAAGATTGATTGATGACTGCTGTTGGACCGCCGCCCTGGGCCACTACCACTTTACCTTCTAATTTCATGTCCATCCCCCTTAGTATGTAGTAAATTCTATATTGCTTAATGATTAATTTTTTGTAAAAGGCTGCTGGTTTAGTTCGCTTTTATTCATCAAATTCCTGCTATTTTTTTATTGTAAATCGTAAATAAATGAACATTATACAATAGCATTATCCTGAAAACAATAAAAAAACCGGCGAGATCATGCGCCGGTTTTAAATTACTTTATTCGAATATTCAACGGCATCCGTTGGTTATTTATCCATCGGCTTCATCAAGGGGAACAAGATTACATCCCGAATCGAAGGCGAATCGGTGAGCAACATAACCAGACGGTCAATCCCCATACCCATGCCACCGGTCGGCGGCATGCCATGTTCTAAAGCGGTTAAGAAATCCTCATCCCAAACCATCGCTTCTTCATCACCTTTAGCTTTCTCTTTGGCCTGCTGCATGAAACGCTCCCGTTGATCAACAGGATCATTCAACTCGGAGAATGCATTGGCCATCTCCCGACCAAAGATAAACAGTTCAAAACGATACGTCAATTCCGGGTTCTCAGCCATCTTCTTGGCAAGCGGCGAGATCTCAATCGGATAATCAATCAGGAAAGTAGGTTGGATCAGTTTAGGCTCCACAAACTCCGAACAAATCTCATCCAATACCATACCTTTGGTAGCTTTGGGGGCAATTTTAACACCCAATTTCACAGCTGCCGCTACCGCTTCCTCGTCACTCTGAATTTGCAGCCAATCGATTCCGGTATATTTCTTGATGGCCTCAATAATCGAAATTCTAGGCCATGGCGGTGTCAGATCAATTGAAGTCCCCTGGTAGGAAATCTGGGTAGTGCCGCAAACCGCCATCGCTGTTTCACCAATAATCTGCTCGGTGATCTCCATCATCACCTTATAATCTGCAAAAGATTGATAAAGCTCCAACATGGTAAATTCCGGATTGTGCCGGGTGTCCATCCCTTCATTCCGAAAACAATGTCCGATCTCATATACCCGGTCAAAGCCGCCGACAATTAAACGTTTATGATAAAGTTCCAATGCGATCCGCATTGTCAAGTCAAGATCCAAAGTATTGTGATGAGTTGTAAAAGGACGGGCATGTCCACCGCCAGCCAATACGCTTAATGCAGGAGTCTCCACCTCGGTAAAGCCTTGACCGTCCAAGAGGCGCCGAATGGTGCTGACGATCTTCGAGCGTTTTAAGAAGGTAGTCATGACTTCCGGATTGGT
>DNPP01000073.1:4033-10864 GCA_003501365.1 Bacillota bacterium
TAACGTTGACGGTA
Organism: Bacillota bacterium; assembly: GCA_003501365.1. Lineage (GTDB taxonomy): Bacteria > Bacillota > UBA4882 > UBA8346 > UBA8346 > UBA8346. Next base: position 4,048 of record DNPP01000073.1, read on the forward strand.
CCGTAGGTCGGTATCTTTTAAGCCATGCCATTTCTCCGGCAATTGCCGTACCGACTTGGCCAATAATTTATAATCTTCGATCTGAACCGAGATCTGACCGCGATGCGTTTTGAAAACTTTGCCGGTGAGGCCGATAATATCTCCCAAATCCAGTTCCAGCAAATCCTGATATTTTGCTTCGCCTAATACATCAATCTTAGCATAAAGTTGAATATTGCCACTCTGGTCAATGATATTGGCAAAACAGGCCTTCCCCTGATCCCGCTTTGAGATTAACCGCCCGGCGATTGTTACCGTTTGGTTTTCTAATTCGTCAAACTTATCGGTAATATCCTGGAGCAGATGAGAACGGTCAAAACGTTCTCCAAAAGGGTTAACCCCTTTTTCACGGAGTTTGGCAAGCTTTTGCAAACGCAACTCCATTTGTTCATTTCCTTTTGGCGCTTCTGGTTCCAATGCTTTTCCCTCCGCTAATTCCATGATTCCACTAAAATACACTTGGCAAAGAATAACCCCCGATTGGGGTCAAATTGCCAAGTGCATCATATACTAAAAGCAGGGGTTGTCTCAAAAGAAAGACAGCCTTTATTTCTTAATTCCGGCTATTTTGTATTGAATCGTTCCCATAGGAACAGTAACATTGACGACACTGCCGACTTTCTGTCCCATAAGGCTGCGTCCTACCGGAGACTCATTGGAGATCTTAAAATGGGTCGGATCCGCCTCGGCCGAACCGACTATCATGTATTCGACTTCTTCGTTGTTATTCACTTCGATTAATCTTACTTTCGAACCGGCGCCGACCACATTATCTTTTACTTCTTGCTCATCAATGACTTTGGCATTCCTGAGCATTTTTTCTACTAAAAGAATCCGTCCTTCAATAAAGCCTTGTTCATTCTTGGCATCCTCATACTCAGAGTTTTCACTGATATCGCCAAACTCTAAAGCTTGCTTGAGTCGTTCTGCCACTTCCGGCCGTTTAACCGCCTTTAGGGTCTCTAGTTCTTTTTCCAATTTATTTAGACCATCGTGTGTAAGGATTACCTCTTTGTCATTGCTCATGGGTCGGCTCCTTTCAGGCTAAAAATCTATGTTAATATATGTTCCGCCAAATCGATTTATTCGAAGGACACTGTAAAGCTAAAATTAAAAAGCCAATATAGCTTTATAAAGAGTAAGCACCGGATTTTCAAATTCTCCAGTGCCATATAACCTTTTTTATTATAATCGAAACCTTTTCCGGTGTCAAGGATTATAAAAGGATTACGAAGTAATCCTAAGGATACGAATCCTACTTGCAATCATACTGCAATTTCCTTGCCTAACTCCCGAAAACAGGTCGCTAATTTGAGTACCCGCTCCAGCGGCAATTCATTACCATACCAGAAACCGTATGATAAATCAAAAAAAGACCGCAAAATGGTCTCACCCAAGGCCGGATATAATGGCAACCCCCCAAATTTGCTTCGCACGGCAACAGGCAAATCGGCATTCATCGTTGAGAGTGAGGGGCATTTTTGAAAAAGCTCACACCAGATCGCCCGTTTGGAATTGCGCACCAATTTCAGTTGAGTCAGACGACCGCATTTGATTACAATTTGGGTGCCATTGGAAGCCTCGGGCAATGTAAGATATATCTGAGACGAAATTCCGGTCTCTGCAAAGACAAGTTCAGCGGCTCTTTCCAATGAACGCGCATTGGGCGAAACCAGATTCAAAAAGCGCACTTCACGGGCTATTAAACGAGCGCAAGTAACACCCAGATTGCCTTCTTCCCATACCACCATAGCTTTGGCTTTTTGAGGAGTTATCTCATAATTTCGCAGGATACTGCGAAAACGATTGATAAACAGTAAAAGTTCGAGTGCCTTTCCGTCACTGACGCCCGGAAAGTAAGTTTGGTTCCGCAGGGCGGGCGGAGGCGTAAAAGTCCCCGGCTCAAGACCCATGAGCCGAATCTCTTGCAATTCGAGCTGTTGTAGAAATCTCTGCCATAGCAAAAAAATCTTCGAATTATCCCAAATTTGAGCATTACCCGGAAGTTGCCAACCGAGCCCCCGAATATCCGCCTCCGGCAAAGAGCCGACGATCTCGCCGACTTTTAATGGTCCGCGTGAGTATAGCAATTTCTCGGGTATCCAATTGCGCCAGCCGAATCGTGTCGGAATTTTAAGCAAAGAAGACGCGAACCCAAATTTAAACATCCAACCGCCCCCATAGTCAAATCTATGAGATGCGGCAGATACTTATTCTACTAGACCGTTTTTAATAAATATTTATGCCAATTTGACAACCCGCGGTTCAAAATGCAAATCCCGCAATAGTTTGAGATAATCCTGCTCCCCTAATTCGCCGGGATTTCGGTTGGCAAAAGCAACTAACAGAGCCTCCATAACATTGGTTCCAAAGGATCGGCCACTAAACTCGGGCGTGGAAGTTACGAGCAGCGATATCCCTTTAGCCTTTAATTCTTCAATATCGGCAGCAGTCACAGTATTGGTTACTACGATTTTATCTTTTAAACCATCGGGCATGTATTTTTTGATAAAAAGAAAGTCTCCGGCAATTATGTCGGCATCTTGATAATATTTTACATACTTGGGCGTTGTCTGTTCTTGCTTGGACCCGGTGGGGTACAAAAATGCAAACGGCAGTTTCGTAATGATCGGCAATAACATATTTGCCAACCATTGCAGGCTCCGAAGTGAAGTTAACGGGATCGGCAGCCCTAGGGCAAAAATAAGGTCGCCAAAGACCATCCGGCAACCTGCTTTGGTAAATGCTTCGGCCATGCCGAAACGGTCAACCCCGGATACCATCAGCACTCTTTTCCCTTGCAGTTGTAATTTTAAGTGATTTTGCAAATAATCGACAACCTGTCGCTCCAGAGTATTCTTCAAACCGCTGCCATCAACCATCGGTGAGAACTTGGCCGCTTTCGCCATCCGAGCAGCATCCCTTACTACAAATCGCTTGCCACCGGCGATCAAATACAGATCGATTCCACCCATACCGAATGCATCAACTTTTCCGTCTAATTCTTCGATCATCTCGATCGCTTTTTCAAGGTCGCCATCGGTACCAATCCGTTCAATGGTTACTTGCTCGCCCAAAAACTCAACCTGGACCCGATGGTCCCTCTTTGAACTTCCCAAACTCACGCTGACAACTCTTTTCATTGTTTACACCGCTTTTCTAGAGAATGAAAAACCAATTGACCGCCGATTAAATCGTAGTACCCTGTAATATTTCACTTTCAAACTCCCGTAACGCCTGCTTTAATTCCCCCAAAGTCATCATTGTATTGACTTTATCTCTCATCTTCGCCGCGCCGGGCATCCCTTTGATATACCATGAGAGATGCTTTCTCATCTCCAATAGCCCTCGTTGTTCCCCGGAAAAAATTGTCTGTAATTGCAAGTGTTTTTCGATGATCCGAAATTGCTCCGAAAGCGGTGGATCGGGAAACAGCCGTCCCGTCTCCAAATAGCGAACCACCCGGCCAAATAACCATGGCCTCCCCAGAGCCGCCTGCCCAATCATCACTCCATCACAACCGGTCTGTTCCAGCATGGCTTTGGCGGCCTCCGGGGAATCCACATCGCCATTGCCAATCACCGGGATTCGAAGCTTCTGTTTCAGCTCGGTAATGTAGGACCAATCGGCCTTACCCTGATAAAATTGTTCCCGCGTCCTGGCATGTAGAGCTACCGCAGCCGCTCCCTGTTCTTCCGCGATCCGGGCCAGTTCCGGTGCGACAATCCTGTCCCGGTCCCATCCCAAACGAAATTTGACGGTGACCGGTATTTTAACACTGTTCACTACTTCCCGGATAATCGTTTCCGCCAGCGGCAGATTCGTTAATAAAGCGGCGCCTTCACCGGACTTGACCACTTTGGGGACGGGACAACCCATATTGATATCAATCAAATCAGCGCCTTCCGCCTCGATGAATCTAGCCGCTTCAGCCATGATTCGCGGGTTGGAGCCAAAGATTTGGATACTAATCGGTTTTTCCCCTTCGTCAATGCCAATCATCTCCCGGGTTTTATCACTTTGATAATGAAGGGCCATCGCGCTTACCATCTCACCACAGACTAACCCGGGGTCAAATCCTTTAACAATAGCGCGAAACGGCGGGTCGGTAACTCCAGCCATCGGAGCCAAAATCACCGGATTTTTCAATAATACGGAACCAATTTTTACCATACTTTATTCTCAATTCTTTGAACTGTCAATTGTCAACTATCTAAAAATACAATTAGAGCCAACTAACGCAAACTTGGGCATCGACCTCTCTCTTGCTCTCCCCCAACGAGGCTAGTGCGAAAAAGCCTACTCAGTGGGAGAGTATCCGATGCCTACGCGGTCAAAAATCTTTTAGAGGCCAACGGCTAGGATTCCTCTTCCACTGAAACAATAATCATAAACCACTTCCGAGGGGAAGAGCAAGAGTTAGGTTGCACTTAGGCATCCTGCTATTTTCATCCTTTCATTTGCCCTAGCTAGTTTGCTAGCTAGGGAGATTAAAACTGTGCATTGTCAATTGTCCACTATAAAAGATTGTAATTTATTATGCAAAGGGTTATCCAACTCCACCAAGAGATCTATTCCTTCGGCGGTAAATACTTCCTCCAAAACTCTGCTCTTCCGATGAAGCAGGTCCAGTAACCCCGCCTCGGAAAATGGCAGCCGCAACCGGCAAACCTTTACCGAAACCGCCAACTTCTTCTGAATCACGTCGCCAAGTTCGGTTAAGCCTTGTTCAAATTTGGCAGACACCGCTATTGCGTCCCATTCCTTGGTCAACCGCTGGATGGTGTTTTCTGAATCCAACAAATCGCTTTTATTCAGCACATTCATAATATCTTGGTTGGTGATTTTAAGCTCAGCCAATACTGCCCTTACCGCTGTATATTGCTCAAACAAATTGGGCGAACCGGCATCCATCACATGAATCAACAGTGTCGCCCTGACGGTCTCCTCTAAGGTAGCTCTAAATGCAGCCACCAATTGATGGGGCAGCTCGCTGATAAATCCCACCGTATCGAGAAAAATGATTTCCCGGTTGTCGGCTAATTTGACCAAATGGGAAACCGGGTCTAGAGTATCAAACAAACGATCTTCAGCCGGAACTCCGGCATTGGTTAACCGATTAAATAAAGTTGACTTCCCGGCATTAGTATATCCGACCAAGGCAACGGTGGGAATTTGATGTTTCTCCCGTTGCTGCCGCTGGACCATCCGGTGGGTTTCCACTTCATGCAACTCCCGTTTTAAATCGGCAATCCGCTGACGCAGATGGCGGCGATCAACTTCCAATTTGGTTTCGCCCGGTCCCCTGGTGCCGATACCGCCTCCGAGCCTCGAATAGCGGAGAGCCGAATCGCCGATCCGGGGCAATAAATAATTCAATTGGGCCAGTTCCACCTGGAGTTTTCCTTCCCGGGTCTGAGCCCGCTGGGCGAAGATGTCCAAGATCAGCCCGGTCCGATCAATCACCTTGACTCCAACTAAGTCTCTTAAGTTTCGGACTTGTACCGGAGTTAAATCTTGGGCGGCAATCACCAAATCCGCTTTGAACTCTTTGACTTGCCCGGCCAGCTCTTCAGCCTTACCGGTCCCCAAAAACAAAGCCGGGTCCGGATTATCCCTGGGCTGAATGATGGTGGCCACCACTATGGCTCCGGCGGTAGCAGCCAATTCATTAAACTCCGACCAGAAAGAAATTGATTCTTTTTGGGGACGTGTCGGATGAATCCCTATTAAAATGGCTTTCTCAGAAGCTTTTTCTGAAGAGAACAATGAGTTATCACCAACCAATACACATTATTTTTTACGTTTACCTATTAAGAACTATCAACCAGTACATGTTCAATTTATAATGATTTATTTTATTCTGCCATGATTAATTTTCCGCATTCAAACATAAAAGTACAACCGGCAGTTCCGGCTTGTCCAACTTTTCTAAATAGTTTAGGACACTATTTTAACCTAACCCGCACAACCTGTCGAGTGCGAGGCCCCAGTTGCTAATAACCAATAACTAATAACTATTTCTGCTAGCTATTCAGCTCCGCGATCAGCCTTAATCCTTCCAGAGTAAGGTCGGGGTTAATCAGGTCGACTGATTTGGTTTCACTGTCGATAATCTCCGAGAGGCTGCCGGTAGCCACCACTTTGGCGTTACAATTCATCTCGGATTTGATCCGGTTAATCAAGCCCTCAACCAGTCCGATATACCCGTATATCAAGCCGGACTGCATCCCGCTGATGGTATTCTTGCCAATCACCGTCTTCGGTTTGCTCAGTCTGACATGAGGCAGCTCGGCCGTATATCGAAACAGCGCCTCGCTGATAATATTCAACCCCGGGGCAATCGCTCCGCCAAGGTAATCTCCATTGGGGGCAATCGCGCAAAACGCGGTGGCGGTTCCGAAGTCGACAATAATCAGAGGCGGACCATACATATTCACTCCGGCCACTGCATTGGCCACCAAATTGGCGCCGACCTCGCGGGGATTTTCAATCTTGATCGACAAGCCGGTCTTGATACCGGGACCCACCACCAGTGCCGATACTCCAAAATACTTCTCCACAACCTTTTCAAAAAGCCCGCTTACCGGGGGTACCACATTGGCAATAATGGCCTTAGTGATTTTATCCGCTTGCAGATTACAATCGGCAAATAAACCCTTTAGTAATATCCCATATTCATCAACAGTCTTGCGCCGGTCGGTTGATAGCCTCCAATTGGCAATCAGTTGGTCTTTTAAAAAGACCCCGATCACCGTCTGAGTATTTCCGATATCTA
>DNPP01000304.1:0-5010 GCA_003501365.1 Bacillota bacterium
TCCTGCCGGTATAGTAGTTTCCCGCCCTCGTCCCGCTAAACCAACCAAAACACCACCCGGGCCAAAAGCAAGCATCCCGGCAGCACTAGCACCCACTGCAAACTGACGTGAGCGGTCCATCTTTTGGGCCTTAGAACCATAATACAAATCAATTGGAGTTCCGTCAAGAGCCCTGATTTTGGCAAAATCAAGCCTTAATTTGGCATCCCGGCCCCAATTTTCAGGCCGACTCACCTCTGCCAAGATCCCGCTACCGGTGACACCGGCGGGAAAAACTAAAAAATTATTGGAAAAAACCGGCTCAATCACTTCAAATTGAAAGCTAGTTCCCGGCTTGCTTTGAGACGAGTTAAGTTCATTGATCATCCGAACCTTAACCACAGTCCCTTCGGATACGGTCACCCATTTACCCTTAATAGCTCCTGCGGGAAAAACTTGATTAACCAATCGCTCCAAGCGTTTGGTTATCGGACCGGAATATACTGTATTAAATAATAAGTTTTCTATTTGTTCCAGGCGACTTTGGATAGGCCCGGAATACCCTTCTTTTGATAAAACCCATTCCAAAGCCTGAATTTTATAAAGCATGCAAACATTATCCGGTTGATTCACCAACAGCAGAGTGTTCAAACGGTCTAAACGTTCCACGACAGTACCGGCAAATACTCTCCCCGTCATTACCTGTTCCAGATTGTTTAATCTTTCCAGCAAACCGCCTTCACCGCAATGGCCAACCACTTGATCCTCAAGTTGCCCCAGCCATTCTAAAGGATTCTTGACTGATGTTTCTCCATAAGACACAGGAGAATACGATAGTAGAACTACTATATTTACAATAACAATGGCCGCGATCCAATATCTAAACTTAACCATACTACCTCCTAGAAACGCAACGATACCGTTCCGGAGACCACCGGATTATCAAAATTCACCAACTGATAAGCTAACCATAGGGTAACCCACGAATTATAATCTACTCCGATCGAGGTCGTACTTTGCAAACCCGTCTGCAAATGAGAATTTACAAATGATTGATACGTTAATACCGTCCAATAATTATTGAAATGATAATTTATTCCGGCACTGGCTTTGGTATCCGTCGGCCACGGACTTTCCAACCCTGTATTGGCACCCCGATACAGCATGTCAACTCCGCCATAAAGCGAAGCTTGGGGGGTCAATGCCAGTTCACCCATAATGTTAATCTGGATGGCTTGGAGATTTTTATCGCTGATCGCATCCAAATCAATCGGCATTGCCGGTGTTACTAACCGCGGATTATAAAACGGCATCCCAAAATTGTTCACTTCCAAGCTATTCTTTCGATTGGAGGGATTTTCAGTATAGACCAAAAGTCCGCCAATTTTTAACCCCTGGTTAAGATTACCGGCTAAAGATTTTGCCGTGAGATCAGTCTTCATCGCTAAATAATCATTCAACGGTAAAATGCCATTAAAGCGCCATAAACTGCTCAGTTGCTGGATCTGATTTACTTCATCAAGTAAGGCCAAAACTAATTCGTTTATTTTGGTGTCGCCATACTTCCCGATAACACCCCAGCCGGTTTGAAATTCCTCAATTGGAAATAAATAATAACCCATCAAGGTTTTTTTGTCGGTCACCGGCAAGTATCCTCTCATCACCAAAAAAGAGGGATCATTTCTGATTTTCGCGGGATAGATGAGATTTATTCCCGTATCAATCGCATTGATTAGAACCATATAATTTGATTCTACATAATCCTGAGGGATAAAAACAAATGATTTCTTCTGGAAATTGTTAAAGTACTGTCCAAAATAATAAAAAGGTTGCGGCGTTGCCGCTTCATTTTTTAAAAGAATCGTATCTAAATCTTGATAATCATTGACCTGCATATCAAGGGCAGCCAAATTGGGACTTACTTTGTAAATATCGGTAATTTGAATGCCAAGATCCGTTAATTCCATTCTAAACTCGGCGATCAATTTCTGTAAAACCTCTATGGTGGTTATCGGCAACTCTTTCGCCGTAGGTTGTTTAATAATAAAGCCCTTTATGTAATAAGCGACCTCAAAACGAGAAAGTTGATTTCCGGAATTTACCCAGTCAGAAGGATATTCTGATATGATTCCTTTTTGCTGTAAAAATCCCATAGCTTCATATACCCAGGGCTGCATCAATGTCTCCGGTGCTCTTGGTCCCCCGGCAACCCCAGGAGAGTTGTCTTGAGCATGGCCAATCCCTACCCCGAGCACCGCCATGAACAAAAGAATTAATATAACAACTCCCTTAAGTTTAGTAAAACGTTGCGTCATAACAATCCCTTTCCGAATACTGGTCAATCAATTTCCATCGTGCTCAACATTCCCGCCGGTCTTACTATTCAATAATTCTTCTTGAAGAAACAGGGTTGCATCCTAAATAACGTTCGGCTAAGATGACCGCTACATAATCATCAAAAGGGTTTTTGGGAATTCGTAACCCGATTGGAATTAATTTAGCCAGACCCTTAGTATTTTCTTTTAAATAACGATAACGTCCTTCCACTGTCGATCCGTCCTCATTGACAGCTATAATGGGTAGTTTAAATGAGGTTACGCTCTCCCGGATTGATTTACTGTTGGTACGATCTCCAATTAAAATTATTTGCACCTGAAACTCCGGGACCAAGGTTGCGACCATTTCGTTTAAACCGTCCAATGAAACGACCATCTTGGTTAAAACCTGTGCTTCTTCTGTTATTACTGCCAATCCACATTTTTTATTGCCTGGATCGATCGCTAATAAATTATAGGAAATGAATACCCCTCCTAGACAGACCTTACTTCAAATTTGACTTTAAAAGCATCCACTCGATAAATATTGCCGTCTGCTACCAAACACACCTCAAACCGACCGGGCTTTTTCTCCCGGATTAGGCTGATGGTTTTGGCAATCTCTTGAATTGAAGTGATATTCCGTAAGTTTTGACCATCGGTAATGATTCCGTCATCAATCGCTTTGTTGTTGGCAACGATTAGTAAGCTCAGCAAGCGATCACGCAGTTCCGAATCGGGCGTATCGTTATCAACAATCACCGAGGTAATGACTTGAGCGGTTTTATAAATAATTTGGTTTGGATAATATTCTAGAGTGACCGTTAAGGGCTCACCAGCCACTGAGTTTTTCTCAACAACCACTCTCAAAACGGCCTTATCATTTATTTTACTGATGGCAGTACAAACCTCGGCAATTTTTTGGGGAGCCACCCGCAAGGCGTAATCTGTTTTGCCGGGGATCTGAGCGCCTCTTTTTAAAGCAACCTTGTTCGCTTCTTTTAATAGTGGCTCAACAACCGTTTCATAGATTTTCTCCGACGGAACATGGTCTTCTACCACCTTAGCACCTAGAATTTCTCCCACGTAAAAGATCATCGGTTTATCAGCAATATTTTTATTCTGATCTTGCAAACTTTGGAGCCACCCCTCCAGATTTTGAATCTGTTGGCTTAATCTTGTTTCTTGCAAAGTTAAATTGGTAATTTGATTCTTGAGATCATCATTGATTTTGGTAAGATTGGCCAAACGATTTTGTGCCAAACTCAAATTATTAGCAACTGTTTTATATTGAGCGTGGGTCTCTTGCAATTGTTGTTCCACTTTATGCTGTTGTGCCACGACAGTCGATAATTTCTGATGTAATTGATTATATTTGGTCTCCTTGTCGGCAATCTCAAGCGTTAACTGGCTTACCCTACCGGTAGCGGTTTTTAATTCATGCTGAATAGTTTGTAACCTAAAAATAGCCGTACGGGCATATTCGGATAAACCAGTTAAAATGAATAGCGTCAATCCGGCAATAAAAAAGCCGGTTAGCACCGTAATAATCATTGAAGTGTATTTGGGTCGAAGGCCGAACAAGCTAAGGCGCTTTTTACCCACCTTCATACCGACCCGATCACCCAAAAGAGCGATCAGCCCGCCGAAAATGATCATCGATGCGATAATGACTAGACCAAACATATTCTACCTCTCTTATCCTAACTTTTCACTTTAACGAAAACAAAAAGTCCATACCCGGTCAGGACAATATTGGGTAACCAAGCTCCCAAAAATGCCGGAATCGAGCCTCCTCTAGCGAGTGATCCTCCAATTCCCATGAAAGCGTACCACACAATAATATATATAATACAAAGGCCAAAACCCGCGGCATTCCCACGTCGTTGCATCCTAAGCGCCAAAGGGGTTCCCAAAATCGCAAACACCAAACTAGCAAACGGTATGGCCAATTTATTGTGGAAATCTACTAATAACTGTTGTCTTTCAACACCATGCCCGAACTTTTCAATATAATGATGCAACTCGGTAATACTTTGATCTTCCGGGTCCGTATTAAACTGTTCAATGTCTTTGGGTGTAATGTTGAGGTCGTAATTAACCCTCCCCTTATTCACCGTAATAGGGAAAAAACTATCATTGGTATATTGATAAATCTGGGCCTGTGTAAAATACCAGCCTTTGCCGTCCCAATACATCGCTGAGGCTGAGATTGTCCGTTGCAATTTTCCTCGAACCAATTCCTGAATCAGTAAATTACGAAATTGTTTACCCTTTGGTTCATAGGTATCCGCATAAATAAGTTTTTCGACATCTTTGTCTTGAAACACTTTATTAAACTGGTAAATGGTCCCGCTCGCTTCTTTGGATATTGCTTCCACTTTTAATCTTTCATATGTCTGAAGCGAAATCGGCACCACATATTCATTTAATACCACCCCAAAGATACTAACGGATAGTCCGACAATCAAGATTGGAGTAGCCAATTTGATGTAGCTTAATCCTCCGGCCCTCATCGCAACGGTTTCACTATGACTGGAAAGATTGCCGATGCCCAACAAAACGGCCAATAAAACCGATATCGAAGCCCCATAGGTTAAATTCTGCGGTATCATCAAGGATAATAATTGCAATATATATGATACTGATAAATGGTATTTCTCAGCCATCCGCATCAGACTAATCAAATGTGCGCCTAAAAAGACGCTGGTAAAGG
>DNPP01000304.1:5398-6168 GCA_003501365.1 Bacillota bacterium
CATTACATACTAAAATGATCGCCGAGGTAAAAACGTCTGGCGTTTTCATCGTCGGCAATATCCGCAGATGTACCCGATACTAATATTTCACCGGCATGCATGATATAAGCCCTGTCGGTAATCGAAAGCGTCTCGCGGACACTATGATCGGTAATCAAAATTCCCATGCCCTTTGCCCGCAAATTGCCGATTATATCTTGAATGTCGGCGATGGCGATCGGATCAACTCCGGTAAACGGCTCATCCAGTAAAATAAAATTGGGGTCCATCGCCAAAGCTCTGGCAATCTCCACCCGGCGCCGTTCTCCCCCCGAAAGCATATAACCTAAACTCTTGCGTAAGTGCGACACATGAAATTCTTCCATCAATTGCTCACAACGATTTTTTCGAAAAGCGACCGGCAAGTCGGTCAATTCAAGAATCGCCATAATATTATCGGCTACGGTTAATTTGCGAAAAACCGATGCTTCCTGAGCCAGATAACTCACGCCAAATTTTGCCCGTACATGCATTGGCAAAGTCGTTACATCATGGTCGTAGATATAAATAGAACCGGCGTTACAACGTTCCAAACCGACTATCATATAAAAAGTAGTGGTCTTTCCAGCGCCGTTTGGCCCCAACAGTCCAACTACCTCTCCGGGGTTTATTTCTAAATCTACACCATTGACAACACGCCGATGTTGATATTCCTTAATCAATCCCTGAACACGAATAGACATGACAACCCTCCATTACTCGGATTCATCAATAATTTTGGTTCTAACCGA
>DNPP01000304.1:6595-12051 GCA_003501365.1 Bacillota bacterium
GCTTCTACCGGACCATAAACAATAAACAATCCCTTATCTAAGTGAGCGTCAATTTGATTGCCTTTGATGATCCAGTCTTGATAGCCAATCATTACCTGACCTGTGAGTTTCATAAAATTTGCCAAGCGCTCCCAATCGAGTAGGTTACATTTGGCAAAGGTGCTTACATCATAATATAAGGTGACTTTCTGACTGGCGGTAAGGTGGTTCTGAGTAACATCTACGGTAAGTTCGAAAGCCTTCAGAATCCTTGCCGAAGGGATGGCCCGTTTTTTGGTTTTTCTATTGTCCGACAGTTCTCTGCCGGTAATGAGTGATTCTTTCCATCGGGCTTCGACCAGTCGGGAACCGTCGGCATAATATTTCATGACTTTATGTTGTAGATCAAAGTGGCCGCCGCGAGGAGCAATGATCGTCAACTCTCCGGCAGCCCAACCAATACTGAGGTTAAGCAACAACCCCAGGAGTAAAATAAAACCCCAAAATTTCTTAATCATTTATTTAGCCCTCTGATAGATAACTTTGGTCATGCCTTTTAATTCAACTTGTTCCAAGGTCAGATCCGAAAATAGTTCATCGGTCGAAATCAACGTTTCCAAGGCTTTAAGAGTTACTCCCTGCCGAGCTGTAATTTTCTTGGAATTAGGGTTCCAAATAAGCTCGGTGGTGGTTAAGATTTTACTATTATCCACGGTTTTCAATAATACACTATTTTTAAGTTCAAGAGTCCGGGTTTTCCAGTCAATCGTACCGTTTTTACTGGATATCTGATAAATCGGTTTTTTATCGCTAAAATACTGGCCTTCAATATCCTTTAAAATTGCGCCGTCTTGAAGACTCTTACCGTTCTTTATATTTAATTCCCAATAACCGTTCTTTTCAGCACCCGGAATCTTCATCGTCATCTGTTGAAACTCATCGGGGCTTTGTTCTTGCGACTGTTCGGAACGGACAGCCGTTTTCCGAGTGGTCAAGGCATTGTGCAACGTTAACCAAAAGGCAGTAATAGCGCATAAAGATATTACAATAATCAGGGCCGGCAGCCAAAAATTTTTTTTAAACATCCGATATTTACCTTTTCATCAATAAAATGTAAAATAAATCATAGTAATATTTTTATGCTTAATTTCGCTGCCCATAATCGAATTCCTGCTTGTTTTCCATGCAGCAGGTGCTAAATTAACCCATTATTTTGTTAAAATCAATACGCTACTGCAATAATTTTGATTTGATCCTTCGTTGCCAGTTCCAATACTTCCGATTTTTGGACAATAAAGGTTTTTCCAGCCTCAATCGCCAATATCTTTGCCTGGACCCGGGCCATGGACTCAATCGTTGCTCTTCCGATAGTAGGGACATCGAACCGTTCATCCTGTTTTGGTTTACTGACCTTTACCACCACCGAGCCGGCGCCGCCCAAAGTCCCCCCCCTGATGATAGCTTGATCGGTACCTTCAATGGCTTCAACTGCTAATACCACGCCTTTTTTAACAACCACGCTCTGCCCAATATCCAGGTCTCCCATAGCCTTGGCCATTTTAAAGCCCAATGTTATATCCGCCATTTCATTAGCGGCTACTGTTCCCAATATCATTCCCGGTGCCGCCAGCAAATGCTTTAAATAATCGGTTTGTTTTACCACAGTTATGCCGTTGATTTCAAATTCATGGACTAATGCCAATAAAACGGCATCATCATTCTTTTGGGTCAAAGAAGCTAAAAGGCGTTGGCACACTTGATCCAAGTCCTCACGGAAAACTGCTTCCTTACTGACCTTACCGGCAAAAACCAGTTTAGTAATTTTCTCTTTTTTAAAAGCCTCGATGATTGTCCCCACCCGCCCCAAAGCAATCTCTTGATAAAGATCGGTCAAAGCAGCCAGCTTGGAATCACACTCTCCTTGTAAACCTACTATCATCGATTGCTGCCCTCGAGCCCTAATTTCCGTCGCCACCTCAAAAGGGAGAACTCCCCGGCCAGCTACCAACCCAATTTTTTCTGCAACTATCAAATCCAAACCCTCCTTATAATAAAAATACCCAAAATCATTGTCCCCAAAAAGGTTGATTAATGAAAAAGATATACAATATATAGCGCAATACTCAACCTCAATGCTATATATTGTATATCTTTCTATATTTAAGATACTTTCTTCGACATCCGTTTCAAAGTCGAATTACTTGAGTTACCATTTAAAACTCATCTCTGAATGCCGCGCTCCGCACTACGTAAGAAGCGAATAAAATGGTCAATCTCCGGAGTTCCTTGCAATTCTTGTTCCATTTGCTCGATAGCTTGATTAATAGCTAAATTGGAACGATACAGGATACGATAAGCTCGCTTAATCTCGTCGCGGATTTCCGATTCAATGCCGTTCCGGCGTAAACCCACTACATTAATACCGGAAACCTTGGCGGGATTCCCATCAACCAAAACAAAAGGCGGAATATCCTTGACTACTTTAGTAAGGAAGCCAATCATAGCCATCTTGCCGATTTTACAAAATTGATGAACGCCGCTTAAAGGACTAATGATTGCCCGATCTTCGATGCTGACATGTCCGGCCAGCCCCGACCAGTTTCCAAGAATTATATTATTCCCTACTTGGCAATCGTGAGCAACATGAGAATAAGCCTGAAATAAATTATTGTTACCGATTCTCGTTTCACCGCCGCCGCCCTCGGTGCCTCTACTAATCGTGACATTTTCTCTAAAAAGATTATTATCCCCAATAAGCAGAAAACTCTTTTCACCCTTAAACTTCAGATCCTGAGGTTCACAACCGATCGTAGCGCCGTGATAAAAGTGATTCCCTTCACCGATGGTTGTCCACCCCTCGATCGATACCTGCGGACCAATAATGCAATTATCACCAATTTCTACGTTTTCAGCGATAATCGCATAGGGACCGATGACTACGTTACGCCCGATTTTGGCGTTAGGATGAACGATTGCAGTCTCGTGTATTTCACGTATATTGATTAGTTTTGATTCAACCAGTTTCATATTTTGGACCCCCTGTCAATGATGAGCGAACTAAATTTAGTATAATTTACGTAAGTAACTTTAATATCGGTTATTTTTACAAAAGAATGGACAGGCATATGTACCAATATTTGGCCAAAAAATGAAACTGTTTCAAAAAAGCTCGCTTATTCTCATCGAATTGCCTGAAATTTTATAAAATCATTCACCCAAAATAAACATTAATTCCGCTTCAGCTGCAACCTGGTTATCCACCTTTGCCACCGCCTTGCATTTCCCTACGCTGCCTTTTAAGCGAATCACATCAACTTCGATAATCAGTTGATCACCCGGGACCACTGTTTTACGAAAACGGGCATTATCAATCCCGGTAAAATAAGGAATTTTCCCTTTATGCTCTTCTTTGGAAAGCATTACTAACCCAGCAGTTTGCGCCATACTCTCCACGATCAAAACTCCCGGCATAACCGGCTTATCAGGAAAATGGCCGTTAAAAAAGTTTTCATTAACAGTAACATTTTTTAGAGCAACGATCCGTTGATTAGGAATTAATTCTAAAACCCGATCTACCAATAAAAAAGGATATCTATGCGGTAACATGGTTTTAATTTCATTAATTTCAAGCATTCCAATCCTCCTCAAAACTTTAGAAGTCCTCTTAAATGCCGTAAGTTTGCACTATCGAAATTACACCCTGTCACGCTCGGCAATTTTCCGGGCCAGTTCAATATCGAGTGCGTGTCCGGATCGGAGCGCCACGATATGTCCAACCAAAGGGCCCAGCAAATAAATATCTCCTAATAAATCAAGTATTTTATGCCGGACAATTTCTTCGGGAAACCGTAATTCATTCCGATAACCATCCTCATCCACAACCACTACCGAATCATAGGCGTCACTTAAAGCCAAGCCTTGGCTGCGCAAATAATTAATCTCATTCATAAAAGCAATAGTCCGGGCCGGAGCGATCTCTGAAACAAATGTGTCATGCGACAAACAATAATGATAAAATTGAGTACCGGTAGCTTTATGGTCTGAAGTAAAAGTAAAACTAACCTGTAATTCCTCACTCGGTAAAACAATCAGTGCGGATTTCAACGGTTCATTCTGCTTAAAAACCGTTCCTTCTACCCAAATGGGCTCGCGAATTAAGGTGTATCTTCGAGGCTGATCTTGAATCGTAATTCCGGCTTCCAGGATCTTCTGACTAAAATAACGACCACTGCAATCACCACGCGGTAATTCTTCAGCATCCACTTCCACCAACGCATTATCAATCCCCAAACCGTGAAAAACCGCCATTAAGTGTTCGATAGTCGATATTTGCCAGCCCTCTTTACCAATAGTAACGCATTTTTGAGTATTGACCACAGAATTGATCTCTGCTTTAACGCTGGGCTTTCCCGGTAAATCAGAACGTCTAAAATATATACCGGTATCAACAGGTTGAGGTAAGATCCGCATCTTTGCCATAGCTCCGGTTTGAAGACCTTGTCCAGAAAGCTCTATCTCGGCAGCTATAGTCTGTTGGAGTTTCATTCGATTCCTCCATCTAAAAGATTTGCTGGTCGCAGGTTTACGAAATTACCATAACCAGTTATCCATTCTGCAAATATTCCAACTTACTCCCCATAAAAAGCAAAAATCAAAAACAATATTTTGAAAGTCACCAAATAAAAAAGCAAGGTAAAGCAGGATGAAACAACGTATAAAATTATAAGGCAGTATATACTTTATGTCAAGCCTGCTTACCGTCTGAGTAAACTATGATACTTTTTGCCGATTTCGGATACGGGGGTCTCTAATACCTGTTCCGGAGGGCCTTCTTCCACCACTTTACCCCGGTCCATAAAAACAATTCGATCGGCCGCCCTCCTGGCAAAAAATAATTCATGGGTTACAATAACCATCGTAGTCTTGCCTTCGCATACCAACTCCTCCATGACATCGATCACCTCACCTACCAGGATAGGATCAAGAGAAGCGGTTGGCTCGTCCCAAAGCATAATCTCAGGTCCTAACGCCAAGGCTCGAGCAATGCCCACCCGTTGCTGTTCACCCCCGCTCAATTCCCGTGGTTTATCCGTTAGCTTATGTCTCAACCCCACCTGTGAAAGGGCAACCTCGGCCCGCCAATTAGCTTCTTCAGGTTTTGTACCATGTAGCCGTAGCGCAAATGCCACATTATCCAAAGTGCTTAATCTCTCAATTAAATTGAAATGTTGAAACACAAAACCAATCTTTTGACGTATTTTTAATAAACGCGGGAAACTCAGAGTGGTTATCTCTTCATCTCCTAAACAAATTGACCCGCCATCAGGCTCGGTTAGACGGTTGATACAGCGAATTAAAGTCGACTTCCCGCAACCGCTCGGTCCCATGATTACCACAGTTTCGGCTTTTTTTACCTTTAGTTCAACACCGTTCAATGCCCGTTTATGCCCGTAACTCTTCGTTAAACCGGTTATCTT
>DNPP01000239.1:0-1854 GCA_003501365.1 Bacillota bacterium
GAGGCCCTTGAAGACTTCTCCGGTATAATCTGCCCTTTGATGGTGGTCAAGACGTCAGACATATAAGTACAACAGGGCGTCATTTCATTAAGCCAGGCTCCCATATCCGCGGCGATTTCACGGTGATCATCCGGGGTAACCTGCTGATCGTCAATAGATGCCTGATACTCGGCAACCAATTCTTTGATGGATGCGATACCGACCGAAAGCGACATAATCGGGGTTTTTAAGTTATGCGTAATGCCACTAATCATTTGTCCCAGAGAAACCAGGCGTTCCCGCTCCACAATCATACTTTGCTGTTTTTTAATATCCTCAATATACTTTTTTTCACGTTCCTGAACTTTGTTGAAAGCTATTGCCAGATCCCCGATCTCATCATTAGAGATTACAGCAATTTTCTTGTTCAAATCAGCTTCAGAGCCCTCCGCAATCTCCTCAAGCCCTAAGGCGATTAGAGCAATATCGTCGGCAAAAGTTTTTGCAAAATATAATAATACCAATATGACAAAAATTGATAATATCATAAAACTAATAATAATAAGGACGAAATTTCTTGGTGAACTCACTATATACTTGATACCTAAGATCCAATCCCCATTTAATCCCGGTAATTTAATGACCGCGCCTTGAAAATCCGAACCATAATAATCGTATGTGTGTCCATAATACTCAAATGCTAGCTCTTTAGTATATTTTAAGAAAAAGTCGCTTAATCTTGAATTATCGCTGGTTTTATAACTACCATCGGGTTTTATATAAAAAGTAATATCATCTTTTGTATCAGTTCTCACTTGTTTCAAGAATTGTTGAATTTCTTCCTCCCTTTGAATATGGGATACTCCTTCAAACTTCATTTGTATTTCACGTTGATAGCTTTTAAATAATGCATTGCCTTTTTCTCTGAGTAAACCTGATTGCCCTACTAGTGATATGAACAAAAATGAAAACAAGAATAATGGGAATAATTGCAATATAAATTTCAATCGCAATCCAATTCGAGTAATTTCAGGTTTCAAATTATCAAGGTAGGTATATTTAAGGACTTGCCGGAAATATTTTTTAGAAAACAAATAGGAAATTACTCCTGTAAAAGTGAGACCAACAGTTAAAAGGATAAAGAATTTCACGTCAGCACTGTTATGAAAGCCTAAGATAATAAACAGGATTCCAACCAAAGCAACCGGAATCAATATTTGCATTAAATACACAAAATGCGGGATAAGAAAGCTTTTCTGTCTTATTTTTTGAATTGCGTTAACATTATTTGACTCAAATACTTTAGTAATATAATTCCATTTACTAACATTTTTGAAAATTAATTTAAAACAAATAAAACTCAATAACATAATCAGAAGAATGATAATGACATATTGCTGGTAATACGGAATATGAGAAAACTCAATATCAAATTTAGTATTTATCGAACTAGGTGGATAGTTTAATAAAATCGGAAATAAGGGATAAAAGATCACACCCATCGCGACAATAACCAAAATGTAAGTGCAAAATATATTCAAATTGGGTTGCTTTTGCTTCCTAAACCTAAAAATGTTCAATGTAACAACACTCACTTTACAATAATAAAAAATGTCTTGCCGCACAACATATAATTATCCAAATTTTATATAAATTCCTGCTTTGTGCGAAAGGTTTCCCACTATTTTACATTCTCAAGGTTAAAAAGAAAAGATTTATCAAAGTCAATGGATACTCACTCTGGATTTTACCAGAAATAACTGCATGAATATAAATAGCATGACAATTATGCATAGGAATTCATAATTTGACACATTTTAACAACGGAAATTTAATAAAGGAGCTATGAATAATGAACAAACTTCTCTTATTACC
>DNPP01000239.1:2260-3318 GCA_003501365.1 Bacillota bacterium
TATGTGGGAATCCAAGTACCGAGCAATAAATTTAAACTTAATTTCGAACTCCAAACTGGATCCTGGGACCAAGATCCTGGTGACAATGATTTTGACGGTTATGAAATTAAAGGCGGATACCAGATTCTACACGTTCGCAATTGGCAGTTGTACGCGACCCTCGCCGATTACTATCGTAAATTTGATTCTGATCAAACAATAAAGGGGGTCTTATTGGGAGCGGATGCGGTTTATTTTCGGCTTTCATTTTACCTTCCCGATTGATAAATCAACCCGATAATTGCCAAATTCCAATATTTGATTGAGAATTTCCGTCAGTTCCTCATGGGAAGCCACCCGGAATTCCAATAGGTAACAACCATCGCCGCTGATTCGGTCGGCTCTGACGATAGTTGCTTTTTCGGAGAGAAACTTTTAAAACCCATGTGGTTAGTACTCTTCATAAATACCGTTACAAAAGCGGTAAGCGGTTGCCCTAGTTTACTATAGTCCAGATCCACCGTATACCCTTTGATCAGACCCAGCTCTTCCATCCGGCGGATCCGGTTGCCCACCGCCTGACCGGTCAGGTGGACCATTTCCCCGATCTCCCGCCATTGAATACGGGAGTTGTTTTTGATAATATCTATAATCGCCTTATCGGTGGTATCAAGCAACAGTTATTCTCCTTTCATTCATCCTGAAAGCAAAGTCCTTCAAAAAATTTCTCGGAGCAATCGCCATCTGCTCTATAATAAGTATAACAAATCAATCAAAATAGGAGAATGAAATTATGAAAATTCAATTGTTGCGTCATGCCACTTGTTTGATATCCTATCAGGGCAAAAAAATACTGCTCGACCCCATGTTAAGTCCTGCCGGAGCACTGGAAGCGATCCCGCATGTACCGAACCCGGCCTACAATCCGCTAGTGGAGCTGCCGGCAAATATTAACCTCAGCGATTTATTGGCTAATCTTAACGCGATTTTGGTTACCCACACCCATCGGGATCATTTTGACAATGTAGCCTTAGAGATACTGCCGAAGGAAATCCCCTTATTCTGTCAACCTGCAGATA
>DNPP01000016.1:0-5390 GCA_003501365.1 Bacillota bacterium
CCCAATCGTCCCCGAGAGTTGCATGAGGTTGTGTGCGCCAATTGCGGCGTAACCACTCAGGTTCCTTTTCAACCTCGTGAAGACCGTCCGGTATACTGTCGCGATTGTTTCCAAGCCAGTAAGAAATAAGAAAGTATATTTTACACCTTCCCAAAAGGAAGGTTTTTTATTTTAGCCGTCGATATACGCTACATAGGCATTTCAATCAACCATTCGTAAGAATATAGTTAAAAATAAATGCCCGCCAGAGTTTTCCGGGTCGGGATCGATACGATCACACATACCAGGGAGGGCGGGCTTGAAAGGTTTTTCTGTTGCCTTCGGAATGGGTAGTAACCCTACCGAATCTACGCATTCCGGACCGTACTTGTCCGAAAATGGGAGCAGAAAACCTGTAGTACATTATATTAGTAGCGGTGAATTTTATTCCAAAGTTTGTTTTTATTTAAAAGATTTTTGGCAAAAGGATTTTTAAGAATTTGGACGAAAAGATAGCTTAATCTTGGTTCGTGGGTTTAGGATACCTATCTGTATACTACGTGGGATGCTTTCATTATTCACATTGAGAGGAGTGATTTCCATCTGGAAGGAAATTAATTTAACGTCTTGTGATAGGTCGCAATTGATTGATATAACTGCCCAGGTGGCGGCGGAGGTTGCCCGTAGCGGCATTAAAAATGGATTATGCACGGTGTTTATACCTCATACCACGGCGGGGATTACGATTAACGAAAATACCGATCCCAATGTCGCAAGGGATATGTTGAATACCCTGGAACATCTGGCCCCGCATAAGGCTGATTATCAGCATGCCGAAGGTAATTCGGATTCCCACGTTAAGGCTTCGCTGGTCGGCTCTTCATGCACTGTCCCCGTGATCAGCGGGCAGTTACACATGGGAACATGGCAGGGAATTTATTTTTGTGAGTTTGACGGTCCCCGCAATCGTAGAGTTAAAGTAGGCGTGTTTGGGGAATCATAATTTTGACAGTTTCTTGGTGAATTACCAGATAAATTTGGGATGTTTTCGGATTTTTAAAAGGATTTCTTAGTGAGATGTGGAATCAAACCAGGGAAATAGATAGATCAAGAGATGAGGATATGCGGCAATTAATCCTGGCTTCTGCCTCGCCCCGGCGAGCCGATATTTTAAAACAGCTGGGTCTGGACTTTATTACTCAAGCAAGTCAAATCGATGAGCAACAAGTTGGACTTTCACTCGCGCCTCCCGCAATGGTTATGGAATTAGCATTAAATAAAGCCAGGAGAGTTGCGGAATCTTTTGACCAAGCTTTGATTATCGGGGCCGATACCATTGTCGTGATTGAAGAAGAAATATTAGGAAAGCCTACATCTCCAGAAGCAGCTATAGCAATGCTTTCACGTTTAAATGGGAAAGAGCACAGTGTATTTACTGGATTGGCTCTGGTGGAGATTCCCGGCGGTCGACAAACGGTTTCTTTTGCAGAGACCAAGGTCCAGTTTCGCTCTTTGGAACCGGCTGAAATTGCAAACTATGTGGCTACAGGGGAGCCGATGGATAAAGCCGGGGCTTATGGGATTCAAGGAAAAGGAGCGATTTTGGTAGAGAAAATCAACGGTTGCTATTTTAATGTAGTAGGGCTACCGGTCGCTAAATTAATAACCATGCTCAAAGAGTTTGGAGCTTTAATTGAGTGAGGTGAAGTCGCTTGGAGCGTCGCTTGGAGCGCCGACTCACGATCAAAGATTTACCGGCAGAAGAACGTCCCCGTGAAAGATTGGCTAACAATGGAGCAGAGCACTTATCCGCCAGTGAATTATTAGCTATCATTTTAAGAACCGGATCTTCTAAATGTACTGCCATCGATTTAGCTGAGCAATTGTTGGTATCCTATCAAGATTTAAGGGGTTTGGCAAAAGCTTCATTGGTAGAAATAGCGGAATGCCCAGGTATCGGCCAGGCAAAAGCAGTACAGTTAAAAGCTGCTTTTGAACTGGGTAGACGGGTTTTAAGCGGTAATCCGTATGAATTGCCTCAGATTCGCAAGCCGGAAGAAGTTTTTGCTTTACTGAAAGCCGGTTTTCAGGATCTTGATCGTGAACATTTCAAGGTAATCCATTTAAATACCAAAAATCATGTATTAAAGATCGAGACCGCTGCTATTGGGATTCTTTCTTCGTCCCCGGTCCATCCGCGGGAGGTTTTTAAGGAAGCTATTCGAATGAGCAGTGCTGGACTTATTTTGGCTCATAATCATCCTAGTGGTGATCCCAGTCCCAGTCAGGATGATTTGCTCTTAACGACCCGGCTGTACCAAGCCGGTGAACTGTTGGGAATTCAAGTTTTAGATCATGTAATATTTGGCGATAATCGCTATGTAAGTCTTAAAGAGCGTGGACAGCTTAATAACAGTTGACAGTTGAGAATTAACAATTGACTATTAACACTAGAGAATTGATAATCAAGTTTTGAAGTTGCAGGTATAGCAGTTTATTTGTGATAAAGAAAAGCATCGGCATTGAACGATTGTTTTTTGTTCCTATAAAACTGAATAATATCAAACTTGTTATTAATTCTTTAATGAAAAGCGGCTCCGCTACATAAATTACTAACATAATTGAATACAGCTTGGAAGGAGCTTGCATATGTTTAAGACAATTTTAGGCCGCTTTGCAAAAGATATGGGAATTGATTTAGGTACCGCCAACACCTTGGTTTATGTCCAGGGGCGGGGAGTAGTACTGCAGGAACCTACCGTGGTGGCGATAGAAAAAGATACTAACAGTATTTTTGCGGTAGGTAATGAAGCCAAACAAATGGTGGGAAGAACCCCCGGAAATATTATTGCGGTCCGCCCCATGAAAGACGGGGTCATCGCTGATTTTGACGTCACCGAGAAAATGCTTCGTTATTTTATCAATAAAGCCGGCAAAAATGTCGGGATTTTGGCGCCTCGGATCATTATCGGAGTGCCTTCCGGAGTTACCGAAGTTGAAAAACGGGCGGTGCAGGATGCCGGCTTACAAGCCGGCGCCAGAGAAGTCTTCTTAATTGAAGAACCTATGGCTGCGGCAATTGGGGCTGGTATGGAGGTTGAAGAACCTACCGGGAATTTAATCGTAGATATCGGTGGTGGAACCACCGAAGTTGCGGTGATTTCTTTGGGAGGAATCGTATCCAGCCGGTCATTGCGAATTGCCGGTGATGAAATGAATGAGGCCATTGTTCATTTTATTAAAAGGAATTATAATTTAATGATTGGCGAGAGAACCGCCGAGGATATAAAAAAGACGATCGGCTCAGCTTATCCGGATGGTAATGAAATCCGTCAGGAAGTTAAAGGTCGTGATCTTTTAACCGGTCTTCCCAAAACGATCATTGTCACCAGCCATGAGATTCAGGAAGCCCTTGCCGAACCAATATCCGGTATAGTTGAAGCCGTTAAGATGACTTTAGAGCGGACTCCGCCCGAATTAGCCGCGGATATTCTTGATAAAGGATTGATTATGGCTGGAGGCGGTTCCTTATTACGGGGCATTGATAGGCTACTGGCAGAAGAGACTGGAATGGCGGTACAGGTAGCCGACGATCCGCTTACTTGTGTGGCTCGAGGTACGGGTCTTGCTTTGGAACGAAATTATCATGATTTAAAACGAGTATTGCTTTCAAATAAAAAGATGGCTTAAAGGGTGACCTACTGGTGTTTCAATTATTTGCGAACCGACGTTTTCTACTCATTGCTTTAATATTTCTAGTCATCACTTGGGTGATGTTTATATCATCACATCCACGGGCTAGTGAAGGTAAGACCGAGTATTTTTTTAATACCGCAATGTTACCGCTGGAAAGTATTTTTAATTACTTTTCAGATGTGGTTGGCGGCAGTTGGCGGACTGTTACCAAATTGTCCCATTTGACGCAAGAGAATGAGCGTCTGCATAAAGAAATTGATAATTTACAAATTCATCAGATTTTTTTAAATTCACTAAAAGCTGAAAATGATCGGTTACGGATCGCGTTGAATTTTCAGACTAATCAATCCAACGAACTGGTCAGTGCGGAGATTATTGCCGCCAACCCCAGCAATTGGAATCAAACGATCATCATCAACCGTGGTCAAGACTTTCATTTAAAGAAGAATATGGCAGTGATAACTTCTCAAGGCGTGGTGGGCCGAATCGGTGAAGTGCGTGCCAAAACCGCTGAAGTGATCCTGATTACCGACCCCAGAGAAGGTAATTTTGTGGGGGGAGTGGTAGCGCGAACCCGCAACTTGGTGATTATCACCGGCGGTGGCCGCTACCGGGGAGAATGTACTGTTCAACCGGCAGTTGATAGTTATTTTATGGATTTAAAACCCCACGATCTGATTGTCACTTCTGAAACCAGTGAAATATTTCCACGGGGCTTACCGGTTGGCCGGGTCGTATATGTTAATCAAATATCCGCTCGGATGGTAAGTAAGGCTTCCTTAAAACCTGTGGTGCATCTTGGAAATTTACAAATGGTGTATGTGCTTAGAAGCAAAAGGGATCTCCCGGTAAATGCTGATGATTCCGGAGGGTCGAGCGATGCGCGCATTAATCCTTAGTATTTACGTTATATTAGCAGTAGCGATTCAGGCAACTTGGTTAAAGGCTCTAAATGTCACACCGGATTTGGTTTTAATTTTAGTTGTTTCTTTGGGGTTATTGCGGGGATCCGATCAAGGATTATTCTTTGGGTTAATGGCCGGGTTTTTTATGGATTTGCTTTCCGGAGGCATTATCGGGGTCCATGCCCTATCAAAGATGGTACTAGGATTCTCAGCGGGTTTCATGGAAAAAACAATTTTCAAGGATAATCTGCTGATCCCGTCTATTACAGTCTTTGGTGCGACTTTGATCTTTGAATCCTTTAATATCATTATGTATATCGCTTTTAACGCTCATTATAATTTCATTGGTACCTTTGTATCAAGTATTTTGCCGATGGCATTCTATAATGCCATATTAACACCATTTATTTATCAATTGGTGTTAAAGATGGAACGCTGGATAGTGAAACGGGCATCTGACCGTTAACGGAGGCTTTTGGCAGTGAAGGATACGGCGCTTAGAAATCTAGAGACAAAATTTAAATTCCTGGCCGGAATTGTAGTGTTTATTTTTGCGATACTCTTGATCCGTCTGTGGGCGCTTCAGATCATGGAAGGCGCCACGATTATGGTCAAGTCCAAACAAAATCAAACCAGGGTTATCCGGATTGAAGCCCCTCGGGGGATTTTTTACGACCGCAAAGGGAATATTTTGGTTACCAGCCGGATTTCCCATAATTTATCGGTGGTGCCGGAGGATATCAAGGATAAACCGGAAGTCATTACATTATTGAGCAGAATTTTAAAGATCTCCACAGCTGAACTCCGGGC
>DNPP01000016.1:5732-14246 GCA_003501365.1 Bacillota bacterium
ATTAAGTTATTGGAAGAAAAATTT
Organism: Bacillota bacterium; assembly: GCA_003501365.1. Lineage (GTDB taxonomy): Bacteria > Bacillota > UBA4882 > UBA8346 > UBA8346 > UBA8346. The sequence continues at coordinate 5,757 of DNPP01000016.1, forward strand.
AATCTGCCTGGAGTTGAGGTAGAAGAAGTCCCGGTCCGTTCTTATCCATATAACGATTTAGCTTGTCACCTTTTCGGTTATATCCGGGAGATTAATGATCAAGAATTAATTGCACAAAAGGACAAAGGCTATCGGCTGGGAGATAATATTGGGAAAACCGGACTTGAACGTACTTATGAAGATTATTTGCGCGGAGTAAGCGGCGGCAAGAACTTTGAAGTGGATATTCATGGCCGCCCGTTACGATTGTTGGCCAATCAGGAACCGATTCCCGGCAATAATCTTCATTTAACCGTCGATTTAAAAGTCCAAGCTGCCGCTGAAAAGGCATTGGATGAACAGATGGCTTTTTTGCAGAAATATACCAAATGGAGAAATGCCAAATCCGGAGCAGTTGTTGCACTGGATCCCCGTAACGGGAATATCCTGGCAATGGTCAGTAAACCCGGCTTTGATCCCAATTCATTTGTGGGTGTAATGCCGCAGACAGTTGCGGACAAGATATATCGAAACCCGTTACATCCTTTAACTAACCGGACGATCCAGGGCGAGTTTGCTCCGGGGTCCACTTTCAAACCAATTACTGTAATATCGGCGTTGATGGAAAATAAGGTCACCGTTAAGGACCGTTTTTATTGCAGCGGCTATGACCCGATTTATAAAAAACTTTTTAAATGTTGGATAGTTGATGCTACCTCAGGGCCTAGGGAACATGGCCAGGAATCGATTATCGACGGTTTAAAAAATTCCTGCAATATTGTAATGGCTGACCTTAGTCGGCGGGTGGGCGCCGACACTTTAGCCAGATATTCACGATTCTTTGGGTTGGGAAAACCGACCGGATTGAATCTTTATCCGGGGGAAGCCTCCGGTTTGGTACCGGATCCGGAATGGAAACGTAAAAATACCAAGGAAAAAGACTGGCATGTTTTGGAGACGATGATGTTTGGAATCGGCCAAACCTATCTCACGGTGACTCCGATACAATTAGCCGAAGTCTATGCGGCAATTGCCAACCATGGGAAAATGTATAGGCCGCGTTTGATTTCCAAGATTACTTCACCCACCGGTGAGCTGGTTACCCGATTTAATCCGCAACTCACGGTCGATCTACAATTATCTCCGGAAATACTGTCTGTTGTTCAACAGGGATTAACCGAAGTAATCGGTGATGGCGGTACAGCATCCTCCGCGTTTGTCGGTTTTCCGCTCGAGAAGTATCCGATTGCCGGTAAAACCGGTACCGCTCAGAAACCGCCTTATGATAATTCGGGAGTATTTGCTTGTTATGCGCCGGCTAACAAACCGGAAATTGTTGTGGTGATCTTCCTTGAACAGGGAGGATCGGGTAGCGGCGGAGCAGCCCCGATCGCCAGAAAGATTTTAGAGGCTTATTTTAATTTAGATAAAAAGCCTGCACCGGTAGCTCCTGCAACTCCAGTTGATGTAACGAAGCCCAATGCTACTGGAAATAGCGCTAGTACTGATGCACAGCCGCCTGTTAAAAAGCAGGGTTCAACACCGGAAGTAAGCACTCCTACGGCTCCTGCTACCGGTAATGGTCGTTCAACCGCTCCGCTCGTCCAGCCGGAACCAAAGCCTCAACCGGAATCGAGCCAATCAGTTATCGATTAATTTTGGTAACGGCTTAACTTCCTCCCGAATGAGGAGGATTTTTTTTTTTGGTAGCGAACTAATTTAAAAGATCGCTCGAATACGTAAAACGGGAGAATTTGTATGGCTGAAATGCCCAATCCGGATGGACTTGCAAATGTTAAGGCCGAATGCCCACCCGAAAATGTAGTATTTAAAGGTTATAAATCCGGTTTGACCATGGTAATTGCTGATGTTGGTCCTTTGGAAGGCTATTTACAAGAGATTCGGTCGAAATTGGAGCAGTCGCATGATTTTTTTAAAGGCGCCAATATTATTATCGATCCGGGTAAACGTATACTCACAGAAGAAGAACGACTTTTGTTAATGGAACTTGTTAAAAAGTTCGGCTTAAATCCGCGTTGGGCTGAGAAACCAAAGGCTAAAGCTGTAACAAAAGCAGACAATGAAAGAGCATTATTGGAAGCAGATCAATTTAAAGCTACGATTACTGTTAAAAAGACAGTTCGTTCCGGACAACGGATATCTTTTGAGGGAAATTTAGTAATTATGGGCGACGTCAATCCCGGGGCAGAAGTTATTGCCAGCGGTGATATTATCGTTTTGGGAAGATTGCGGGGAACTGCCCACGCCGGCGCCGAAGGCGATGAAACTTCGCAAATAATTGCTTTTCAACTGAGACCGGTTCAGATCCGGATTGCCGGAGTTATTACCCGGGACTCGGAGTCAGATCCCAAAGTAGAGTATGTGGGACCGGAAGTAGCAAAGATTAAGAGCGGGATGATCGTGGTGGAGAGGGTTAATTATTAGGCTATTGTAGAAATTTTGAGGAGGTTTTTGTATGCCGGGGAAGGTCATTGTGATTACATCGGGCAAGGGTGGAGTTGGTAAAACCACTACTTGTGCAAATATAGGAGCTGGACTTGCAAATCATGGTTATAAAACAGTATTAATCGATGCGGATATTGGTTTGCGTAACCTTGATGTGGTGATGGGTTTAGAAAACCGGATTGTTTTTGATCTGGTCAATGTGGTTGAAAAAACTTGTAAAATTAGGCAAGCTTTGATCAAAGACAAGCGTTTCGAAAATCTGTATTTGTTGCCGGCTGCTCAGACCAAAGAGAAAGATGCTGTAAAGCCGGAACAAATGGTCGAGTTATGTAATGAGCTCCGTAAAGAGTATGATTATATTTTAATCGATTGCCCGGCCGGAATTGAACAAGGTTTTAAGAACGCGGTAGCCGGAGCAGAACAGGCTATTGTGGTGACTACTCCCGATGTTTCGGCGGTACGGGATGCCGATCGCATTATCGGCTTACTGCAAGCAAGAGAAATAGCCGAACCCCGATTGATTATTAACCGCTTACGTCCTGAAATGGTACGTAAAGGCGATATGATGGATATCAATGATGTTAATGATATTTTAGCCATTTCTCTCTTGGGAATTGTTCCTGATGATGAGACTATTATCACTTCTACGAATCGGGGAGAACCGGCGGTGCTTGATTCCAGTTCTAGAGCCGGAGAGGCCTTTCGCAATATTGTTGCCCGGATTAAGGGGGAAGATGTACCTTTTATGTCGTTCGACTTTGACTTGGGTTTCATGGATAAATTAAAGCGGTTTATAAAAAAGTAATGTCCTGCGCTGGTGGGCACCGTATGCACGTATATTTCAGGGGCGAGAAAGGGGTTAAACATGGATCTGATGGGGAGATTCTTTAAAGATGATACCTCCAGCAAAGATATGGCAGTCGAGAGGCTACGTTTGGTCTTGGTCCACGATCGGGCCGGTGTTACGCCCGGGTTAATGGAAGCTCTGAAAGAAGATCTCATTCAAGTTATTTCTAAGTATATGGATATCGATGAAGAAGCCATGGAAGTCAATTTAAATTCCGGTGAATTTTCGGCTGCGTTGATAGCCAGTATCCCGGTCAAACGAATTCGCAGATAGCAGATAACTGATACGGCTGAAAAGCCGTTTTTAATTGGCGGGAGGGGCTATTTACCGCTGGACTTAGGAGTTTATTCGCAGTATACTTGAATAAGTAATTTCTAATGATAAACTGAAATGCCATACTCTGCTATGTAACGTATCATTCTTAAATATCAGAGGGGGTTCCAAATTGGATCGCCGCCATTTTAAAAATATTGATTTTGTATTGTTAGTAGTGACAGGATTATTAGTAATGATTGGATTGGTAATGATTTATAGCGCTACTCATGCCAATACCGCATTAAATCATGGCGATCCTTATTCTTTTGTAAAGAAACAGTTTATTTGCGTGGTAATCGGGGCCATCGGTTTGTTATTGTTAATCTTCTTCGATTACCGGGTCTCGGATCGAGTTTCCCAGTTTTTGTATGGGTTAAATCTATTAATGTTGGCCTTAGTTTTGACTCCCTTAGCAAGAACAGCAAATGGAGCCCAAAGCTGGGTGTTTGGTGTCCAACCCTCCGAATTTGCTAAGGTCATACTCATTGTTACTTTGGGTAAATACTTGGCGGAGAAGGAGAGCCTTGATTCTTTTTATAATTTTATCGGGCCTTTTATTCATTTAGGTTTCCCTTTACTTTTAATACTTCTTCAGCCCGATTTGGGTACTGCACTGGTTTTTGTTTTTATTGCCTTTATTATGATGTATACGGCAGGGGCCCCCGGTTGGAAATTATCGATACTCGTACTTGTTTGCGTGGTGGGGATTACCGGCATGTTTTTGGCCAATCATTTTTTTGGTTTGCCTTTGCCGATTAAACATTATCAAGTAGCCCGCTTAACCAGTTTTGTCAACCCGGAAATAGACCCTAGAGGTAGTGGCTGGAATGTCCGGCAGGCAGTGATTGCAGTAGGTTCGGGCCAATTTTTCGGGAAGGGCCTTTTTCGGGGTACCCAAGGTCGTTTAGGATATCTTCCGGAGAATCATACCGATTTTATTTTTGCGGTATTATGTGAAGAGTTGGGCTTTGTAGGCAGTTTTGGAGTGTTGTGTCTCTTTTTTATTTTGGTATGGCGAGGAGTTCGCATCGCTTATCAAGCCAGGGATAAAGCCGGTACTCTCACCGCCATTGGAATCATCGCGATGTTTTTGTTCCATATATTGGAGAATATTGGAATGAACATGGGGATTATGCCTATTACCGGTATTCCTTTGCCGTTTATCAGTTCGGGTGGTAGCTCAATGATTGCCAATTTGGTGTCAATTGGAATTTTAATAAACATTTGGGCGAGACGGCAAAAGATTATGTTCTGATTCCAAACTGCATAAAAATTGATTACTTGCAAGCTGAGAAACAGCTTTCTAAAATAAACGGAGAGAGAGTTGATGAAGCTGCTGATCGAAAAGCGGGCTGGCGGAATTGTTTTCCGTCGTCAGGACGATAAGCTCGAGTATCTTTTGGTTACCAGCAATTCTAATAAAAGTAGATGGATATTTCCGGCTGGACATGTCGAAACCGGTGAGGTCCCACCAGAGGCTGCACTGCGTGAGGTATTGGAAGAAGCTGGAGTCATCGCTGAAATCATTCTTGATTTGGGCAGTTTTCGTTATTATTGGTATCATGCGAATCAAAAGATTATTATTGAAACCGATTTGTATTTAATGAAATATATCAAAACGATTAGTGAGAACCCGGAGGGGAGACAAGTTCAATTTTTTGACTTCGCCCAGATACTGGACGTGAATATCTGGAAAGAATCACGGGAATTTTTAAAAAAAGCGCATCAGCAGGTCCAAAAATTTCTGAGTTGATCAACGATATTTATTTAGGCAAGATACTTTTAATAAACGCCACGCCCGCAACTTGGCAAGTAAAGCCAATCCAAAAATATATCTCCCCAATATACCAAGAATTTTTTCTTCAATCGCCTAATCCAATTTATCCCTATTGAAAGCAACTTAGTATTAGAGACTAAAGCGTATTTTAAGTTACTCTTTAAAAGAGTACTGTATACATGGAGCAAATCGATTGACAACCACGTTGACCAGTTATACAATGTAGAAAAGTTAGCAGGCTATATCTTTATTGGGATTGTCTGGTCTGCACGAGTTTCACGGGTATTGCGCACTGTAATTAGCTTATTCATGTTCCTGGATTGTATTACCATGTCAAGCGTTCTTTGATTAGTTTTTCCTGCTTTTGTGAATGATTATTTTTAACTATCTAATTTGAGCCTCCGATTTATGCCAAAAGAGAAATACTTAAGCACCTCTTAAGTTTAAATGGATTTTGGTTTGCCTCACAGGTAGTATTCACAAATCAGGACAATTAAAAATATTGAAACAGGGGGATACGTATGAACAAAGCTCTTCAGAAATGGGTTCAAGAGATGAGCGATCTCTGTCAACCTAAGCAGGTTTATTGGTGTAATGGTTCACAGGAAGAGAATGACCGTTTGCTAAAAGAGATGGTAGATGTGGGAGCGGCTATCCCGCTTAATCCGGATAAACGTCCAGGGTGTTATCTTTTCCGCAGTCATCCTTCCGATGTGGCTAGGGTAGAAGATCGTACTTATATTGCTTCTCGCAATAAGGAAGATGCCGGTCCCACCAATAACTGGATTGATCCGGAAGAATTGAAAAAAGCCATGACCGGATTGTATCGGGGATGCATGAAGGGACGCACTATGTATGTGATTCCTTTCTCGATGGGTCCTATTGGCTCACCTATTTCCAAGATTGGTGTAGAACTCACGGATAGTGCGTATGTTGTCATTAATATGCGGATTATGACCCGCATCGGTCAAAAGGTTTTAGACACTTTAGGTGATAATGGTGATTTTGTGCCATGCATGCATTCTATCGGAGCACCGCTCACCGAGGGAGCTAAGGATGTGGCTTGGCCCTGCGCGCCGATTGAACAGAAATATATCAGCCATTTTCCCGAGGAACGGATGATTTGGTCTTATGGTTCCGGTTACGGCGGCAATGCTTTGCTGGGCAAGAAATGTTTTGCATTACGGATAGCTTCGGTACAGGCCCGCGACGAGGGATGGCTTGCCGAGCACATGCTGATCCTTGGCATTACGAATCCGAAAGGCGAAAAGAAATATGTTGCTGCTGCATTCCCCAGCGCATGCGGAAAGACCAATTTGGCAATGCTCATTCCGACTATCCCCGGTTGGAAAGTCGAAACTGTGGGTGATGATATTGCCTGGATGAAGTTCGGCCCCGACGGGCGTTTGTATGCCATCAACCCTGAGGCTGGTTTCTTCGGTGTGGCGCCTGGCACTTCTGAGGACTCTAATTGTAATGCCATGAAAACCATAGAGAATAATACCATATTTACCAATGTCGGACTTACGGATGATGGTGATGTTTGGTGGGAAGGCATCGGTCATGATGCACCGGAACACCTGGTCGATTGGAAAGGGAATGATTGGGCGCCTGGAACCAAAGATCCCGCCTCTCATCCCAATGCCCGCTTTACTACTCCCGCTCGTCAATGCCCTGCCATTGCTCCGGAATGGGAAGACCCCAAAGGGGTGCCGATTTCGGCGATTTTGTTCGGCGGCCGCCGTCCCGGTACGATTCCATTGATTCATCAGAGCTTTGATTGGGCTCATGGTGTGTTTTTGGGCTCGATTGTCGGTTCGGAAATTACCGCTGCGACTATCTCCGCCAACATCGGTCAAGTTCGGCGCGATCCTTTTGCAATGTTGCCGTTCTGTGGGTATAATATGGGCGATTATTTCAAACATTGGTTGAAAGTCGGCGCTCAGGCCGATGCCGCTAAACTTCCAAAGATTTTTTATGTAAACTGGTTTCGTAAGACTGCCGACGGTAGATGGTTATGGCCGGGATATGGAGAAAACAGCCGGATTCTTAAATGGGTTTTTGAACGGGTCGCCGGTGAAGGCAAGGCCATGGAGACTGCTATTGGTTATATGCCTACCATTGACGCCATTGATCGTAGCGGATTGAAAGTTAGCGAAGCCGACATGAATGAATTGTTAAAAGTTAATAAAGATGAATGGTTAAAAGAAGTTGTCTCGATCCGGGAACATTATAAAAAATTCGGTGATAAACTGCCCAAAGAGCTTAACGCGCAGGTTGACGCTTTAGAGAAACGCCTGCAGGCTTAAGTAATACCAATGGCATCTTGAATTATTATCAAATTGAAAGTAACTTAGTATTAAGGGTTATAACTTTTTTAGGGGCTGTCTCATTTACTTTTGAGACAGCCCCTTGTTTTTATGTTTTTTTTCCAAAGAGAATTGCCAACTGGTTAAATCTCACCTGAAATAATATCATAGACATAAATTGTTTATTTCTAGCTTGAAGGAGTATATTCTCCCAAAAGCCGGTAACTTTAGAGAAATTTTCATAAGCGGCCCATTAAAAAAAGGATTTTGTCGAATTTAGTCAAATTGTACAGAAGACAAATAGTATGTTTTTTGAATATACAAGTTTACGGAGGTATCCTGATTATGAAGGATAAGGGAATTAAATTTGGGTTTATCGGATGTGGACAAGGCGGTGGGAAGATCGCCGATTTGTTTGCCCAGAAAGGCTATAAAGTCATAGCCGTCAATACATCTCCGGTGGACTTATCGGCATTGACGATGATTCCCAATGAATACCGTTTAAGTATCGGTTCCCGTTTGGGTGCGGGGAAAGACCCCAGAGTTGGTCAAGAGGCGATCCGTGATGATGCTGAAAAAGTAAAGAAGGTTATTCAAGAATATTTTTATCATGATGTGGATTTCGTTTTTGTTGTTGCTTGTCTGGGAGGGGGCACCGGAACCGGTGTTGTTGCAGACGTAATCGAGTTATCCCGCCAGGTTGGCATTACTACCGGATGCTTAACCACGATTCCTTTAGGCAGTGAATCGCTGGAGGAACATAAAAATGCTCTCAAGGGTTTGGATATTTTAACGGA
>DNPP01000016.1:14568-33188 GCA_003501365.1 Bacillota bacterium
AACCGGCAGGTTCTAGGCTTTTGGCCGATGGCGAATGAAACAATCGTCAATACCCTTGATGAAGTAAATCAGATTCCGAACCGTCCTTCAAACATGTTTGTTTTCGACCGTGAGGATTTTTTCCGATTGTTGAATACTCCGGGGTGCTTTTTGCCGCTTCGTATTGAACTTGATATTTCTGAAAGTAACGATCCGACTAAACTCGCCACTGCATGCCGACAGGAGATCGTACGGATTTTGACTGAGAATAGTGTCCAAGGACAAAGTACTCGGGTGGCGGCATTGTTGGTTTGCCCGGAGAATTATCGGGTTAATGCCGAGTCGGTGGAATTGCTTTATCAGGAATGTCAGACACTTACTAATACCCCCACTTTATTCAGAGGTTTGTATATCGATAAGAGTCTACAAAGAAAGATGGTTTTGCATCTTTTACTGGCAGGACTGGAAGTTCCCTTGGGCCGTTTGCAGGATATGCGGACTAAGATTCAAGAGATGAGCCCGGAGATTTTAAATCGGGTCAACCGGCGCGTTTCTACCAATTTTGGCGACGATCTGGTGGAATGGGATCGTTCCAATCCTTTACCGGCTGCAAGACGCAGCTTCGGTGGACAACGTCCGGCTTCGGTTGCCAATACCGCACCGGTTCACCGTCAACCGAGCGGTCTACCGGATGTAAAGTCTGCTTTGGAACAGCGTAAAGCTCTGGAGAATCCTGCGGCTATTACTCCTACTCCTCAACAATCGAAAGAAGAAGGCTATAAGGTTTTAACGGTGGGTCAGATTTCTGAATTGATGGAAAAGGCTCAGAATGTTTCGGAAACAGATAATAATTCTCGCGGGAAGGGTTTTTGGAATCAATTCAAATCAAATGTGAAAAAACGTTAATTGAAAGATAAATGGTTAAAAATTCTCCTACCACCCGTGTAAACGTGCTTGGTAGGAGTTTTATTTTATGAACAGGGGGAGGACAAATCGGTATATCCAAGAAAATTTACTGAAAATCAGGTAAAGAGGAACCTGCAAAATAGGGAGGATGACGATAGAAATGTTACGAACTGAGCAGGAAATGACGGTTGAGATAAGAGAAAGAATGCGTGGCGGTGAGGGCATTGTCCAAATTAAGCATCTTTTTAAAGACGGCGATCTAAAAGGGAAGACCCGCCTGGTTGCAGAGATCAGCATACCTAATGGTGGTTCGATCGGATTTCACCAACACGACCAAGAAGAAGAGATCTTTTATTTTTTGGCGGGTGAGGGGCGGGTTAAAGACCATGACCAGTGGAAAGAAGTTAAAGCGGGCGATGCGTTAGTCACCGGCGAAGGTCGGGGACATGCAGTTGAGAATATTGGCAGCGATCCCTTGGTCATAATGGCTGTCATTTTAACTTATTGATAAGATATTGATTCCTCCAAGCTTGACATAACGGCATTTCCGAAAATTTATTTCTATAATCAGCAGGATTTTCGATGATCCCAGAGAAATGATATTGGTTTAAGAGGGTAAATTCAGCTAAATTCTTTGGCTCATGTTTTAATAAGCCTATGTAGTATAGATAGTTAATGTTCGTTATTCACTAAAGCCCATAGCCGGTTTATTTGTAATACGGAGGATTGCCAATGATATTGGAGCAGTTTAAACTTGATGGAAAAGTGGCTTTAGTGACCGGTGCGGGTACCGGACTTGGGCAAGGGATTAGCATTGGTTTGGCTGATGCCGGTGCTGATATTGTCGGTGTCGATTATGCCGAAATGCCTGAGACCAAGGCTCAGGTGGAGGCCATGGGTAGAAGATTTTTTTCGGTGGTTACAAATTTGATGAGCATCGAGCCGATTCAAGGTATTTTAAGTCAAGTATTGCTTAAATTCGGTAAGATTGATATTTTGGTAAACAATGCCGGTGGTTCCCGTCGAGCCGACGCCCTTGATGTAACTGAGAAGGATTGGGACGAAATGATGAATTTAAATGTTAAAACAGTCTTTTTCCTGTCTCAGGCGATGGCAAGACAGTTCATTAGGCAAGGTAACGGCGGCAAGATTATTAACATTACTTCAATCCATTCTTTTCACGGCGGTTTTCAACTTACACCATTTGTGGCCGCAAAGAGTGGAGTTGGGGGCATTACTCGATTACTCGCCAATGAGTGGGCTAAATATAATATTAATATCAACGCGATAGCGCCCGGTTATATTGCTACGGAAAGTACGGCTTGGCTGCGCAATGATTCACACCGTAATTCCGAGATACTCGGCAGGATACCGTCCGGTCGTTGGGGTATGCCGGATGATATTCAAGGTGCAACAGTGTTCTTAGCCTCGGCGGCATCCGGTTATATTAATGGGTATACAATTGCCGTTGATGGAGGCTGGTTAGCCAGATAATCTTTAAAGAACCAGTTTTGGTATCTTTTCTGTATTCGAAGGCTAAATCATGAATAGGTGGGACATAAATTTATGATTAGGGTAGATGATGTTTTCAAATTAGGCAATATACTTCATATCCAATTTTCCGATCAGATAGGGCATATCAAGGAATGCCAGGCTGTAATTAAGAATATTATGAAGGGTATGAAAGAAGATAAAATGTACCTGGAATTTCTTGAAAAAGCGACCTCTGCTTTAATCAGCAAGGGTATGGAGCTTACCATCTGTTATGAGACTGAAGACGGCGAAAAAAGAAAGTTTGGCTCCTATGTTATCGAACAGAAGCTGCGGGAGGATCAACCGCTGGTTTTGGCAAAACCGATAGTAATTGACTATACCTCATTCCGGAGATATCATCGGGTAAATGTTAATTTGCCGTTTCGTTACTTTATTAAAGATCAAACATATGTCGGCAAAGTTGTGAATCTTTCCGCATGTGGTTTATTTGCCGTTATTGACCCGCAAATATTTCTGAAAGCGGGTGCATTAATACAATTTGAATTTGATTTACCGAAGAATAGCCGACCGACCTGTTTGGAAGGTATAATTATCCGTGACGAGCTAATTGGTAATCCGATTAAACAAGGAATTGCAGTCGATTTCCAGCATATTGATAAATATGACCAAGCTGAATTGATGGTATTTGTGACTAAAACAGAGCTGGGTATATCATAATAATCATTGTAACCGAACATCGGTAGCTTGCATGGTATAACACTATAAGGTTAGAAAATAGGGGGAGTCGGCTGACTCTCTTTTATTATTTATAGCGGACAATCATAGATAGGAGATAGAATAAGGATTTTTTAATTATGCCTTAATCATAATGCCCAAATTTCGGATTTAAGTGGATAGATTTAACCTACTTTCACCAAATTTAAGGAACCCTTATCTATTAAGGGTTCCTTCTGTTTTCTGCCTACATTTATTTCCAATTTAAACAAGCTATTTTTACCCTTTTTTATCCACCATGCAGTAAAAATTGCAGTATCATTTTTTCCGTTTTCTTTTTTCCCTCATATAATCTCTATGGTAAATATTATCGCATTCAGAACAAATTTTCTTGTTGCCATGTTCTACTTCAAAAAGTCTACCACACTTTGAACAAAATTTTACCCCATTCCCCTCTCCTTCTTTAGTCATTAACATAGCTAACTGAAAAAAAGCAACAGAGATTAAATTATTCGTGTAAGGAATTATGATATATTTGTCTGATTGTGGGTTATATTGTAAAGTAAGAGAAACGTGCCCCATATCCATTGCCGTCCAAATCCTACGGGATAAAGAATTTTTCATTTGTACAAGTTGTTCATCAATATCTTTTTGGCTATCAAATTCTTTCACTAATGGCGAAAATTCAATTACTCTCCGAAGATCATCATAAGTTAAGCCATACCACAAGTTAAATAAACCGTATAAGATAGCGACCCGCCTTTTAAACTCATTTAGCCTAAAACCAGCATATCCCGAGATAAGCCCCTTTCCTTTCCGTTTTTCGTGGTTTTCATCCCAAAAGTTTTCAGTAAAATACTTTTCCTCGTATGGAAAGCCGTATTTTTTACACCATCCAATAACTTCCTCCGACAGGGCTAATTCATCCCGTAAGGCTTTATTCTCCTCAATTTTACTTCCGAGGTTAAGTAATGAAACCAATAGATCGGACTTTGAAAAAGTGATCTCACTTGCTTCTTTTGGCCTTCCTTCTGCCTTTAGATACCATACTTTTCTAGACGTTTCTGTACCATCTTCAAACTTAAATGGCGGTTCATTAAAAAGAACAAGTTTATAATCCTCAAAAATCAAGTTTAAATTATTGATTTCAGCCAACCCACCTAAATCTTTACTTATATCATTAATAAACTCTGAAACCATGTTTTTTAACCTCCCCTATTTTGTTAACTCGATTAGTTAATCGAAAAAATTTTTTGTTAATCAAAAATGTTAATAGATTTATTTTTTATTATTAACTTTTTTTATTATACTACAAATGAAAGTAGATTAAAACACATTGATTTAAAAAATTGTACCTTGAAAATTACATAGTAGGTCTAGGCAACGGCGATTAGGGAACAGAGCCGAACCCGCTGCCTTAGTGTTGGGGTAAAATCTCAGTGCGATAAAAGTCCGAATGCTGGTTAATGACCAGCGTTGAGAATCCAATTTTGGATTTTTAGCGGTGGCCATCAACAAATAAAACATAAAAGAAGGTGAGCTTAATGGATGAAAAAAGTCTCCCGCGATTACTTGACCCGGAGACTATTAAAAAAGAATTCTTTAATGGTGTGGACACGCCTAATTTAAACCTTCCAGCTATATACGGGCTATTTAAAAGGGCTGACTTTCCCGGCTTGAAAATAGGCCGAAAATGGTTTGTTCCTACTAATTTGTTTATTGAATGGTTGGAGAATCAGGCACGCACGGGCGGGAAAATTGCTTAATGGTAATAACACAACAGCATGAAAGCGAGGTGATAATTCTGAATGACATTTTAAACACGGCTTTATTTTATCAACGGTCAGGCTGGCTGGTTTTCCCGCTCCATACTATAGTTAATGGTAAATGCTCATGCGGTAAAGATTGTAATAGTCCGGGCAAACACCCAAAGATTACAAACGGAGTGAAAGGCGCTTCAACCAATCAAGCGACTGTTGTAGATTGGTTCACTCGCTGGCCTAATTCTAATATAGGAATTGCTACGGGAGCCGCAAGCGGATTTATCGTTATTGATATTGACGGCCCAAAAGGCATGCAATCCCTTAATAATCTTCGGCTTTCATATGGCGAACTACCGGCAACAGTTGAACAAAAAACCGGCAGCGGCGGCAGGCATTTACTTTTTAAATATCCGGGGCCAGGGTTAAAAAATAAAGTCAATATTGCGCCGGGGATTGATATAAGAGCCGATGGGGGTTATATCGTGGTTGCTCCTTCTCTACATATTTCTGGCAGCAGATATGAATGGATTATGGGCCGAATGCCGGGAGAAATTCAACTGGCAGAACTCCCGCCCTGGTGGTTGGGTTTTCTGGCCGGAGAGAATGAAAAAGTCACTCCTCAACAATCCTTTCAAATAGATGGAGGAACAATTCCTGAAGGCTCCCGGAATGAGACTTTATTTAAAACGGCCTGTTCACTTCGAACAAAAGGATTAACTGAATCAGCAATATTCGCTGCTTTATGCGAGGTTAACAATAAGCAATGCATTCCCCCGCTTGATAGTAACGAATTAAGAGTAATTTTTGATAGCGCTATGAAGTACAAGCCGGGAGAATTGCAGATCGCCACGAGTGCGAAAAGTGACTTTCAATCCATGCCGACCGCGCCGGAGGTTGACGAAACACCAACCCCCGAATGGCCTATATTGTCTCCGGATGCTTTGCATGGTCTAGCCGGTGATATTGTACAGGCCATTGAACCTCATACGGAAAGTGATCCCGTTGCGTTATTAAGTCAACTATTGGTTGCATTTGGTAGCGCAGCCGGGCGCGGCTCTTGTTTTTTAGCAGAAGCAGATAGGCACGGATTAAATCTTTTTATGGCGCTGGTTGGCACTTCGAGCAAAGGCCGAAAAGGGACTTCGTGGGGCCATATAAAACGGTTATTTGAAACCGTCGAACCAACTTGGTCTAACAATTGTGTTGTAAGTGGTTTATCTTCCGGAGAAGGTCTTATTGAACAAATTAAAGATCCCACGGTGGAAGTCACGGAAGAGGGAACCTTTGAAAAAGACCCCGGTGTTATTGACAAAAGATTATTAGTTCAAGAAGGAGAACTAGCGCTAGTTTTGAGGGTTTTACAGCGCGATGGTAACACGTTGAGCGCAATTTTAAGGGATGCTTGGGACGGTCGAACATTACGAACCTTAACCCGGACTTCAAAAGGACTGAAGGCCACTGGACCGCACGTTAGCATTATAGGGCATATTACCCGAGATGAATTATTAAAATACTTGAACGCCACAGAAACCGCGAACGGTTTCGCAAATAGATTTTTATGGCTATGTACCCGGCGCTCCAAATGCTTACCCGAGGGCGGCAATATTTCAGAGGTTAATTTCTTACCACTTATTAACAGATTAAAAGATGCCGTATATTTCGCTCGTCAGGGCCGAATTTTGAAACGTGACGAAGCTGCCCGGCAGTTATGGTTCAGGGTTTATCCAGGGTTATCAGAAGGAAAACCAGGTTTACTTGGAGCGGTGACGGCCAGAGCCGAAGCGCAAACCATGAGATTAGCCACAATTTACTCACTGTTGGATTTATCAGAGGAAATAAAGGAGATCCATTTACTGGCGGCGTTAGCGTTCTGGAAATATTGTGAAGATTCATCAAAGTATATCTTCGGAGATAAGCTAGGCGACGAGGTAGCCGAACGGATTTTAACGGCGCTTAAGAGCAAACCGGAGGGTATGACCCGGACGGAAATTAACAATCTTTTTGGGGGACACGCTTCAAAAGAACAAATTACAAGAGCGCTTACAACGTTGCAAGCTGCCAATCTGGCGAGGCAAGAAAAAGCAAAAACTTCCGGGCGAGCTATTGAAAAATGGTTTATTACTTAATGCGGAAAAAGCTGATTTGCGGAAAAAGGCAACCAACAAGGGTTTACGCCTGTTATATGATCGCGGAAAAAGCCGAACGTATTTCGAAAAGACTTTTTCCGCAGTACTACTTATTAACGAAAGACGTTCCGCTATTGCTTTTCCGCAATTTCGCTTTTTCAGCAAGATAACAGGAAAAGGAGTCAATGGAAAATGTGGATACGATTTGAAAGATCCGGGGAACCGGTATTGTCTGATGTTCGAAGAATAGCTATTGAAACGTCACCCGGAATGCTGGATGATGACGCATTCAGCATTGTGGATCTTGATGTCCAAGACCAAGTGAATTTATTATCTGAATTAGCTGCGATTATCGTCTATGAACTCGGAGAAAAGAAATTTGAAGATCTCTTCGAAGATCCTCGAATTATGGCCATTTACAATTCTGGGGAATTAGGATGGTATGACAATTACGAACGGGCTAAAGAGGTATTCGATGAAATTCAGCAGGCTATTATCTCTGGGAAAATTTTTTATGAAATGTCGGAAGAATAGGAGGAAAATTCATGGCCAATTTTTTACGACGATTATTTAAAAATAAAGAACCCAGCCAAATGGAACGGGTTGAAGTCATGAGCGGTGGCCCCGCATACTTCTCCCTTTTTTCCGGTGATGCTTACGAAAGCGATATTTACCGGGCGGCGGTGGATGCAATCGCCCGAAACGCTGGAAAGCTTAAAGGAACTCATGTTATATCGATTGAGAACCAAAGAACCGAGGGCGACAGCCTATTAAACCGGATATTACAAGTAAGGCCAAACCCTTATATGACAGCTTACGACATGATTTATAAGCTTGTAACGCACTATTACCTATACAATAATGCCTTTGCTTACCTTCAAAAAGATGACAGAGGCAATTTAAAAGGTATATGGCCCTTAAGACCCCTAAGCATGGAATTCAAAACAGACGCAGCAGGGGCTTTATATTGTGCCTTCCTATTTGCAGGAGGGCGAACGGTCACGCTTCCTTTTTCCGAAGTCTTCATGATTCGGCGCTTTTTTAACTCGAATGACCTTTTGGGAGATCCGAATACGGCCATAATCCCCACTTTGGATTTGGCACATACCCAAAATCAAGGCATGGAAGCGGCAATTAAAAGCAGCGCGGTCATTCGGGGAATCCTAAAATATAATCAGGTGTTGGCTCCCGATAAACTGAAAGCAGAAAAAGAGGCGTTCATAAACGATTATTTGACCGTCACTAACGCCGGAGGAATTGCGGCGCTCGACTCTAAAGCGGAGTATATCCCACTAAAGAATGAAGGAACCTATGTTATCGATGATAAGCAATTAACAGCCATAAAACAAAAAATCTATGAATATCTCGGTATTTCCGAAAAGATTGTCAATAGTACCTATAATGAGGACGAATGGGCAGCTTTTTACGAGAGTGTCATTGAGCCTTTAGCCGTACAATTCTCTTTAGAACTTACAGACAAGCTTTTTACACCCCGTGAACAATCTTTTGGAAATAGTATTCTCTTTGAAGCAAACCGGTTACAATTTGCCAGCAATGCAACAAAAGTCAATATTCTAAAGGAGCTTATGCCTTTAGGATTATTCACAGTTAATCAAGGGTTAGAAATTTTGAACCTTCCAGCGGTTGAAGACGGGGATCGGCGACTGCAAACCTTAAACGTAGTAAATGCAGCCAAAGCCGATCAATATCAATTACCTAATGGAAGCCAAAAACCGAACAATGGAGGTATCCAAAATGAAGGAAATCAGAATAGCTGAAATAAGAGCCTCAAATCTGGCAGGAAATGATGGCCTTATATTGGAAGGCGTGCCGATTACATACGACACACCGACCACAATAAAAGACAAATTAGGGGAATATACCGAGGTTATTCGGCGCGGGGCTTTGGATGGTGCGGACTTATCCGATGCGCGGTTATTGTATAACCACGATTTAAACAAAGTACCTTTAGCCCGGACACCCAAAACTATGCAGTTTAATTTAGACCCGGCAGGGTTAAAAATGATTGCCAATTTACCCGATACTGTAGAAGGTCAAAGCGTTCACACGGCAGTGAAACGGGGTGACCTATCCGGGATGAGTTTTGCCTTTAAAGTACCGAAGGGCGGCAGCCTTTACGATGCCAAGACAAACACCCGGACAATAACCAAAATCGAAAAGATTTATGAAGTGAGCGTGGTTCCTTTCCCTGCTTATCCTCAAACTTCGGTAGAAGCGAGATCAGCCATTGAAGGAATCCAGGCAAAACTTAATGACCCTGAAAGGGCAAAAGCAAAAATCAAATTAAATCAAATCTTAAGGAGAGTGTTTTGATATGAATTTTAAAACTGTTGCAGAGGCGTTTAATTATTACAGGAATTTCAGTTTGGAAGATATCGAGAAAAGGGCCGCACAAATTAAGGGAACTATTGATACTGATCCCGATGCCGATATAACAACCCTTAATATTGAAATTGAGGGCTTACAACAGGCTAAACAGAATATTCAAGAAAAAGGGGAAAGTGGAGCCGGTGCGCCACCTACCAATGACCAACAAAATCAAAGAAGCGCATTCAATCCCATTACCGGGATGAATTTCAACCAGAATCGGATTCCTGAAGGTGATGTATTCGCAAGCGCCGAATACAGGAGCGCCTTTTATAAAAATCTGTTAGGTCAAAGGCTTACGGACGTTGAAACCAGAACTTTCAATCACGCAATGGATATTATCAACGCTGAGAGGCGCGCCGATGCGTTTAATACTACGACCGACAGCGCAGCGGTGTTACCGACTCAGACTTTAAATGAGGTTATTAAAAAGGCCCGGACTATTGGCGGGTTAATCTCTGCCTGCCGAAGTTTTAACATTCCCTCTAATATCGCCGTACCGATTGGAACCCCGAGCAATAAAGCAAACTGGCATACTGAGGGCGCAACGGTTGAAACTGAGAAGGTAACGACCGTTAATATAACCTTCGGCGGTTATGAAATCATCAAAATATTTTCCATCTCCGCAGCGGCTAAACGGATGAGCATTTCAGCATTTGAAAGCTATATTACCGATGAACTTACCAACTGCGTGATGGAATGTATTGCCGATAGCCTTGTAAATGGAACCGGAACCAAGCAAGGAACCGGAGTATTAACTGGTATTACTTGGGATACTTCAAACAGTTTCACTTTTGCCGCTTCCGGTGCGCCGACATATACCGACTTTACCAAAATGATCGGGATGCTGAAACGTGGTTACGGTGCAGGTGCTAAATGGGCCATGAATAACGCTACTTTATTTAATCGGGTTTATGGCCTAGTTGATGGAAATAAGCGGCCGATTTTTATTACCGACCCGAAAACCGAAGATATTGGCTATATCCTTGGAAAGCCGGTTGTAATTGATGACAATATCGCGGATGATATTTTCCTCTTGGGTAACTTCAATTACATGGGCTATAATTTAGCGCAGGGAATTATGATTGAAGTTTCCAGGGAGTCAAGCTTCAAGAGTGGCTTGATTGATTATAGGGCGCTAGCAATAGCCGATTGTAAGCCGCTTGTATCCGAAGCATTTATTAAGCTTTACCAAGCAACGGCTTAATGAGGTGACATGATGATACTTACGATAGAGGAAGCCAGGGAAGCTTTAAGGATTGACGGGACGGACAATGATGTTATTATCACTCCGTTACTGGAAGCAATACCGGCATATTTGGAAGTATCAACGGGTAAGGCGTGGGATGATGATTCCACGTCTTCTCCTTTAGCCAAAACAGCGGCTAAATTTATACTTCAATTATGGTATTATCCGCAGAATCAAGAAGCAGACCGACTTAAAAGGGCAATAGATGGGTTATTAGTAGCCTTAACAGCTTTAGCGAGGACTACCGAATAAATGGCCCAACCATACGCCAAAGCTTTCTATAGTAGTAAGGAATGGATCAATTGTCAGGCCGCATTTATGCAGAGCAAGAATTATACTTGTGAGCGATGCGGCCAACTTGCTACTATTGCCCACCACAAAATATTCATTACACCTGCAAATATCAGCGATCCTATGATTACCTTGAATTGGGATAATTTAATGGCCTTATGTATCGAGGATCATAATAAAATTCATAGCAATGGTGGGCCGTGCGTTGAAGGATTGAGGTTTGACGAGGACGGGAACTTGATTCAATCCCCCCAGGGGCTATAAAGATGGATGATAAACACCGGACCGGGGAGGGTTATCCAGAAGTCCCTCTCCGGCTTTCCTTATTAAGGGAGAGGTAATCAAGGAGGTGATTTTTTGTGACATTAGCTAAAAATACAATTATTTCCAAAGATATGAAAGAACTTAAACGGATATTGAAGCAGATTCCAAAAGATAGGCAGGCCATAGCGCAAAGCCTTTATAATGAACTGGAATTCATGCAGAAGACACTTGTTAAACTTCGGGAACAGATCGAACAGGACGGCCCTACTGCCATGTTTGAACAAGGGGCGCAGAAGTTTTTAAGGGAGCATCCGGCATTGAAAGGCTATAACACCACAGTTCAACGGTATAGCCTTTTATATAAACAGTTTACAGACTTGCTCCCTCCGGCAACCGAGCCGCAGAAAAAAGATCCGCTCCTGGACTTTGTAAAGGGCGGCGGTGCTAAGTGAATTACATTTTTGAATACTGGAATGAAATCGAAACCGGTAAACTCTTGGTTTCAAAGAGGGTTTACCGGCAATACCAAAAACTGGTCAATGAAATCCATAACCCCGGCCAATATATTTTTGATGAAGCCAAGGCCAATAAACCGATTGAGTTTATAGAGCGATTCTGCAAGCACTCAAAAGGCGAATGGGCGGGAAAGCCTGTAATATTGGAACCATTTCAAAAGGCTTATATTTCGGCCTTATTCGGCTTTGTAGACAAGGAAACCGGGTTAAGGCGCTACTGTGAGACTATGTTCTATGTGGCCCGGAAAAACGGCAAAACAACCATGTTAAGCGGTATCGCGGCCTATATGTTAGTTGCTGATGGTGAAGGCGGCGCGGAAATATTTTCGACAGCTACCAAACGCGATCAGGCCCGGTTACTCTTTGATGAAACCCATAATATGATTAAGCAAAGCCCGGAACTGTCCCGGCATATTAAAAAGCGTAAGAGTGATTTATACTTTCCCCTTACGATGTCCCGATTCCAGCCATTGGGAAAGAATAGTGATACCTTGGACGGCCTAAACGCCCATTTGGTAATCATGGACGAGCTTCACGGGGTGCGAGACCGGAATCTCTATGAAGTCATGAAGCAGAGCCAATCAGCCAGACGGCAACCGCTCTTAATTATGATCACTACAGCCGGAACCGTCCGAGAATGCATTTTTGATGATATGTATTCCTACGCTTGTAATGTGGTAGATGGTAAATTTCAAGATGATTCCTTCCTGCCTATCCTCTACGAATTAGACGACCGCGAGGAATGGACAGACTTCAACAAATGGGAAAAAGCCAATCCGGGCCTGGGTACGATTAAGAAGGTTGACGATCTGACCCGGAAGGTTGAAAAGGCCAAGCACTCCCCCAAAGACATAAGTGGAGTATTGACCAAAGATTTTAATATCAGGGATACCATAAGCAGCGCCTGGTTAACCTGGGACGATATAAACAACGAAAAGACCTTTGATTTAGCCCGGTTTAAAAATTGTTACGCTATAGGCGGCGCTGATTTATCCATTACCACCGACTTAACAGCGGCTACCCTCTTAATGATGGATAAGGACACGCAGGAGCGGTTTATTCATCAAATGTATTGGCTACCCCGCGATAACTTCGAAAAGCGGGTACAAATGGATAAGATTCCATATGATAAGTGGTTACAGCGTGGCCTATTGAGGTTATGCAACGGCAATTCAATCAATTATTCGGACGTTACAGCCTGGTTCTTAGAGATGGTTAACAGTTACGGCATTACTCCCCTATGGATTTATTACGACAGTTATTCGGCTAAGTATTGGGTTGAGGAAATGGAATCCAACGGTTTTATTATGGTTCGTTGTATTCAGGGCGCCAAGACTTTAAGTTTACCCATGCAAATGATGGGCGCCGATCTTCAGGCCAAGAAGATTAATTATAACGATAACCCGATTCTTAAATGGTGTTTGACAAATACCGGTATATTGACCGACAGGAACGGGAACATCACCCCGATCAAGAATCAGGCGGCTAAAATGAGAATTGACGGCGCGGCCTCAATGCTGGACGCCTATACCGGACTATTTGAACACTATGAGGAATTTATCAGGGCTTTATAAAAGGAGGGCTTACATTGCACTTAAAAGACAAAAAAATCTCATTGCTAAAGGCGATCAAGGTATCCGATGGTATGGGCGGGTATAAAATCACTTGGAAAGAGATTGATGGCGGCGCAAATATATGGGCTTATATTCGTTATTTATCAGGCAATGAATTTATACAGGCGGCAGCGCTATCGGCCAAAGTGGAAATGATCTTTGAAATAAATTACCGAACAGATATAACAACCGCCAACCGAGTGCGGTATAATGAAAAGGATTATAATATAACCTTCGTGGACAAGTACGAAGGCTATAAGTCGGATTTAAAATTATATGCCTATGTGGTTAATTAGAAAGGGGGGTTGATTTTATGCCAGATAGATCTAAGTTGGAAGAAGCCCTTATGAAAGCGGTGGATGAATTCCAGGGAAACACTCAAGCTTATTGTGGGGCATTAAAAAGAGATTGTACTAGCGAGGATTTAGAAGAATTGGGGAAATATACCTTTTACGCTCTCAATGACTTTAAAAAGGCTATTATCGAGTATTTAAAATAAGTTAAGCCCCGAGCGGTAATAAATTCCGCTCGGGGTTCTTTTGCTAAATGGAAGGAATATGTATAAAAATAATGCGTAAATGGTTTTTTTATTTTTTTAATTTCGTTATTATTTTTTCTTTATAGCTAAAAAATTTGCCTTTAAATTCCGGAGATTTATCTAAATTATCTAGGATTTTATTTAAATGCATTATTCGATCTCGTACTAATGGATTATTTGTATCTAAAGATGGAAAATCCACATTAAAAAAATTATCTAGCATATTATTCATCATATCAAAATTTTTAGTTTGGACTGTGTTTTCTAACGCCAAAATAAAAGTAGCGACTCCTAATAATTGCCGGTTTTGTTCAAGATATGACGTCGACAAGTGCATATAAAGGGACGCCGCATTTGTATGGAATTTATTCTCCAATAATCTAAATTGATTTTCATATTCTTTTTGAGTCGTTTTTAACTCATTTTGAAGACTCTTTATAGTTTCTTCAGATTCTTTAAGCTGTTTATCAATTTTTATTTCCGTTATTTTAATTCTTTGTTTTTGATAATATGTGACCAGAAATGGGAGCCCAACCCCAATTATTGCAATCAAAAGACCGCAGGCGCTCAATATGATAGCAATATCAGTTTTAAGTGAATTTAAAGATGTTTGGTAAAAGTCATGAGCATTTTTAATTATTTCTGTTAAATCTTGAGGTGTAATTTCAGTACTTAATATAGGTAGCGGCAAAACAAAAACACCTCTTTTATCTTTGATATTTTTTAAGTAAATCTTCCATAGCTTCATCAAGTAGCCGTGCTATTGGTATACGTGTTTTTTCGGATAACTCCTGAAAATTGGCCCAAATAATTTTATCAACTGAATTCGATATTTGAATTCGGTTTTTTAGTTTTGCCATAGTTGTTCACCTCTTTTAAATAGATTTTACTATTAACTACTTGTAAGGTCAAGGAATTAATGCTATACTCATATTAACTACTAGTAGTTACATTTAACTAATAGGAGGAATTAAATTGAATTCGCACGTATCAGCCAGTAAAATTCACGAACTGCAGCTTTTATCCCTTAACGCAGCCTTTGATGCGTTAATGCTGCAAATGATGGAATTAACCCGCAGAAAAATGGAGATTGAACGCCGGATGCAGTTTATCCAAGCTAACACTAAGGGGGCGATTCGTTAATGGTTATCCACGAATTCAAGATTAGGCGGGACACCGGGGAAATAATTTCCCTCTCTATTACTCCTGTAGTCGAGTTTTGGGACAAGTTGGACCCGGTGCCGGAGGTATTGAACAAAATGAAAGCTATCGGTTTTATAAATAAGGGCCAATTTTATGTAATGCTTTCCCCTGATTTGAAAGACCAGCCCGACGAAGTAACACGGATTGTTAAGGCGTTGGTAGTGAAATTTTCCGAGAATCACTCAGAGACGAATGAGGAATTTACAATTATGAACCGGAGCGGCTATCAAAAGGCATTGCAATCAATAATTGAATCATAAAAGGAGGTCTTTCCCATGCGCTACCGTGGCGGTTAGATATTTTTTTTAACCTTTCAGGTATTACTTAATATTACAAAGGAGTGAAATGAAAGTGACTATTATCCTTGAAACTTCACGAGAATTAGAATCTAAAATTTATGGCTATATGGCTAAAATGGATGAACTTAAGAATAGACAAATGTCCGAAGAAATGGCCGTTATAACTTTAATTAGCGAAGGCCTTAATGCCTTTAACAGTAGAGTAAGAAATAAGGGGTGATCTAATTGTCCAAAGCTCATAAGGCTTTTCGAATTATTATTTATAGCATATGCCTTGTAATATCGACTTCTTTGATAATGTACTTTTTATGGAATCTATCAAATAACCGGCTCTATCATATGGGCGTGCCGGTGGGAGTGGTTGCGGTTGAACTGTTGGCCCAGTATTTCCTTTCATTAGGAAAAAGTAAGGTTAAGGCCAAGCAGTATTTACAGGGCATCCTCTTAGTTATGGTTTACATTTTTTATGTCCTGTTGTTTGGCGTACTAAGCGCCGTTGGATTCTTCGCGGCAGAGATATCCACCAATATTCAGGCCACAACTAAAACCCAGCAAATTGATAATATGGCCCAAAAACGATACAACCAAATTGATGATCTGATTGCTTCCCTTAATCTTCAAATGACAACAGAGGCCAAGACCGGATACGGAAGGAATAGCCAAACTATCCTATCAGAAATTAAGCGATTAAAGGCAGAGCAATCTTCCTTAATGGACCAAATGAATAAAGAATCAAAGCAGATCGCCACGGCTGGCCCGGTGGATGCTTTCTCGGCGTTGGCTAAGATGATCGGCGTGAATGCCAACATACTGGCAATTATTATCTTTGGCTCCTTGTGCTTATTCGTTTATACCGGGTTGACGGTTTGCAATCCTAATTTGATGTTAAATGAAACGGAAAATACCAGTAATGTAGCTGTTAAAAAGAAACGTTTCATCAAAACAGTTACAAATGAAACGGAAAATAAAACAATAAGTGAAACGAAAATTCATGAAACGGTTATTTGTCCGATATGCAGCAAAACGTTTCAAAGCAGAAACGGCAAAAATTATTGTTCTCCCACTTGTCGGGTTAAAGCGTTTCGCCATGCTAAAAAGGAGGCGCTTGGGGCGTGAGGATTTTTACTTTTAAGATATTTGATGAGGCCGATCATGATCTAATTAAATGGTTAGATTCGCTCCCCAAGCGGGAACGGTCGGCGGCGATCAGAAGGGCGCTAAGGTTATTTAAACGGGGGAAACGGAAAGAATAACCTCTAAAATGGGGGTTATTAAATGCGTAAAAAACATGTCCAAGAACAAATATATCCTGAGATTTTAAGCCTAGCTGAATTAATGAAACTCCTTCGGGTTAGTTATGGTACTGCGGTAAATCTCCTTGAAAGTCAAGAAATACCTGGGCGTAAAATTTATAGCCGTTGGCGAATACAGAAGCAAGACGTACTAAACTGGCTAAGTAAAAACAGCGCCCAATCAGAAGAACCGAAAATTAAAACCTATGGGTATCCTCCTGAAACATTAATCAAAATGATGGATTTTATAAAAGAATCCACGGGCAATACGAAAAAATCTTTAGAATTACTCAACGAAATTTTATCAGAGGTTAATAAAATGAGGTGAAAACAATGGCTAAGAAAGAGCATAAGCGGGGTAAAGGCGAAGGAACAATTTATCAACGGCCAGACGGAACTTGGGCGGCCCAGGTATCAACCGGGCACGATCCTAAAACTGGAAAACTTAAACGCCGAACTTTTTATGGTAAGACTAGAGCGGAAGTTGCCCAGAAGATGTCCAAAGCTGTTAATGATGTTAACACAGGCACTTATAGTGATCCGTCGACGATTACCCTTGAAAAGTGGCTTTATGATTGGCTGGAAGGTAAAATTAATATCGAAGAAGAGTCTCGACAGCTTTATAACGACACTATCCGGCAACATATAGCGCCGGAGATTGGTAAGAAAAAACTTGCAGATATTCGATACCGGGACATACAAACATTTATTACCAACAAAAGTATTAATGGCCGGTTGGATGGCCGTGGTGGGCTATCTCCCAAAATGGTGCGGCGTATTTACAGAGTACTTTTTGCGGCGTTAAAACAGGCAGTAAAAGAACGATTAGTCACCTATAATGAAGCCGATGGAATAGAGCTACCTAAAGCAGTAAAGCATGACGTAAAAACCCTTTCCATTGAAGAAGTAACTAAATTTTTAACTTTTATCAAGGAACACCCGAATTATGTGGCAATTCGATTAGACTTATACTGTGGTCTTAGAAGAGGCGAATTGTTAGGACTTCGCTGGAAGGACATCGACTTCAAAAATGGAGTCATAAACATTACTCAGCAAATAGTGACTTCTAAAAAGATTAAAGGTCTTAAAACAACCAGCTCAAAGCGTGCTGTTACCCTTTATGGTAATATCATTGACTTGCTAAAAGAACACAAGAAACAGCAAAACGAGTTCAAATTATTGCTTGGGACAAGCTACCAAAAGGAATTAGACTTAGTATTCTGCCATAAGGACGGTAGTCTGATTAGTCCGAAAGTATTTTATAATCAATACAAGGCACTATTGGATCAGGCCGGGCTTGATAGTATTAGTTTTCACGCTTTAAGACATACGGCAGCTACTTTAATGTTAGAGGCTGGGATACCGGCTAAGACCGTACAGGAGATTCTAGGACATAGCACAATCAGTACAACACTTGATGTTTATGGTCATGTTACCCCTAAGATGCAAACCGACGCTGCTATTAAAATGAACGAGATTATTAGTATTTAGCAATTGCAGTAAAATTGCAGTAAATCAATTTGCAGTAAAAATTTAGTACCAGACAATCATAGAAAGGATAAGGTTTTTTTAATTATGCCTTAATCATAATGCCCAAATTTCGGACTCTGGAATATGTTACTTAGTAGGAAAATACCTGGTTTACGAGGAGGTACCAGAATGTCCGAACAATCCATTGAAAACTGCGTCGGTTTTCAACCAGGGCCGATAAGCCCAAATTGCCCAGGTGGGCAGTCTTACACAGTTAAATCCGGCGATACGATGTTCTTTATTGCTAAGCGTTTTAATGTTTCTTTACAAGATTTGATTAATGCCAACCCCCAAATACCAGATCCCAATACGATTTTCCCCGGTCAAGCTATTTGTATTCCATTTGCCCCGCCGATGCCTGCCTGCCCGGGCAATCAGGTTTATAGAGTAGTTAGCGGCGATACCATGTTTGAGATCGCCAGACGTTATGGGATCACATTAGACGCTTTAATTACG
>DNPP01000016.1:33626-33793 GCA_003501365.1 Bacillota bacterium
GCAAACAACATTTTACTTGCAACATTAATTGCGGCCAATCCGCAAATTCCCGACCCTAATCTGATCTACCCGGGTCAAACGATATGCATACCGGCGCCAATGATGGAACCGACAGTTCCACCAATGATGCCGTGTCCGGTTCCGATTCCGGCCCCAATTCCTCTGCC
>DNPP01000176.1 GCA_003501365.1 Bacillota bacterium
CCGATGAAGCGAACGACCGGATTATTCGTTTTTCGTTGCAAAACGCCAGAGATTACCTGGAGGGCAAAACGGCTTTAAATCAAGTAAAATTAGCTAATTAATCGGGTTTATAAAGGTGAATCAGCTAGGTTCCAACTCAAGACGCCTATTATTCTCGCGCAGAGGCGCCAAGGCGCAGAGTGCGAGATGCACTTTGCGAGATATTTTTTGGTAATTCGAGATATCGGTTGCCAACTCGTGAATAGGAAACGTCTAGGCCAGAAAACTAGTCTCAAAGCGCTTCGCCATTTCCCTGCGCCTCCGCGCCTCTGCGGGAGATATTCTTTTGATTTTAAATCAATAGATAGCTAGTAGATCACTACATCCAAATAATCTGCTGAATTAACTTTATAATCAGAATAATTAAATCTGAAACATCAAAATAAAGTTCCGTTTCGGAAAGGAAGTGCTTTAAAAAATGAAAACGATTGTCTGTTTTGGAGATTCCAACACCTGGGGACTCGATCCGTTCC
This sequence comes from Bacillota bacterium, assembly GCA_003501365.1. Lineage (GTDB taxonomy): Bacteria > Bacillota > UBA4882 > UBA8346 > UBA8346 > UBA8346. The sequence goes on from DNPP01000176.1 coordinate 513, forward strand.
AAGGGCCGCGGTTTAACATGGAGCAGCGCTGGCCGGGCGTGTTACGAGGTGCGCTTGGCGCTGGATACTGGGTGGTTGAAGAAGGCATGGGCGGCAGGACGATAGTATACGACGACCCGGTTGAGGGTTTCGCGTGCGGCCGGGATTATCTGATCCCCTGCCTGCAATCCCATACGCCGGTTGATCTAGTAATCATGATGCTGGGTACCAATGATCTTAAAAAACGCTTTTCGTTGCCTGCCTGCGATATTGCCAAGGGCGCGGGCGTATTGGTGGATTTGATACGGAAGGCAAACTATCCTCGCGGATATCTGGCGCCTCAGGTATTGCTGATCGCGCCGCCTCCCATTATGGAAGTGGGCCGATTTAAAGAGATCTTTACAGGCGGCGCTGAAAAATCCTTGAAATTCGGGGCCTATTACGCAGATATCGCTGAGACTTTCGGATGTCATTTTATGGACGCCGGCAAAATTATTCGTTCCAGTCCGGTTGACGGGATTCATTTTGATCCCGCTGAGCATGCCAAGCTGGGCCAAGCGGTTACTGAGAAAGTTAAAGAGATTTTAGGATAAGCGTCGGGAGGTTAAAGCGCATCTTCAAATCTCATTTTTTTAAAGTAATATTGGCGGTCATCATCAGTGATTTCCCGGATAACTTGACAAGGGTTGCCGGCGGCGATCACGTTAGGTGGAATATTCTTAGTCACTACACTGCCGGAACCAATAACCGTATTGTCTCCGATTGTTATGTTGGAGTTGACGATAGCCCCGCCGCCAATCCAAACATTATTGCCGATAGTGATGGGAAAAGAGCAACAAAATTCTCTGCGTTCATGGTGAAGGGGATGTCCTCCCGTAAAAAGGCGAACATTGGGCCCAAACATAACATTATCCCCAATCGTTACTTTCGCGCCATCGATAATGATACAATTGAAATTGGCGAAAAAGTTTTCGCCAACAAGAATATAGCGGCCAAAAATGCAGTAAAACGGAGATCGAATATTAAATTTATCGCCAATTTTTCCAAAAATGGTTTTAATGATTTTATTACGTTCTTCAACCTCGCTAGGGCGTAGAGTATTCAAATCAAATAATAATTCTTGTGTAAAATTGAAAGCTTTGGAAAATTCTTCATCATGTTTCCAAGGCCTACCCGATAACATTTTTTCTTTTTCAGTCATTTTTTTCATCTCCCAACTTTGTTCAAAGGAATTCAGAGATTCCCTTGCGCTTCGGAAATAAGAAAGTCTGCGCCGCAAAAAACAATTCAAAACATCCAACTTACAAAGGGAATGGTGAAAATCGAAAGAATGGTACTGAAAAAAACCAGCCGGGATGCAAACAATACGTCTCCCTTATTTTGCTCCGCAAAAAGGACTGACATTGTCGGAGCAGGCATAGCCACGATCAAGACGCAAACTTCCAGTAAAGCCTTTTGTAAATTGAACCATTTCAAGCACAATAAAACTAAAACAGGAATCAGTAATAGTCGTACTAATGCTCCATAATAGAGCTTCCAACTGAAAAAAAGCTCTAATGGCTTAACCTCAGCCAGCGTTGACCCGATAATGATCATGGATATCGGAGTGGACATTGAACCGATAATTTGCGAAGTTTGGGCGAGAGGCAGCGGTAATTTAACTGAAAACAGGAAAAACAGCATTCCTAAAAAGGTCGCAACCATTCCTGAATTAATAAAGGCCTTGGTTAAAAAATGACGATCCACTTTATCTGTAAAGATGAATGCTCCATAGGTCCAAAGAAAAATCGTCGTGGTGATATTATAGATGGATGCATAAAAAACCCCTTGTTGCCCGAACATATTGCCGATTATTGGATATCCCATAAAACCACAGTTGTTAAAAATACTGCTAAACCTGAGAATTCTGCCAGTATCCCCGTGCATACCAGAAAACAGAAATTTCCCCAATAATATTGCCAGGAGATGCGCAACAATTGAAAAAGTCAAAACAAATCCCATATTGGCCAGCATTTCCTGGGAAAAAGATAATTGAAAAGAAGATACCACCAAAAACGGAACAGCGACATTTAAAAGTAATTCCGTCAAACCTTTATTAAGGGCGGGATTTAAAATTCCCCGTTTTCTACTGCTATAACCAACAGTCACAATTAAAAACAAAACCAATACTTGAGTAATAATTTTCTGATCCATTGCCCGCTCCTGTCGGCTTTTTTAAGTATTCCTATCAATATGTCGGCTTTCAAACCAGGGTTTGACATCAGGATTAACACAATTTTTGGGCCAAATGCCTTGGAGAATTCCCCTAACTTCAGCTATACCCTTTTCAGGACACTCATGAATGGCTTCAAGAGAAATAGCACCTACATGAGGCGTTAGAATAACATTTTCTAATCCGAAAAACGGGCTTTCAACTGGACCCTGGGGTTCTTTGAAAACATCCAAATGTCCATACACGTCGATCCCCGCGCCGGCAATCCATTTTTCTTTTAAGGCTCTTGCCAACGCCAATTCGTCCACAATCAAACCCCGTGCCATATTAATCAGTATTGCACTTTTTTTCATCATCTTAAGTTCCCGTTCACTGATTAAATGCCTGGTTTGAGGAGATAATGGAATGAGAATCACGACATAATCACTTTCCTGCAGCAGTTTCTCCAATGAAACAGGTTCAACACCGAAAGATTTTTCGATTTCCGGGTTGACATTGCGGTGGTAATCTACGATTTTCATATTGAAAGCTTGGGCTCTTTTAGCAACTTCCCGGGCGATATTTCCAAAACCTATCAAACCTAATTTTTTACCGGCGATACGAGAGACATTTTCCATCGCCGATAATCGCGCGGTGTTCCATTCTCCGGAAATCATCTTCTGATTCATATCGGGCAGTCTTCGGGCCAGACTTAAAAGAAGCGCCATCGTATGTTCGGCCATTTCATTCAGACAGAAATCCGGTACATTGACTACAATAATCCCGCGTTCAGTAGCGGCTTCAAGATCGATTTTATCGGTCCCTACACCGTACCGGCAAATAACCTTGCATTTTTGAAGGTTACTGATCACATCCCGTCCAATTTTGGCAACAGTAACAAGTAAGACATCCGCATCTTTCGAAACATGAATGATCGCTTCGGGACTGGTATCCTCCAGTTCCACCAGTTCATCAATTCCGGCTGCTTTTATCCATTCCCGTTCTTCAGCGTTAACCGGAAAAATATCTGCATTCAATCGTATCGCTCTAACTTTTCCCATTTGAACACCCCCTGATCAATTTGGTTTTACTGAAATTCCCATGATCAATTCACGCTGTTTTACATTTTATATGAGAGTCATGATGAATCGGACATCGATCACTTGATTTCTTATACCGGCGATATCTTTTCTTTGGTATCAATGCCTAAGACTATTTTTTTATATTTGTAATAAAGGTCTGCAACGTATTCTTCATCAAACGCCGTTTTCTTGATGTCTTCAATCTGTGATAAAATGTGATTGATATTTTTGGTACGCAGATCTCCTTTTTGTAATAGATATTCAGCGTAATTTCTATGAAGATTATAATTGGCGGATAGTGCATAGGCGTCGGAATAGCCCCATGACTCAAGTTTCTTTATCCGGATAATATGCTCATCAATCGCTTCTAATACGGGATTGATATTATATTTTGTTTTATTGTAATATTTATTTAAATAATTGATCATCAGTTCAATACATAAGTTTCCCGGCGTTCTTCCCATTCCCAGCAGAGAACCGTCGATTACACAATTACGATTGTTTGAGCACATAGCCATGAAATCCTGGGCCATGGAATAAGCGAGGGATAAATTCTCATGGAGATGTAATCCAATAACAATCGACTTATCTAAATTGTTTTCAATTAAAAGATAAATCCGCTGCAGATCATTTTTAGTCATTGATCCGAACGTATCAACGATTGAAAACGCATATGGCTTTATGTCATTTATTTTTTGGACAAGTTTTAAAATATTAATATCAGAATATCCCATGATATTAATAGGATTGCAAAAACATTGATAACCTTTTTTGATTACTTCTTTGCAAAATTTAAGCCCCTCGTCCACATCGTAATCATGAAAAGTAACGCGAATAACCTCAATGGCGGCGCCATCATTCGGTTCCAGCTTTTTCAGGTCATATTGGTTATGCAACGCCATCGCTGTAAAATTTGTATTGGCACGATATTTTGGCAAAATGGCTTTTATTTCCTCAACATTATTAAATAAAGTACTATTACGGTCATAAATACAATTTCGCAGAAATCCAATTTCAATATAATCAACCTGGGACTCGATCAGATAGGTAATAATACTTTTAATGGCCAAAAATCCAAATTTCCAATTGTTAATATAACCGCCATCCCTTAGAGTACAATCCAATAAATTGACAGTGCCCATGATGAAGTCCCCTTTCTAATTGTATTTAAAATTATTTTTATAACTTCAAGGCAAATAATTTTTCAATAGCGTTTTCCCATTGGTTTCTGTTTTTTAATACAATCTCAATAAATTCACGAACAGCCCCTTCTCCGCCCTTTTTCGATAGTACGATATCACAATAATTTTTTACCTCAGACGCCGCGTCGACCGGACATGCGCAATATCCAACTATTTTCATGGCGGGTAAATCGTTTAAATCATCTCCGATATAGGCTAGTTCATCTTTTGAAATGATATTTCGCTCCATAAACTGTTCTAGATACGCTTGCTTATTACGTACCTCTTGAACCACATATTTCACTTTCAGTTCATTGGCGCGCTGTTCGACGCTATGACTTCTTCGACCGGTTAAAATCATGAATTCGATTCCCATTTGTTGGGCGAGTAAAATTCCCGCTCCGTCCTTAATGGAAAATTTTTTCGTTTCAACCCGTTTGTTATCGATATATATACCGCCGTCAGTCATTGTTCCATCAACATCCAATACAACTATTTTGAGATTCATATAATCCAACTAATCACCCGCTTTATAAAGAGATCTGTAAATCATGCGTGCGCTCATTATTATTGTATTTCTACCAGGGTTCATTCTTCATCATTTTTTACCCCCTCTCCATCGTAACAAAATTGCAATATATTATTTACAACAAATTGATATTATGGTAAAATTAAACATGGAAAAGCTGATAGTGATATCACTATTTGCTGCCAACCTGCAAATCATTGCTCCGGCCAAGAAGTTGATGATTTGCAGGTTTATTTTTTAACTCAGATATGGTTATGATGAAGTAAACGCAGATATATTTTCTAGAAAATTTATTGATAATATTAATTTTACCAATTCTTCCATAATTTGTCAAGCAATGACCGCTTCTAAAATTACTGCTTTTTATCTGTGAGGGAAACCAGAATCTTGGCCTGCTTGAAATCAAAATGGGTATTGGCTTGATTTTAATAATATGAGAAATGCTAGCGATATTTAGAAGTATTTTTAGAAGTAAATTAGAAGTAAAATGCCTCTAAAGCCTAATAAGTCTGTGATTATTTTTTTATTAAAAGAATAGGACTTGAGAAAATGATAGTCTGGGATTCTCAAAATAAAATAACCTAAGATAAAAATTATATAATAATAAATATTGAACGCTGCAATAAAAGGTGAATCGTGAAGGTCTACCTTGCCATCACCGACAACCAATGGTTTTCCTACCTCTCCCGTCTTCATCCGGATGAAATCAACTTCTGGCAACCCGGCGGGAGCCAAGCTTTCTCTGCCCTCGAACCCGCGCGCCGTTTCTTTTTAAACTCCATAGCCCTTAGAATTTTATCGTTGGCAGCGGTTTTTTCGTCCGTCATTCCTTTTTACCAATCACTCTTGCTTGGGACTCCTTCGGCGAAAAGAACGGTACTCCGGACTTTCCAACATTCAAAGCGAAAATTATGAAGTATCGTTCCAAAAACGGTAAAATTGAAATTGATCCGGTTATCGGTTGTATTATTCTAACAAGTCCGTTTTTCTTCGATGAGCCGGAATGGATTCCGGTTCCGGCGGATTGGAGTCCTAATATTGTACAAGGGAAAAGGAAAACCATTCATTCAATAATTCACAGACCCTCGCTATCGAAAGACGGCGGGGTATTTTGATCAATTCATATCAAGTTTTTCTTATTTTTTCCGAAAACTAGTGAAGAAGGAAAAATTATCTAAATGTTTTGTAAAAAAAGAAGGATATTTTGTATAATGTTAGAACAGTTGTCATAGATACCGCATCATAACAATTGTGACAACTAGTAATGTTAAAAGTAAACTTGGTGAAAACCAGGGGCGCAAAACTACGGGTCTAAAGTTAACACCACGACCGCCGAGTTGCCATAAATAGTTGTCTTTATTTTTTTATATCGAGGTGTCGAATTATTGAAACTGGCGAAACTAGTAAATCAGGAGTAATTAAGGGCCTTTTATTAGCATTACTTCCGGCAAGCTCTTTACTTCTTAATTATTGCGCTAAATCTGATTGTTTTCTTGATTCCCTACAAGCACAAGGAATATTAGGGAATCAAGTGAAACTTATTTCATTAAAAGATCGCTTTTTATTAATAAGTTTATTTCTACAAATTCCCACTGCAATTATTATATGGTATTTACAATTTCGGAATCAATATTTGACAAAACAGCAAGAAGCTTCAATTCTTGATTATAAAGAAGTGTTTTTAAAAACTTTAGAAAGTGAATTACGCAAAAAACAAATATGTACCAAACTTAAAGATGTTAATGTCAGAATATTTTTACCCTATAAATTCTTTAAGACTAAGAAAGCCATTGAAAAAGTTTTTTTTAGGGGGAGACCAGTTTTCAAAAAAGAGCTTAAAATAAAAAATGTAAGAGGCCTATTTACTCTCAAGATGCCACCTAATTTGAGTTTTATTGTTGAACCAAAAGATAAGGCTCAAGGTTTAGTGGGTATGTGCTACGACACCAAACATATGGTTTTCGATGAACAATTAAGCAAATCAAGCATAGACTATAAATTGGATGAATATCAATCAACCAGAACTAATGAACTTGAATTTTGCTTGTGTTTTCCTTTATTAGATCAGCATTCGAATGTGATTGGCGTTGTAGGCTTTGATAGTATTAACCGAATAAAAGTCGGTGATACTAAAGGCAAAGAGATCTGGGGGGATTTGGTAAACAATTTTTGCTATATTTTACCAGAAAAATTCCCTTTTATATTTAATTAGAAAGGAGGACTTCCAATGGCCGCTGTATTAGTCAAGGAGTTCCCCAGAAAACTAGAAAAAAGAGATAAGGATAATTACTCAGC
>DNPP01000310.1:0-3350 GCA_003501365.1 Bacillota bacterium
GCCGTAGATGTTTAGCACAGAGCGGTCTCAAGATATATCCCCGCAATCCTGAATCCCGCTCTACGATATCCAATGCATCCCGCCGTTGGGAATTGGGGCGTTGGTCAAGAACTTCGCCGGTGAATAAAAACGATGCGCCGATTTTATCCATTTTGGTTTTAGCAATTTTGAACTTGTGAATTCGACAATCTAGACAAGGATTCAAACGTTTTCCATAACCATGGGGCGGTTTTTCGACAATCCGCAGGTATTCTTCTCCACAGGGATGATAATGCAATTTGACATTCAAAGTTTTAGCGGCATTTGCTGCGGCACTGCAGCCACCGGATGCCCCTGAACAACGGCAAAACGGACTGGTGAAATTAATGGCTTCCACCTCAATGCCTGCTTCTTGAACAACCTTAATAGCCAAAGTGCTGTCCAAGCCTCCGGATAATAATGCAAGTGCTTTCATAGTTTCCCCCTATAAAACAATTGAGAATTGACAATTAGCGATGATATACTGTCTCTGAGTGTAATATAGTAAAAAGCTTTTGTCAATTCAGAGAGGACCGTTTGGATTAACTTGTCAAATGGAAGGGGAATTGGGAAAGGTGCCGAATAGTATTATGCATTCAAAAAATATTTTGGAGGAAAGATGCGGATCGGGATTTTTACCAATTGTTATTTGCCTTTAGTTAACGGGGTGGTAGGAACGGTTAGCCTGCTGCGCAAAGGTTTTCTGGAGGCTGGGCACGAGGTGTATATCTTTGCGCCGGGTTGCGATGATTATCAGGATAGTGAAACCGGAATATTTCGTTATCCGGCGGTCAATCTTACCCCGCAAATAAAATATCCGATCGCGATTCCTTTTTCACGCACGATAAGTCGGAAATTAAAAAATTTACCACTGGATATCATCCATAGTCATCATCCGTTCGTGTTGGGGCCGGTTGCCTTGAGATTATCCAGTAGCCGCAATATTCCTTTAGTATATACTTTTCATACGCAATATGACCAGTATACTCACTATGTGCCGTTGCCGAGCGCTTTGGTACGTTCGGTCTCTATCCGTCAAGTCAGGCGATTTAGCCAAGCAGTAAATCAAGTGACCACTCCGGCAGAGTCGGCCCGGAAGATCTTGCTCGGTTATGGTGTTACCAACCCAATCCAGGTAATTCCCAATCCCACCGATTTAAGCAAATTTATCAATAACGACCCTGGGGTGGTGCGGCAAAAATATCGGATTGATCACCAAAAATTGTTGATGAGCATCGGGCGGGTTGCCCCGGAGAAAAACCTTGATCTATTACTGGAGTCTTTTCGGCAGATGGTGGTTACGGCGCCGCCCAATACCTTGAAACTGATGATTATCGGAGATGGACCGGATTTGGGTCGTTTGACTCAACTGGCGAAGAATTTGGGCATTTCGGATCAGGTAATCTTTACCGGACTGGTAGCTCCTATTTTGATACCGCAATATTTAGCCGGGGCCGATCTGTTCGTTATGACTTCCACTACTGAAGTAAAACCTTTGGCGCAACTGGAAGCACTGGCGAGCGGGATACCGATCGTGGCGGTAACCGCTGCCGGGGCTAATGATACAATAATTCATGGCCAAAACGGTTTGCTGGTCGTTAAGGATCCCCATGTTTTCGCCAAGGCGGTTCTGGATTTGCTCAATGATCCGGAGCGGTATCGAGATTTTCAAGAAAATGCCCGCAAGACTGCTTCGGGCTATGCCTATGGGGCGATTGCGGGACAATATTTGGAGCTGTTTGAACGGTTAATCCGGAAGCAAAGGAGAGCGCTACGATGAGACCTTCCAAAGAAGATTATTATCTGAATATTGCCGCTCAGGTGGCTGAGAGGGGAACTTGTTTACGACGGAAATTTGGCGCTGTTATCGTGCGGGATGACCAAATCATCAGCACCGGATATGTGGGAGCGCCGCGCGGTACCATGAATTGTTGCGACATTGGTCATTGCCCCAGAGAAGAGGCGAATATACCGCCGGGTGAGCGTTACGAGTTATGCCGTTCAGTCCATGCAGAGGCCAATGCGATTATTCACGCCGATCGTCTTAATATGATCGATGCTACCCTTTATTTGGCTTGTATTGATGTGAAAACCGGGGAATATACTCCTGGAACCAAACCATGCCGTATGTGTGCCCGGTGGATAATTAACGCCGGGATTAAGCGGGTGATAGTCCGGGAAGATGCCGGACGTTTCTCCGAATATTTGGTGGCGGATCTGGTTTGGGAAGAAAATCTCAATTTGAATGAAGCTAAAGGGTATTAATTAATGATGTTTGCGGATTATGTCGTATTATGTATACATTAATAATACAGCAGGATTTTTGAACCCGGGGTGTAGAATCTTTGTAAGGTAACAAACCAGTTTAGCGGTTTCCAATTATTTGGGAAGCGAAGATAAATTAAGAACGACCTTGGAAGGAGAGAATATATTTTGGCTTACACGATTACTCTGATACCCGGTGATGGTACCGGACCGGAATTAACTGCCGCCGCTCGCCGGGTGATCGAAGCGACGGGCGTAAAAATCGACTGGGAGGTTCATGATGCCGGTGTGGATGTGATGCAAAAATACGGCACTCCGCTCCCGGATGAAGTCTTGGAATCGATCCGTCGCAATAAAGTAGCTCTCAAAGGACCGATCACTACCCCGATCGGTACCGGTTTCCGCAGCGTCAATGTAGCGCTTCGGCACGCTTTGAATCTATATGCTTGTGTACGCCCATGTAAAACCTATCCGGGAGTACGTTCCCGTTATCAGGATATTAATGTGGTTATGGTTAGGGAGAACAGTGAAGATTTATATGCCGGCATCGAGTTTGACCTGGGTTCCCCTGAAGCCGGACAGATCATCGGGATGGCCAAAGGGAAGATTAAAGATGATGCGGCGATTTCCATTAAGCCGCTATCAGTGACCGGTTGCCGAAGGATCGTTGAATATGCCTTTAAGTATGCGGTCCAGAATAATCGCAAAAAAGTGACCGCAGTCGCCAAAGCCAACATTATGAAATTTACCGACGGGTTATTCTATCGGATGGCCCGTGAAGTAGCCAAGCAGTATGAAGGCAAGATCGGATACGAAGAAGTCCTGGTTGATGCCATGTGTATGCAACTGGTTCAGCGTCCGGAAGCTTTTGATGTAATGGTGATGCCTAATCTTTATGGTGATATTTTATCCGACCTTTGTGCCGGTCTGGTAGGCGGTTTGGGAGTGGCGCCCGGAGCCAACATTGGCGATGGAGTGGCGTTGTTTGAGCCGACCCATGGTTCGGCTCCCAAATATAAAGGATTGAATAAAGTTAATCCTACGGCGATTATTTTATCCGGAATGTT
>DNPP01000310.1:3670-6150 GCA_003501365.1 Bacillota bacterium
GTCGCTGCTGTTATCGCAGAGAATAGGTACGTCACCTACGATATGAAGGCAGACCGTAACGACCCCACAGCGGTAGGCACCCAAGAGATGGCGGATGCAATCATTGCCAAGATGAAGTGATCGCTTTAAAAAGTATTGTATTGAATAGTAAATGATGGTATTAGAAATCCGGTAGCGAAAACTATCGGATTTTTTTATGCACAAGTATACTTTTGTATTTTATCGCGGCAATCGGCATAGAATTGTAAGATAATAACCAATAAGCACTGGAGGTGAGGATATTGTTTAATGTCCGTAGGCTAATAACCATGCTTCGGGCGTGTTTCCAATCGAAAAAAATCCAAGTAGTGGTGTATACTTTCGCCACGGTCTGTTTGATACTTTTTACGGCGGAATGTTGGCTTAATTTTCAAGTCCGGTCGCATCTGCGGCAGTCTTTAGGTTGGGGTATCGGTCCGGAGGTGAAGATTGCCGCTCATCTGAATTGGTTAAGCATTCATGACGTCATGCAGGGTCGGGTGGGTTGGGTAAAGATTGATGCTGAAAATTGCCTCATCAGTAACTTGCATTTTGCCAGACTACATTTGCAAAATGATGGCTTTAGTTTTGATTTACCTTTATTATTTAAGGAACAGAGGCTTAAGCTGATTCACGTAAACAAAACTCGGATATGGGCAAAGGTTACTGCAACAGCCTTAAGCGAATTTCTAACATTACATTATCCCCAGTTTAAACCGGTGGTTCAAATCAATCCCGACAGGTTGATAGTGAGTGGGGAGACGCAATTGTTCGGCAACGTTGTCCCGGCTATGTTATCCGGGACGGTCAAGATTGCGTCGCTTAAGAACTTACGCTTTTATCCCACGGGATTGTTGGTCTATGGACATACTGTGCCGCCCAATTTTTTACGCTTTATTAGTACCCAGGTGCCCTTGGAGTTTACTTTAATGGCCGATTGGCCGTTATCAGTTACTGCAGTGAGTTTAAAGGCCGGTTATTTGGCGTTGGATTTTAAAGAAATTAACCAACCAAGATCTTTACCAGGAGATTAAAAAATTTCCGAGAATTATGTAAAGGATTAGGTTACCAATAAGGAGCAAATTATGAAAAGACAGAGACCGATTATATTCATTTCCACCTGTGAATTTTCCGGGGATATGCATGGGGCTGTTTTAATCACTGAAATTAAAAAGTTACTGCCGGAGGCGGAATTTTACGGAGTTGGGGGGAAACAGATGGCTGCCGCAGGAACGGAAATCATCTTTGACCCGACCGCCAAGAGCACGTTGGGGTTTGTTGAAGCCATAAAAAATCTGGGGATGCTCAACCGCTTGATCAAAGAGATCGCTAAAAAGTGGGACCAACGTAAACCCGATTTGTTACTTTGGCTTGATTCCGGAGGATTTAATCTCAAGCTGGCTTTGGAAGCTAAAAAACGCGGTATTCCGGTAGTTTGTATGTTTTCACCGTCGGCTTGGGCTTATTGGGAGGGACGAGCTGTTAAACTTGCGGAACGGGTGTCTTTGTTATTGGCAGTACTGCCGTTTGAAGCGGATTATTATCGCAAATTTGGGGTGAAAGCGACCTATGTAGGCCATCCGTTGGTGGACCGGATTGGAATTCCGGATGCGGCTGCCTTTCGAAAGGGCTTAGGGGTTGACTCCAGTCAGAAACTGGTGGCTTTGATGCCGGGTAGCCGGAAACAGGAAATTTCCAGCTTATTACCGACCATGTTGGAAGCAGCTCAAGACGTAAGTAAAGATTTGAATATCACATGGGTATTGCCTTTGGCGGGATCTATCAATCGGGAGCAAGTAGAATCGCTAATAAAGGAGTCCTATCATATAAATCTAGTGATAATTACCGAGGGCGTTTATGACTTATTGGCCGCTGCCGACGGGGCAGTGATCGCCTCGGGAACAGCCACTTTGGAGGCTGGAATTTTGGGCGTCCCGATGGTAATTGTGTATCAGCTCGCCAAATTATCTTTATTTATTTACCGTCGTTTGCAGACGAAAGAGCAAAAAGCCAGGCCCCCTATAATCGGGTTACCCAATCTTATTTTGGGACGGGAGGTATTTCCGGAGCTAAAACAAGAGCAAGTAACCGCAGCCAATATCGCCATGAATTTACGGCGGATACTGACGGATGCTCAATATAACGACGAACTAAGAAAGCAGCTACAGATTGTGAAAGATAAGACCGGAACCAAAGGCGCTATGACAAGGGCGGCCACCGAAATTACAGCGCTGGTAAAAAAGGTCGCAATTGAGAATTTAGTCATCAAATAGTAATACTCTCCCCAACCTTGGAATAAAAAAGTAAAAGATAGGTGGGGGTGATGCTTGTGCAAATCATTTTTTTGGGTTCAAGACAACTGCGGGTGTTTATTGGCGGTTTTATCATCCTAATTTTGTTAGTCGGGATTATGGTCAATTGGGAACAACTGGAACGGCGGATCATCGGAGTAAAAATCGGGG
>DNPP01000075.1 GCA_003501365.1 Bacillota bacterium
GCAATGTTGATCTGGTCATTGAAGCCGTACCTGAAAATGTAGAAGTAAAAAAAGACATATTTAAGCGATTGGACCGGATCTGCAAAAAGGAAACGCTCTTTGCTTCGAACACATCGACTATTTCCATTACTTTACTTGGAGGATTTACCGAAAGGCCCGAACAAGTTGTAGGCATGCATTTCTTTATCCCGGCCCCGGTTATGAAATTGATTGAAGTTATTCCCGGACTAAGAACCACTCCGGAGACTTTTGAAAAAGCCTGCGATATTGCCCGGCGCTTAAATAAAACTCCAGTTAAAGCCCCAGATAGTCCGGCTTTTTTAGTGAACAGGTTGTTGGTGCCGATGTGGAATGAAGCAATGTTTTTGGTGCTAGAGGGCAATGAACCGAAAGACATCGATGAAGCCATGAAACTCGGAGCTAATTTACCAATGGGGCCCTTGGAATTGGCCGATTTTGCCGGACTGGATACAGTACTGGCCGTAATGACCGAAATGTATGACAAGTTCGGAGAGTCCAAATATCGTCCTTGTCCGTTGCTACGGAAAATGGTAAACGGCAAGTTATTGGGACGCAAGACCGGACAAGGATTTTACAAATATGAAAAATGATTCGGCAAATCATTGATTGCGACGATAAGCAAAGTAATAAAAATAGGTTATTTTCATCAATAATCGATTCAACCATATATGAGAGGATGTTTTTTGAATGAAAAAAAATATTGTTATCGTTTCCGGCGTCAGAACTGCAATCGGCAAATACAATGGTTCATTGAAAGACTATAAGGCAGTTGAATTAGCTGGTATTGTAATTAAAGAAGTTATAAACCGGGCTAACGTTGATCCTAAATTAGTCGATGAAGTTGTTATGGGTTGTGTCGGTCAGGTTGCAGAAGATGCTTTCATCTCCAGAGTGGCCGCCATGAAAGCCGGTCTTCCGGTTGAAAGTACCGCAGTTACGGTGAACCGCCTTTGTGGTTCTGGATTGCAGGCAATCGCAACCGGGACTATGGAAATTGAAACCGATGCCGCCCAAATAGTGGTGGCCGGCGGTACTGAAAGTATGAATAATTTGCCGTTTTATTTACGTAAAGCCCGCTTTGGATATGGCATGGGCCAAGCCGTAATGGAAGACGGTTTAGTTTTAGCGCTTAGTGATCCCTTTACCAATGCTCCAATGGGAACAACCGCTGAAAATATCGCTGCCAAATTTGGAATCAGTCGGCAGGAACAGGATGAATTTGCTTTGGATAGTCAGCAAAAGGCAGCGATAGCTTTAAAAGCCGGGATTTTTAAAGATGAAATTGTTCCCGTCAAGGTGAAGGTTGGTAAAGAAGAAAAAATCTTTGATACCGATGAACATCCTAGGCCCGATACAACACTGGAAAAGCTTGCTAAATTACGCCCGGCTTTTAGGGAAAACGGAACGGTTACCGCCGGAAATTCCTCGGGTATCAATGATGCTGCTGCAGCCGTGGTGATGATGACCGAAGAAAGGGCTAAAGAACAGGGCTTAAAACCAATAGTACGGATTGTGGGATCTGCTGTTGCCGGTGTTCCGGCAGAGATTATGGGCACTGGCCCAATCCCGACAGTTAAAAAATTATTAAAACAAACTGGAGTTTCATTATCGGAGATTGGTTTGATCGAATTAAATGAAGCTTTTGCAGTACAATCACTGGCTTGTATTCGTGAACTTGGTTTGGATACCCAAAAAGTGAATGTTAACGGTGGGGCTATTGCCTTTGGTCATCCGATCGGTGCAACCGGGGCGCTCCTAACTGTGAAATTGATGAATGACATGAAACGTAAAAAGGTCCGCTATGGTCTTGAAACGCTTTGTATCGGCGGAGGACAAGGCATTGCTGTATTATATGAATTATTATCATAACTCGATCAGCCGTCTGGCATTTATTTGCATTGATGATGGGATATTGTAGTAAAGAGCTTGGTTTACCCGGTTACAATTTATTTTGACGAGGGGGGTGGTAATGGAAATATGTTTTGGTATTACAAAAATGGCTCGAAATTACAGAGGAGGCAAAGTAAATGAAAAAATTCGTTTTTAAGGTTTTTGTGGTGCTCGCGCTGTGCAGTTTGGTAATTGGTGTAAATTTAAATGTTATTGCTGCTCCAAAAGTTGTAAGAATTGGTTTTTTAAATCCGCTTTCTGGAAGCAATGCTGATGCCGGACAACAGGATCTCAATGCAGCCAAGTTAGCGGTGGAGGATATTAACAACAGTGGCGGGATTAAATCATTAAAAGCCAAAGTCGAATTGGTTATCGAAGATAGTACCAGCGATGCCAAAGAAGCTGCTTCAGCTGCACAGCGTTTATTCACTACCAAAAAGGTAGCTGGTGCTTTGGGGACCGGAATCAGCGGTTTAACAATGCCGATTCAACCGATTGTTGAACGTTATCGCATCCCGATTGTTACTAATTCGGTTAATGACGATATTACTTCGAAAGGGTATACTTACACTTTCCAGGTCACCCCGAAAGGTAGTCAGTTTGGGGAGACTCAGGTTAATTTTTTCAAATATATTAATGATAAATATAAACTAGGTTTGACAAAAGCGGCGATTGTTTATGAAAATTCCGGATATGGCGTTTCAACAGCCGAAGGTATTCAAACTTTAGCACAGAAAGCCGGACTTAAGGTAGTATTATATCAACCATATCCTCACGGTTTTACTGATGCGGGTCCGTTAGTTACTACGATTAAAAGCTCGGGCGCCGAAATTCTATTTCCGGTTGCATATACCACTGATGCAGTGCTAATTATTAATACCATGAAAGCAATGAACGTCAGTCCATTAATCATCGGTGGTGGCGCCGGATTCCTCTGGCCGGCTATCAGCGAAGCATTAGGCAAAAATGTCAATGGCCTGATTAGCGTTGCCTCTTGGAACTGGGATAGTAAAAACATCACCGAAGATCCAAACATGGTGGCAATAACTGAACGGTATGAAAAGAAATTTGGGGGCTTTATGACCGAGCATGCAGGTCCAAGCTACCTTGGTGTACGCCTTATTGCGGAAGCAGTCGATAGAGCTCATTCGGATGATCCGGTTAAAGTGGCGGCACAAATGAGAAAGTTAAGCTTAGCGAAAGGTACTATCGGAGCTTTTATGCAACCCGGTAGGGTCAAATTCGAAGCCAGCGGGTGGAACACTACCCATCCTGTAATGATTCAATGGCAAGATAACAAACCGCGAACGGTATACCCGGAGGCATCAGCCACCCGTTCCTTTGATCCGAGTTTCTTAAAGAAATAAGTAAAATTAAGGGAAGTGAGGAGAAGCACTGCTTCTCCTCACTAAAGATAGGAGTGAGAAAATGGATGGTACAAGTTTTATGCAATCAATTATTAACGGGTTAATGATTGGTGGAGTATATGCTTTATTTGCGGTGGGGCTCACAATCATATTCGGGGTGATGGATATTGTCAATTTCGCCCATGGTGAATTTTTAATGCTAGGAATGTATCTGACCTGGGCTTTATCACGATTTTTTCCTGGAGTGCCCTATTGGCTAATAATAATAGTAGCGCCGATTATGTATGTGATAGGATATTTCGTTTATAAACTGTCTGTTGCAAAAATTATCGGTAAGGGACATGGTTTATATATTTTATTAACTTTAGGGATCGGTGTGATATTACAAAATGGAGCACTTTTATTATTTTCATCCGATTACCGGAGTATTAATTCCGTCATTAAATCGGCGGCAATTAATTATGGGCATTTTACAATTCCGACGGGTCGCCTAATTGCTTTTATAATGGCGATTGTTTGCGTCATTATTTTGAATTTCTTCTTAAACCGGACCAATCTGGGAAGAGCGATGCGGGCTACCGGAGAGAAAAGTGAAGTTGCTAAACTGTTAGGAATTAACACCGAAAAGACTTTTGCCATTGCCTTTGGTTTGGGTATCATGCTGGCCGGCATCTCTGGACTCTTATTAAGCCCTATTTTTTACACATATCCCCGAGTAGGAGTCCTTTTCCAGACTACAGCCTTTGTAGTAGTGGTTTTAGGAGGAATGGGTAATGTGGTGGGTGCATTGATCGGCGGTCTAATTATCGGGGTTATGGAAGCATTAACTGGAGCTTATATTTCGCTCGATCTTTCCATCTTGAGCACCTTTGTGATTTTTCTTTTGTTACTGTTCTTCAGGCCTTATGGTTTGTTTGGAAAGGCGCGTGGTATATAATGAAAAATTTAAATATATCCAAGGCTTTACCGGGCATATTTTTAGTTATTGCTTTGATTTTTCCGATTTTTATTCATCATGATTATGTAATGCATATTTCGTGGATGATTTTTTTGTTTGCGGCAATGGGTGTTGGTTGGAATTTAATCGGCGGTTACGCAGGTCAATTATCTTTGGGCCATGCCGCCTTTTTTGCCGTTGGAGCCTATACTTCGGCTTTACTGTATGCCAATTTTCATTTAACTCCGTTGATTGGCGGTTTAGCTGGTGGTATTGTCGCTATGGTTTTTGCATTATTGATCGGTTATCCTTGTTTTCGGCTTCGAGGACCTTTTTTTACTCTTTCCACGATTGCTTTTGCAGAAATTGTAAGGATTTTGCTCTTGCATTTTACCGGTTTTACAGGAGGGGCTCTTGGTGTTACGATTCCGTTTACCGGTGAACGACCGTTATATTTGCAATTTTATTCCCAGGTTCCCTATTATTACATTGCATTAGCTATTTTAGCTGCGGTTTTAGTATTTGCTTTCCTATTTGAACGATCCAAGACTGGATATTATCTTGCGGCAATTCGTGAAGACCAAGATGCGGCAGAATCTTTAGGCGTTAAATCTTATCGGGTCAAACTCATCTCGTTATTATGCAGCGCTTTTATTGTCGCACTCTGCGGTGCTTTCTTTGCCTTTGTTTCAGGATATATAGATCCTGATGGCGTATGTAGTATTGATTTTTCGACTGAAATCGCAGTAATCGTAATCATCGGCGGTATTGGAAAGCTATGGGGACCGGTGCTTGGAGCCGCTTTGATTATCTTCTTGACTGAAGCAACCAACGCATACCTAGGATCCCTAAAAGGCGGTGCCGGAATGTTGCTGTATGGGATATTACTCGTAGTTGTAGTGCTTACGAAACCCGAAGGCATAATATCGTTCTTTAATATAGGGAAAAGCAAAGGTGGTGAATCGATCGATGACAAGCATATTGGAAACGCGGTCACTGAATAAATCATTTGGTGGGGTCCATGCTTTAGCTGATTTGGATATCAAAATTTATCAAGGAGAGATCCTGGGGTTGATCGGGCCTAATGGCTCCGGGAAATCGACTTTTGTAAATGTAATTTCAGGGTTTCACAAACCGGATAATGGGGAGATTTCTTTGCTCACCGATACCGGAATGAAGAATATTGGCGGGAAAATTCCGGCTGATGTGGCATCATACGGGATAGCAAGAACTTTTCAGTCCTCAAAGCCTTTTCTAAATATGACGGTCCTTGAAAACGTAACCATAGCTGCAATGCTTAGGGAATCCACCGTGCCCAGATCTAAGGCAAAAGCAGCTGAAATGATAGAATTTGCAGGCTTGGGATCATTCAAAAACACGTTAGCGAAAAGTTTGCCTATCGAACAAAGAAAGCGACTTGACTTATGCCGGGGTCTGGCTATTGATCCCAAGCTTTTATTGCTCGATGAGGTTATGGCTGGATTAAATCCGCGGGAAATGGAGTCCGGTATGGAACTGATATCCAAGATAAACCAGCGGGGAATCGCTATCCTATTTATTGAGCATATCGTCAAGGCTGTTGTTGCTCTTTGTTCGCGAGTTATCGTATTAAATCAAGGAAGTCTTTTAGCTGAAGGAACTCCCAAGGAAGTAATGAATGACGATCATGTCATTGAGGCTTATCTTGGTGAGGGATTCCAGAAAAGAGGCGAACCCAATGCTTGAGGTCAATAATGTAACAATGGGATATGGTGATTTAAAAGTATTGGATAATGTTTCTCTAAAAGTTGAGCACGGTGAAACAGTAGCCTTAGTTGGTTCTAATGGAGCTGGCAAGACCAGTCTGTTACGGGCTATTTCCCGTCTTGAACCTATCTGGTCGGGGAGTCTCCAATGGAATGGAGAAGAATTGACCCGGCTTAAAGCGCATGAGATACCGTTCCGTCGCATAGCACATGTTCCTCAAGGGCGAGGTATCTTAAATACGTTAAGTGTTGAAGATAACCTTTATCTTGGATCGTATATTCCTCCGGCCCGTCCGCATCGGGAACAAAATTTTCACAAAGCCCTGGAACTGTTTCCTATTTTGGCTGAAAGGTTGAAGCAACAGGCCGGAACGTTAAGCGGCGGTCAGCAACAAATGTTGGCTATTGCACGGGCGTTAATGATTGAACCGGAACTTTTGATTTTGGATGAACCCTCTCTCGGATTAGCTCCGGTTGTAGTGGACACAGTTTTTAAGGTCATAAAAGAAATCAATACGCAGGGGGTCTCGATTCTTTTGATCGAACAGAATTTAGTGGAAGCATTAAAAGTATCTACCCGTGGTTATGTTCTTGAGACGGGAGTAGTTGTTATGGAAGGCCGGGCTTCCGAGCTGGCTTCCAATAAAAATATCCGTGAGGCCTATTTAGGCTTATAAGGATGAAAATATTGCCATTTTGATTGCCAACACTCCTTTCTTAGAAATGAACCTTTCTAAGAAAGGTGCTTTTTTATTTTCCAGGTGTAAGGAGGGAGTAAGATTGAATAAGCTTGTATGGAGCATGGTTTTAAATTGCGGCGGTTCCTCAATAAAATATAAATTGTTTAATATGGATAATGAATCAATGATTGCCGATGGGAATATCCAAGGGCTGGGTAAATCCCGGGGGCATATTTCGTTTAATGTTTCAGGTAGTAAAACTGTTGATAAAGAGATGCCTATTGCTGATCACACGGCAGGTCTGCAAATTATCATTGACCATTTTGATGGTTTAATGAAAAATGGGATAATCGACAGCTTAAGCTCACTATTAATTGTTCATAAAATAGCCCATGGCGGAGATAAAGTAGCGCCCGTTGAATTGATTACTAAAAAAGTGGAGGCGGCCATCGCTGATATGTCAGTGGTAACTTCGGTTCATAATCCTCCTATGCTTGAGGGTATCAGAGCTATGCAGGTAATCAGACCCAACGTACCCCAGATAGCAGTTTTTGAAACCGGGTTTCATACTACACTCCCCGAATATGCTTCGGTTTATGGCCTTCCGTATGAATGGGCAGAGGATTACGGTTTACGAAAGTACGGTTTTCATGGAGCTTCCCATCGATATATATCGGAAATGGTTCCTGAGCTCATCGGTTCTTCGGCGACAGATCTGCGATTAATTTCAATTCACCTTGGCAGCGGCACCAGTGTCGCCGCAATCAAGGGTGGTCGTTCCGTCGATATCAGCAGCGGGTTTACTCCCCAATCGGGGACCATGATGTCCACCAGAGCGGGAGATTTTGATCCGGAAATCCTTTATTTCCTTTTGGCGCGCAAAATACTATCTCTGGAAGAACTGCGGGATATCTTAAATAACAAAGCAGGATTAGCCGGAATTTCGGGGATCCCCGGCGGCGATATCCGGGATATTCAAAAGGCGGCGGCCACTGGAAACGCGCGGGCCAAATTGGCTATGGATGCCTTTGGTTACAACATTAAAAAGTTTATCGGAGCATTTGGGGTTGCTTTACAAGGGATTGATGTCATCTCTTTTACAGGCGGGATTGGGGAGAACAACCCGCAAATCCGGGCCGAGATTTGTGACGGCATGGAATGGCTGGGTGTGAGACTCGATCAGGCGAAAAATGATTCAGCCTCGGGAAATAGTATCATTAGCAAAATCGATTCTCCGGTTAAAGTGGTTATTCTGCCAACCGATGAGGAACGTATCGTTGCCAGACAAGCCTTTGAATTTTGGAAAAAGCGGCGAAAATAATTGTGAGTGGATACCAGTGTTTTCCATTCATGCGGATGATTTTGGTAATAGTTTAAATTTAGCAAAAAAATATTCTACTTCTATAATAAACATATCAATATCGTCTACCTTTTGTATATAAAGATTTGCACAGAATTATCGGAAGGAGAATTATCGTAAAATGAAATGGAATATATTGAGATCTATTAAAATGAAGTTTAATTTTTCTTTTCGGATGAAGCTTATTTTAGGTTTTTTATGTATGGTAGTATTAATGGGTGCAGTAAGTGTTTTTTCAAATATTATTTTAAAAAGTTCGGTAACCCGTTTGGACAATATGATAGAAACCGTTATTATTGCTAACCGGGTTTCAAACTCGGTATCGGAGATTCCGAATAGTCTCAATCAATATTTTTATGGGGCTGATGCTGAAAATAAGCAAGTATGCGTGACGCGTTTGGCTAAAATTGAACAGGATATGGCGCTGTTAAAAAAATATATTAATGATGAGGGCGGTTTGGACGCCTGGAATCACTCCAATCAATTGTTTGACACTTTTAAAGAAAACTTCAATACAACCATCGATACAGTTGAAAGTCAAAAGCTAGTAAACGCGCTTGATTTGTTGACTCAAACCAAAAAAGCCGGCGAATCTATGAATGAGAGCATTAAGGGGCTAATTTTGGCTGAATTGAGCCATGATAGTGTTGTAAAGGATATATTGAACCGGGAAGTCAACCAAACCGGTATCATTACGATAATTATATTACTCGTGATTTGTGTGGTGAGCGCTTTCGGCGCTGTTGTTTTTTCGAATACAATCGCCAGGATGATCACCAGCGCAGTTCATCAATTAAATCAAAATGCTCAGAAGGTAGCGGTAGCCTCTACCCAATTATCGGCAGCAACTCAAGAATTATCTCAGGGTAGCTCCGAACAGGCATCGGCTATTGAAGAAACCTCCTCGGTCCTGCAGGAATCAGCTTCCATGTTATATCAAAATGCCGAGAATACTAAACAAACTGCAAAACTTACAGAACAGACACATGAATCGGCTAATAAAGGCAATAACGAGATGAATGAAATGATGAACTCAATACAGGAAATTAAAAAATCCAGCGACCGAATTGCTAAAATTATAAAAGTAATTGATGATATTGCTTTTCAAACAAATATTTTAGCCCTCAATGCCGCTATTGAAGCGGCCCGGGCTGGAGAGGCCGGAACAGGTTTCGCCGTAGTGGCTGAAGAAGTACGAAATTTGGCGGGACGGAGCGCTCAAGCGGCTAAGGATACTGCTGTAATCATTGAATCCAATATTGAACTGTCAAGAAAAGGTGTTTCGGTTGCGGAAAGGGTCCAGGCAGCTTTAATGGGGATAACTGCCAATACCAAAGAGGTAAATGAATTAATTGAAGAAATTTCGGCTGCCAGTCAAGAACAGTCCCAGGGAGTTGAACAAGTAACCAAAGCTATGAGTCAGATGGAAACAGTCACTCAACGCAATGCGGTGAATGCGGAGCAAAGCGCTTCAATCTCCATGGAATTAAGTTCTCAAGCAAAAGATATGAAAAAAACTGTCTATCGGCTTTCACAAATTGTAAGTGGGGTAGAGGCTACTTTAGATAAGGAGGATGATCAGAATGAAATTGATTATCCAAATAAGCCGATCAAAGCAGAGTCTAATCTGTCACTTAGTAATGAACAGGATAAAAGAACCAAAATAATTACTCCAGAAGATGTAATCCAATAGATAAAGCTCAGTATGGGATTCAATTATTGGAGGAGATAGCTGTAAGCAAAAAATAATCATGACAGGAGAGGAAAGATAAGTGCAGAAATTTTCGGATCTGGCCCTTACCAGGAGGAGCATTCGCAAATATCATGACCGGGACATTCCGCTACGTGAGATTGAAGAATTTATCAAAATTGCTGTCTCCGCCCCCAGCGGATGTAACAGTCAATGCTGGAAATTTATCGCCATTAAAGATAAGAATGTTTTGAACCAAATTGCCGAAGCGGTGATGTATAAAATCATGGAGATAGTTTCCGTCTTGAAGCCGGAACCGTCTGCGGAATATTTGGTTTCGAAAGAAAAAGCGGTACGCTTTTTCACGAAAGCACCTGTGGTGGTAGCCGTATTTATGACCGGTTATAAGTATTACGA
>DNPP01000209.1 GCA_003501365.1 Bacillota bacterium
CCATCTTTCACGAGCAAACTAAGGGAGTCATTACCCTGCTTCTGTGAACAATCCATATTCTTAAGGGCCGTAGGGTCATCCGGACCTTTTTTCTCCGGGCTCTTTGCCTCTGCAAATGATTTTTCGAAGGATTCGATAATTTTTGTTTTCTGTTCTAAAGTAATCACTTTAACCGCAATCAATTCATCCAATGCTTTGCCGAATTCCTCATTTATTTTGGTTTGATCAAACATTAGTAAATGTCCTTGTGGACCTTGTCGACATTGTGGCCCTTGCTTCTCATCCCCATAACATATTCCGCTAATTCCAATCAGTAATAGCCCAGATGCAAGAATTATCCATACCTTTTTAGCTATCATCCCGTCAACCTCCTTTGAAATTTATATTTTAATTTTAGATGGCCTGTGTGTAGATCCAGTGAACAATAAGTGTATTTACTGTGATATCCTTCCTCTTCAGTCAAGATCCTTAGCCGTTGATCCTCCCAATCTTTCTAGCGATAAAACAAAAGACCGGCGTAGATACCGGTCCTTAATGGTGAATCCTGCTTTATTGGCATTAAATCCGTCGGATATCATCCGGCGGATAATCATCCAACCGATGAGTCCTTAAAAACTTCTGGGTCCCATATTGCCCGGTTGATCACGTACGCCATTATTACTTCCTTTGGCAGCCCGGTTATGCAAATAGATCCAAATAATATCATCAACCTTCTCGGTAAAAGAACAGAAAATCTGGATATCGGAGGGCTTAATCCTAGCATCAGAAAATCTGATTTGATACTTGTCGCTAATCTTGACGCCCTCATATAAAGTGACCGTATCCGCCTTATTCATCGGAATACTTTGGATCTCAGAGGAATTTCCATCTTCATCCATAACATACAGCAATAATAAAAACGGCTTATTGGAGAATCCGCCGAAAAACCCCCCGTATCCTTTCTTTTTCGTATCAACACTACATTGGATTTTAATTGATTCCACATCATTGATGCTGCTTAAATTGATATCAAATTTATTACGGGCCGGCGGCATAATATAGGTCCTGGGGATAATCTGCATCTCATTAATATAGCGATAATACAGACTATCAAATTTAAGGGTCTCTTTACCGCTCGGAAGTCTGGCTTGGGAATCCACAGTATCAACCAATTTAAGTTGAGTATTAATATTGTTTATTTCAGTCATGCAATCCGTATTTAGATCCAAACCTATCCTGGTATTGCTGACAATATAATTCAAACTGGCTAAGTGATTTCTCCATTGTTCGGCCATATTTAAATAATCCGATATATCATAAAAGGCTTCTTCCGTCTTATTATAGGCATTCGAGTAATCTTTGAGTTCGCAACTGATAACTTGACTATCCGTTTGGTTCATTTTTTTTAAAATATTTTTATAGTCATCGGCATTATAGGGTCCGTCCTGATCGGCAATATCGTTTCCATAAGTACGGCTGCTAATACTGACCCCTTCCAATTTATCGGCCACCAATGATGATTCATCGGCCGACAATTTTGCGCCTTGCATCCGTTTTAAATTAAATTCCATCGCCCGCCGTATGGCGTTCTTGGTCCGGGTCGAATAAGTAGAATATTTAGAAATATCAGCCTGGTAAATAATATAAAAAATTTTACCCAGCGTTACTGAACTAATATATTTATCGCCATACTGCCGAACAAACTGCTTCGGGTCGGCTTTTAAAATCGATAATCCCTCATTATTGATTGTCGGCACTTCGTTGGAATACATTTTATTATCTTCCTGTTTCCAATAGGCCACGATTGTGATTTTATCCGCGGAAAAGTTGGTATTGTTGATGATCATATCGGTTACTCGGGATATGGCAGTGCTATCCGGTGTCTCTTCCGAATTTGTTGCAAAATTGTAGATGAATTTATCTTCCAATTCTTTTTTGGAATTTACAAAAAAATAGGCGGATAAATTATTCATTGTTCCTTGAGTCGCTGTTTCGACATTGTTACTATAATTCAAACATTTATTGTCGCTGACAAAACTTTTACTGATCGAATTAAAACCGGTTCCTAAAAGACTGGCCTCGGTTGGAGCGATTAGCGATTTGACCGTCGCTGCAACTGCCATGGTCTTGATCGAAAACAGAAGAAGTATCGCGAGGATCACAACCGTCAACTTCCTCACTTTTACCATAATATTATTCATAGATACCTCCTATAAAAGTTTCATTATCATCCAATAAAAAGGCCGTTGTATCCCAAACGCCGCGCTGTTATTTTCTCTATCTCTATCTCTATCCCCATCACCTGTACCGGTACCGGCACTGCTTTAACCGATGCAAAAGATTCCTTTTGGTAAATAAAGTAAAAAATTCAATATTCCAACCTTTAAAATATATCGTATTTTTTTTTTTGAATTGTCTTTGAATTTCGAGGTAAACCTAAAACTTAGCCGACATTGGACCAAAAAAAGCAGAATCCTTCGGGTCTTTAGTTCTTTTAGCTCTTCTGACCTATCGGTACAAAAAGGACTGTCCCATCACGAGATAGGGCAGCCCGATCAAATCATATAAGAATGCTAGCGAAAAATTAATAGCTAAAGCCTACTCCAAACTCCATGTCAAACGAGTTAAACATAAAATCATACATGCCATTCCCGAAAAGATACAAACTATCAACCAGGTAATAATTGGCCTTCGCCCTTAGGAACATGGAGAAAGTGGTATCCTCCTTGGAAGCCAGTACCGAGATTCCCGGTCCGAAGATGGTATTGAGCCTTCGCCCATCACCCATGTCAATGGGTACCGCCCGGTAAGCACCGAAACGATACGCCGTTCCATCTTTGTCCAAATGGTTGATGGTCATTTCCATCAACAAATTATCATTATAAACCCAATCCGCGAAAAATTCATAATAACTGACCGAAGTGTCAAAAGTGGTTTTTATCCCAAAACTACCGTATTTGGTGGGAATGCCGATCCCGCAAAAAGTCCCCGAAAAGGAATCATAATCTTGGGAACTAGCAGAACCGCTGCCTACGTATTCATGAGAAAAGAATACCACCAGCTTCCCGGGGTCATCCATAAAAGGAGATGCAAAAATAGTAGCAGCGGTACTCAACAGTATAATTAATGCAACCGCCAATACCATCACCAATTTAGAACTAAAATAAAACCGAGATTTTAAAGAAATGTCCATGAGATCCTCCTAAATATAAATTACTAAATATAATAACAGGAATATCAATTTAGCATGTTTTTTAGCCGTAATCACTCAACTGACAATTACGCCAAAGATTTCCTATTTACTACTTCGGTATTCTTGAAAAAATTCCTGCATCAAAATGAAGAAATCACCTTATTTGGCAGTCTCTGTTGGACAATGTAAATTTATCATTCTGTTTGAATTCCATTCAGCAAATTCTGTATGGTATTATTTGAAGTAAATTTTAGCGAACTGTCCGGTAAAGCCTTAATTACAAATTGGAGCCAAAACTCTTTTTCTACTCCGTCATAATGAAAAACCACTTGACGGCAGTGCCAATCATAGATCAGATTATACTGGGCCACCGAAAAATCATTTTCTAAGTAATTATAGGTAGCGGCCAAATTATAACTCCAATTGGAACTGATTTTATTGGCCAGCGCAAGCATAAATTGTTGGTTGGTCCAGGGTGAGTCCTTTTGCTGGAAATTATATCCGATTGTCAGTGAAAGTTTACAACTATCTTCGGGATTATAATTTACGCTAAAATCAGTTTGGCCTGGTCCAATCTTCCAGTCATAACTTGTATCAAAATTTATACTCGCCTTGGAACCGA
>DNPP01000048.1 GCA_003501365.1 Bacillota bacterium
GTATCCGGCCTGAGAAGTAACGGACGGCTTCGAGAGAGATCCCACTCTCCCCCGGAGTGCAAGGTCCGGGAGAAATCACCAAATAGTCGGGTTTTAACGTCTTAAGCTCTTCCAGGCTAATCCGGTCATTGCGAAAAATCTTCATTTCCACCTGGAGTTCGCCAAAATATTGGACCAAGTTGTATGTAAATGAGTCATAATTATCGATAATGACTAACATGTCGGGCCTCCCACCTTGGCTAAGGCAGTAAGTAATGCCCCGGCTTTGTTCATTGTTTCCTGATACTCCGTCTCGGGAACCGAATCGGCTACAATCCCGGCGCCTACTTGACAAATAGCTCTGCGGTCCTTAAATAAAACGGTTCGAATGGTAATACAGGTGTCTAAATTACCGTTGAAACCCAAATACCCCACGGTCCCGCCATAAAAGCCCCGCTCGATCGGCTCCATTTCTTCGATAATCTCCATGGCTCTCACTTTAGGCGCTCCGGATAAGGTTCCGGCGGGAAATACCGCCCGTAACAAGTCAACTCCGCTTAGGCCCGGCATCAGTTCCCCGCGGATGGTTGAAACGATATGCATGACATGAGAATAATTTTCGATATTCATCAAGTCGGTGACTGCCACCGATCCGAATTTACAGACCCTTCCCAGATCATTACGGCCCAGATCAACCAACATGGTATGCTCGGCCCGTTCCTTTTCGTCATGAATCAATTCTTGGCGCAGGATTTCATCCTCTACCGGCGAAGCGCCCCGTGGCCTGGTCCCGGCAATCGGTTTTAAGGTTACACCCTGCTCTTCCTTTCTCACCATCACTTCGGGGGAGGAACCGGCTAATTGGAAATCGCCGAAATCAAGATAGAATAAATACGGCGAAGGATTAATCGTCCTGAGCAAGCGATAAAACAATAGCGGATCACCCTGAAAAGACTGTTCGATACGTTGGGATAAAACCACCTGAAAGGCATCTCCGGCATTGATATATTCTTTGATCCGTTCCACTTTCTCCATATACTCGGACTTGGATAAAGAAAAATGTTGTTCCGGTCGGCCGGCCTCTTGAAAATCGCTTAGGGGTTGCAAGTCAAAATGATCGTTAAATCTGCCGACAATCGTCTCCAAATCATTAAGTGCGTCCTGATAACAATCGGAAATAAGTCGGTTAGGATCCACTTTGACCAATACCACAATGGTGATTTTATGCGATACATGATCAAAACTGGTGAGATACCTTGGAACAATCCAGCATAGATCCGGCATATCAATGGCAACAGGGTTTAAACACGGTATTTTCTCGATTTGGCGCACGTAATCATACCCGATATATCCGACCGCTCCGCCGAAAAATTTCTCCAGGCGGGTTGTCGGAGCCACCTTTAAGGAATCCATGACGGTTTTTAAAACTGCTAACGGGTCTTGTTCCGTTACAATGGTGGTGGCTTCGGAAGTAATAATTTGACTGGTACCGCCGCTGGCTTTAAGAGTAACCAACGGATCCCAGCCAATAAACGAATAACGTCCGACTTGTTCGCCCCGTTCAACACTTTCCAGTAGAAAGCGGCCTTTGCCTTCCGCCAACTTAGCAAAAACTGTAACCGGCGTCTCGGAGTCGGTAATAAATTCCGCTTGAACCGGAACGTATTGATAGTCGTTTTCCCGGACAATTTGGGTAAACTTTTCCAAAGAGGGCAAGACGTGCGTCTTAATCTGGGGCAGCGGTTTAACCTTGGCAGATTGCAGCTCTTTCATCAAATCGCCGAATTCCTTAAAATCAAGTGATTGCTTGCCATCGGATAGAGCAACGCTTGGGTTAGGATGGACTTCAATGATTAAACCGTCGGCGCCTGCCGATAAAGCCGCTTTGGCCACCGGAATGACCAGATCACTGCGGCCTGTGCCGTGACTAGGGTCGGCAAACACCGGCAAATGGGTCAGTTGTTTCAAAAGCGGTATGGCATTAATATCCAAGGTATTGCGGGTGATCGTTTCAAAGGTGCGGATTCCCCGTTCACAAAGGATTACATTGGGGTTCCCCGCATAAAGAATATACTCGGCCGCCTGTAAAAACTCCTGAATGGTTGCAGATAATCCCCGTTTCAGCAAAACCGGCCTGTTCCCCCGTCCTACCGCCTTGAGCAGTTCAAAATTTTGCATGTTGCGGGCGCCGATCTGTATCAAATCGACATAATCGGTAACCATGGCCAATTGTTCACAGCTGGTGACTTCAACCACTGTAAATAAACCGGTCTTTTCACGGGCGGCCGCTAAATATTCAAGTCCGGCCTCCCCCAGACCCTGGAAACTATAGGGCGAACTACGCGGTTTAAAAACCCCGCCCCGTAAGCCCTGAGCCCCCTCTGTTTTGACAACGGCAGCGATTTTTAAAACTTGATCGGCGGACTCCACTGCGCAAGGTCCGGCAATGATTACGGGTTGGGGCCCACCCATTTCCACTCCCCGGATGGAAAAGCAACTAACAGTACCGTTTGAACGTACTAAGGGCAAATTTTCCAGAAACGCTTCACTCAAACTCATCTCTCCTCAGCTCCTCCTGAATAAATAACGCAAAAAAGACCAGACTACCAAGAGTCTGGTCTTAATAATAACCGTGACTGCTCAGCTCATCTCAACTTGGACGATTACGTCCCTCTGCTCACGGGTACCTGATGTACCCCTTACTCTCTGCTAAGCGCTAAGCGCCTTTCTCATCTTTATGGGTAAATAATCCTCTGTCTCTGTCTCTGTCTCTGCTAAACTTATTCGGTAAACTCTTTACCACATTTAAGCAGGCCGTGTTTGGTAAAAATCTCAGCTTTTCCTCGAATCTTCATAGCCGAAGTATGTTCGGTAAATTGGAACACCATAACTTCACCGCGATCCAGCTTTTCGGTATGATGAAACCGAGTATCTTTGCCTCTGGTCAAACCAATGATGGTAACACCATCTTCCAACGCTCGAACCGCTACATAATCTCCACTGATCTCTTCAACATGATCCATATGTTCTGCCGGATCCATCCATCTCACCTAGTTATCTAATAGTTTATTTTATTATAGTAGTGTTTGGTGATAGTGTCAAGCAGATAATTCAAAGGCTAATCGCCAAAAGCAGCCCGGTAAGCACTTAAATCGCCAAACATTACTATCCGGTCGCCTGCTTCAATTATCTCCATGCCCTTCGGAAATGGATTCAGTTGATGATTGCGTTCAATCGCCAACACCAATATGTTTTTTTTACGAAGGTCCAACTCTGCCAGGGACTTTTGAATTAAAAATGAACCGGCATCAATCTCCTGAAAAATCATTCCCCAATCCAAAGTAAAATGGAGAATCCGATCATATTTTGTTTTAACACTTAACGAAGCATATAAATACCACACGATATGAATAATCACTAAAAAAGCAATTCCACAGCTAAGCCAAAGGTCTTCGGAAATAAACCAGGAGATACCATAGCTTATCAACATGAGCCACCAAGATTTATGTAAAATTGGCACCCAGATGAAGGAGGAATATATCTCAAAGTTTAGCGGCGCTTGTGGTTGACCCACGATCAGATCCCATGCTAGTCTGAGCGCACCTGAAAAATCATTCCCCCGAAGCATAAGCCGGTTGGTTAAAAATACCAAAGCGGCAATATTCAGCAAAGCGAATATGAGAAGCTTCATTGTTACCGACATTCTTCCTCACCCCATAAAAAAGATATGCCGGGCTTCATCTATAAATGCTAAGTACCCAAGGAAAAACCGTCGGGAGTTGCCCACCAATCTCTGGGTTTCAGTCGCTTTCAAGAATATCGCTTTTATAAAATTTTTTACAAAAAGTTTAAGATTATTGCTATTCATTTCCGCTAAAATATGATTTAATATAATTTGAATTTAAACATTTGGATAGGGAACCAAAAACAATAAAGAACGTTTTATGTTAAATAAATGAATTGAATATTTAATATTTACCACTCAATAAATATAAAAGGATTATTAAATTTTAAAAACCATGTTGCAAACTACCGTTACCTTAATCTCTTCACTGGAACATCAAATCGCCACCGGACGACAAAGACTCCAAGAACTTTACGACGCCCGCGGCTATACCGATTCAACAGTTTTGGCCGTTAGTATCGAACTGGATGATTTGTTGAACTCCTATGAAAAGCTCCAAAAAAATGGAATTTTTTCTGCAACGCGGTAAATTCTTTGTTTATATCGTATCGTGTTTTATTAACCGTGTCTCATCAGGGAACGTTTCAAATCAACCGTCCCATTATCCCTAAAACATATACCCTCAAGCTCAAGCATTTCCCGCTGTAATCCTTCTCCTCCAAACACATAACCCGGCGCTAGTTTTCCCTTGCTATTGATCACTCGATGGCATGGGAGCTCCAAATACTCCGGAGCATGAAACATAGCTTGTCCCACTCGGCGCGCTCCATGGGGCGCACCGAGTAACATGGCGATCTGTCCATAAGTCATGACTTTACCTGCAGG
>DNPP01000265.1 GCA_003501365.1 Bacillota bacterium
GAGTTCAGGGAACGTAATCAGATTCTCCGTCGTTTGGTGGGGATTCAATACAGCCGTAACGAGATGGGATTTACCCGCGGTACTTTCCGGGTCCGGGGAGATGTTATCGAGATCATCCCGGTCTATGGTGAAAACATTATCCGGATAGAACTATTTGGGGATGAGGTTGAAAAGATTATTGAAGTAGATCCTTTAACCGGCGAAGTTCTGCAAAATCTTTCCGAGATCATGATCTATCCGGCTACCCATCATATAACCTCCGAGGAAAAACTCAAAATAGCCATGAAGTCTATTGAAGCAGAGTTGGAAGATAGGTTGCAGGAATTTAGGGCTAAGGATATGCTGCTTGAGGCTCAACGACTTGAACAGCGGACTCGTTTCGACTTGGAGATGATGGCTGAGGTTAATTTCTGTCAAGGGATTGAGAATTACTCACGCCATCTTACCGGCAGGGGCTCCGGTGAGGCGCCTGCTACCTTGCTCGACTACTTTCCGAAAGAATTTATGTTGTTTATCGATGAGTCGCATGTAAGCGTTCCCCAGGTTGGAGCCATGTATGCCGGGGATCGCTCCCGGAAAGAGACGTTGGTCCAGTATGGATTTCGGCTACCTTCGGCATTGGACAACCGCCCTTTGAAGTTTAATGAGTTTGAGGAGCATGTCAATAAGGTAATTTATGTTTCGGCGACTCCTGGACCCTATGAGCTAAAGCGGACCGACCGGATTGTGGAACAAATTATTCGGCCCACCGGTCTGATTGATCCGGAAATTACGATCCGCCCGGTGAAGGGCCAGATCGATGACTTAATGGAAGAGATCCGGGTACGGGTGGCAAAAAATGAGCGGGTATTGGTAACAACCCTTACCAAAAAAATGTCCGAAGACTTAACTGAATACTTGGAAGGGGTGGGCATCAGAGTCCGTTACCTTCATTCGGAAGTTAATACACTGGATCGGGTAGTTATTTTAAGGGATTTACGCTTGGGGAAATTTGATGTCCTGGTGGGAATTAATTTATTACGGGAAGGGTTGGACCTGCCGGAGGTCACTTTGGTGGCTATCTTGGATGCAGATAAAGAAGGCTTTCTTCGTTCGGCCACCTCCTTAATTCAAACCATTGGACGCGCCGCCCGAAATGTGGATGGACGAGTCATTATGTACGCCGACCGGATTACCGACTCGATGAAACAAGCGATAGACGAGACCAACCGTCGCCGCGAGAAACAATTGACCTTTAATCGTGAACACAATATTACACCGGAGACGATTAAGAAAGCGGTACGCAACTTGATCATGGCCGAGCAAGCGGCTGAAGCCAAAGTTGAATATGAGATGCAACAAAAACCCAACTTGTCACCAGCGGAAATCCAAGCTAAGATTACCGAGTTGGAGAGCAAAATGTTGAAAGCAGCATCGGAACTAGCCTTTGAACGGGCAGCGGAACTTCGGGATGAGCTGCGGGGTTGGGAGAAGGTAGTGAAGAGCGGCTGAGGGTTGGCTATTAGTTACTAGTTATTACC
The DNA here is from genome assembly GCA_003501365.1 of Bacillota bacterium. Classification (GTDB taxonomy): domain Bacteria; phylum Bacillota; class UBA4882; order UBA8346; family UBA8346; genus UBA8346. Next base: position 1,521 of record DNPP01000265.1, read on the forward strand.
TATTGGGTATTAGTTAAGGCTTAGAGATTGACAAGAGGTCTTTTTGGTTCATTGCGTTATAAACAATAAGGCTGAAAGGACTATTTGCTGGGACGGCCTCTTTGTGCTTTTTTGATTCATTTCGCACTCTGTTGTCACCAATGGTTGATCAAAGATAAACTGCGTACCCCTCTCTGTGCCTCCGTGTCTCTGTGGCCTATCAATTAGCCACAGAGACACGGAGAAAAGAATTTTAAGTCAATCATTTTTCGGAACAAAACTAATTCTTCATAAAGCGCTTTCGCCGGATTCTTTGGTACGGACCCGGATGACTTCGTCGATGGTAGAGATGAAAATCTTACCATCACCGGCTGCCCCTGATTGACTAATCTTACAGATGATATCGGTTACTTTTGGATAATCTTGGTCTTTGACGACCAACATGATCATCTTCTTCGGTAATAAGTCGATTCGATAATCACCAACTCGCCATTGCAAAGAGATGCCGCCTTGAGCGCCACGACCTTTGACATCAAAAACCGTCATCCCCATAAAACCGGCTTCTTCTAAAGCGACACGGATTTCTTGCAATTTTTCTTCCCGAATGATTGCTTCAATTTTTTTCATATTTTATCACATCCTCCCCAAGATGTAGGTAGCAGTCTTTACGATCAGTAATAGGCCTCTTCGCCATGTTGAGAGATATCCAGACCCACTTGTTCTTCGGCGTCTGATACGCTTAAACCCCAGAATTTATCCACGAGTTTAGCAAGGCCGTAAGTTATGAGCATACTAAAGAGTACGACGACGGTAACGGTTAAAATTTGAATCCATAGGGGGTGCCAGTTACCGTATATTAAACCATTGGCGCCGGCCGGGTTTATTTCTTTGCTGGCAAATATTCCAGTGGCAATTGCACCCCAGGCGCCTCCCATGCCGTGACAAGCCCAAACATCGAGCGACTCATCAAGTTTAAAATGATTACGCAATTTCATACAAGCGGTAGAGATAAATGCGGCAATTGCCCCAATGAGGATAGCTGATGCTGGAGAGACGAAACCGGAAGCCGGAGTAATAGCGACTAAACCAACCACTGCTCCGGTGGCCATACCAAGCGCGCTGGGCCTCCGTTCAATCCAGTTAATAAACATCCAGGTAAGAGCCGCTGCAGCCGCTGCGGCGTTGGTTGTGATGAAAGCATTAGCCGCGATTTCATTAGCGGCCAAAGCACTTCCGGCATTAAATCCGAACCAGCCAAACCAAAGTAGAGCAGCGCCGATAATCGTGAAGGGAATATTATTAGGCTCCATATTCACCACAGTAAAACCTTTACGCTTTTTAATCACCATTGCAAATGCCAAGGCTGAAAAACCGGCGGTTATATGAACTACAGTCCCACCGGCGAAATCTAAAGCCCCCAAGGTTCGTAACCAACCACCAACGCCCCATACCCAATGGGCTACCGGATCATATACCAGGGTGGCCCAAAGCAAGGAGAAAAATAGAAAGCTGCTAAATTTGATCCGTTCAACAAAAGCCCCGCTGATTAAGGCAGGAGTGATAATGGCAAACATCATTTGAAAGATCATAAAGACCATGTGCGGGATTGTTGGTGCATAGTCAATGTTTATCCCATGTACACCGTTTAATCCGAGCCAACGTAAATTACCAATCAGCCCTTTTGTATCGGGACCAAATGCCAGAGTATAACCGAATAAAATCCATTGAATACTTATCAATGCAAGAATTGCAAAGCTGAACATTATTGTGGATAATAGGTTTTTTTTGCGTACCATGCCTCCATAAAAAAATCCGAGGGCCGGAGTCATCAACATTACCAAGGCGGACGCAATTAAAACCCATGCGGTATCGCCAGTATTCATCACAAAACCTCCAAGTAAAGTTATTGTTAACTATTTTTATAATTATACCATATACTTAACACGTTATCAACAATAAATCAGTTAAATGAAAGAGCTACTAAGATAATATAATATAAGGCTAACGGAAATGTCACAAAAAAATAACGACTACCAATAAATAGTGGTAATCGTCGACGATTTGCAGCGGATATTTTTACGAATACGAATAATAAAGAAAATGATTGGTTACGCGGGTTCGGAAAGTATTACCAAGGGAATTGGCCAAAATAACGGTAGTAAATATCGGCGGGAAAAGCACCCATATTGGGGTAGCCTTGATGAGAACGTTTATGGTTATAATAATGCAACCATTGATCGAAATCCGCCTGAAGGCTTTCGATCGTGTCGTACGGTTTGGCGTTAAGAGACTTTTTAAAGAACTCGCGCAGCACGGTTTGGTTAAATTGTTCGGTGAAGCCGTTGCCATGTCTGTCATGCAAAGGGGTTTTCTGGTGTGAAATTTCATTGAGCATTAGATATAATTCATAATGATGCTTTTCGGTGCCGCAATATGCACGACCTTGTTTGGTGATGATGGTTTGGAGCGTTAGGTTATAGTTGCGATAAAAAGGTAATACATCGTTGTGGAGGATAGCAACACCGCAATCCGGCCGTTTGCCCGGGTGTAAAAAGCCAAATGCAAAACTATTATAGGTATCAATTACAAATTGTAGATAGATTTTACCGATTCCTTTCAAAAAGCCAACCAGTATGGCATCTTGAGCCAGTATTTGCCCGGGCCGGTCACTGGGAGAAAAACGTTCCCGAAAACAGGGATTGGCTTTTTCGATGAAAGCGATTTGTTCAGCACTTAAGGGGGCCTCTTCGGCTAAGACTTTCGCTTCTAGCTTTAGAACCCGGTCGTTTCGATTTCCCATGCCCTTTGTAATCAATATTTTTTGAATGGTAGGAGAACTGATGGAGATTCCCTGACTTTTTAATCTTTGACTTATTCTCGAGCATCCCCAATCGGGATGTTCGAGGCTTATTGCCAGTATGCCATCGATAACTTGAGGAGGAGTTCGATGGGGATGAGCGGCACGAGTGACTGCTAGGCTTTTTAAACCGGCCAATCCTGAACGCCGAAATTTTTCTTTGAGTCCGGAGAGATCAATCCCGTTACTGCTGCTGCATTTGTTTGAACGAGAGTAAACGGCGCTGGCGTTACTGAGTAATTGTTCTACTTCACGTATACTTAACCGCTGATTCAGAGAATGTTCTTGCTGAGCCATTGGCCGTTCTCCTTTTCATTCAAACTTTAATGTTAAGTCTGAAATAGAAGACGATAATAACCCACAAACAATGGAAGAAATCTTGGATTTATCATTTAAACTTTAACACATATATAACATATGTCAAGATTTTTTTGATAATTTTGTTGTAAACATTACACTAGCTTGACAAGAAAAATAGCAACGTTATGTGAATAAAAAAAATTATAGGAAAATCAAAAATCCTCCATTCAAATGGATGGATATGTTTGATATATTTTTTTTATTAACGTTATCGTTAACGTTAACTTAAAAATCTATTAAATATTTTTAGGAGGGGAAAGTATGAAAATTAAGTTTCTGGTATTGGGTCTTGTCATGTGTTTGTTGGTTGGGCTTACAGCTTTTGCCGCTGGTCCGATTAAGGTTGGTATTGTAAATTTACCACCGGAAGAATCCGGCTACCGTCAGGCCAATGTTGAAGCCATGAACAATGTCTTCTCAAAGGCAAACGGCTATGACGCAAAACAGACCAACACCGGTGACAACAGCGAGCAGATCGCTGCGGCCAAAGGGTACATTCGAGATGGAGTGAACTATCTCCTGATCTCGGCCGCAAACGCCTCTGGATGGGACGATGTCCTAGTGTCTGCAAAAAAAGCTGGCGTTAAGGTTATTCTCTTTGACCGTGCGATTAATACGGACTCCAAGAACTATGCGGCAGCACTTCTCTCGGATATGGCTTATGAGGGGAATACCGCAGTAGACTGGGTATTGAAAAGTGTTCCGAAACCGATCAATGCGATCCTGATTCGTGGCCAATTGGGTAGCGCTGCTGAAATAGGCCGTAGCGCCGCATTGCTCAAAGCCGCAAAAGAAGGTAAACTCACCGTTGTGGCTGATGGAACAGGTGGAGACACCTGGAGCCTTGAGGAAGCCCGCAAAGTGGTTGACGCCGCGATTGCAGCGAAAAAGAAATTCAACGTCATCTACGCTGAGAATGACGGTATGGCGCAAGGCGCTGTTCAGGCCCTCGAAGCAGCTGGTATCACCCATGGCAGTAAAGGCGATGTCAAGATCATTGGTTTTGACTTTAACCGTTTTGGACTTAGGAACGTACAGGCCGGTTACTGGGACGCCGACATGCAGTGCAATCCACGTCAGGCAGCCGAGATTTCTAAGTGGATCAAAAGTGGTAAGCTCCCCAAAGGAATCGTCTATCAGAAAGAATTGCTTTTTACGACTTCCACAATAACCGACAAAGATATCGCAGATTGGGGTATCAATGCCGATCCTGGCAAGGATAAGATAACAAGGTAATTTTTTTGTATTATTCACGCAGTGCGGTGTTCGGATTTTATCCGGCTAACCGCACTGCTATTATTTTATGTGATACCGGTAAGGAGGTCTTTAGTTGCTGTCAGAAAACATACTTAAAATGGAGGGTATCAGCAAATCCTTTCCAGGGGTTAGAGCTCTGCATAACGTAGACTTCGTGCTCCGAAAGGGTGATATCCATGCCCTTATGGGCGAAAACGGAGCGGGCAAGTCCACACTGATAAAGATTATAACCGGTGTTTACGAAAAGGATGCCGGCCAGATTGTTTTAGATGGAAGGCCGGTTAACTTTAAGTCGCCGCAGGATGCGCAGAACATGGGAATTGGCACGGTCTTTCAGGAAATAGCGCTTTGCCCCAATTTGACCGTGGCCGAGAATATGTTTATCGGTCGCAGCCGGAACGCTTTCGTTCAATGGAAGCAGATGAACGCAAAGGCGGCACAAATGCTTAGCTCCCTCGGTATTCCAGCGAGCCCAACCCAAGAACTGTCAAGCTGCTCAATTGCTGTCCAGCAGATGATCGCGATTGCCCGTGCGGTCGATATGGACTGCAAGATTCTCATCCTGGACGAGCCGACATCCTCGCTTGACGAAGATGAGGTGAAAAAACTCTTTGAGCTCATGCGCAAACTGAAAGCTCGGGGGGTGGGGATCGTTTTTATTACCCACTTTCTCGATCAGGTATACGAGATCAGCGACAGGATTACGGTGCTTCGCAATGGAGAGTTGATCGGCGAATACCAAACATCTGAGCTTCCCCAAATCGAGCTTATCTCGAAGATGATGGGAAAGGCGCTGAGTGATGTCTCTACGATGAAAAAACAAGGGCCGCTTAAATCCGACAGTAGTGTGTCGGTGTTCGAGGCTACGGCACTTTCGAGTGCCGCCGGGGTAAGACCTTTCAATTTCACCATCCAAAAAGGCGAGGTGAACGGGTTTGCCGGGCTGCTCGGCTCCGGGCGCAGCGAATGTGTTCGCGCAATCTTCGCCGCCGACAAGGTGACAAGCGGTGAAGTCAAAATGAACGGTAAGAGAGTGAAGATCAAGACGCCTCTAAACGCCATGAAACAGGGAATCGGTTATCTACCCGAGGACCGCAAGGGCGACGGAATCATCGCCGATCTTTCGGTTCGCGACAATATTATTCTAGCCTTGCAGGTCATGAAAGGGTTTTTTAAGCCTCTTTCAAGGAAACAGGCTGAGGAATTTTCCAACCAGTATATAGAGAAATTGAGCATTAAGACGCCGTCCATCAATACGCCAATCAAATCTCTTTCCGGCGGCAACCAGCAGAAGGTAATTCTGGCCCGCTGGCTGCTCACACACCCCATGTACCTGATCCTCGATGAACCCACACGGGGAATCGATGTCGGAACCAAGGTGGAGATTCAAAAACTTGTGCTGGGGCTCGCTGAAGACGGAATGAGTTTGACATTCATATCTTCAGAAATTGACGAAATGCTTCGAACCTGCTCTCGAATGATCGTTATGAAGGACCGTGAAATTGTCGGAGAACTCAGTGAAATGAATTTGACGGAACAAAATGTTATGCGCGTGATAGCCCAAGGAGGTGAATGAATATGACAAGGTTAAAAGAACACTTATCTCACTTATCTCATCTATTCCTTCCCCTCTCTGTTCTGGTGTTACTCATTATCATTAATCTGATAAAGGGCGCTGATTACTTCAGCATTACCATGGTGAACGGTGCATTTTACGGGAATATACCGAATATCCTGTTCGGCGCCTCGGAGTTGGTTATTCTGACAATCGGTATGACCTTGGTTTCTGCGGCCTCACAAGGGCAGGACATAAGCATAGGTGAGATCGCCACCATTACTTCCGCCGTATTTGTCCTGTTCGTCTTAAATGCCGGTCAGGTCACCTTGTTGACCATAATAGCGGGATTCCTCATAAGCTGCGTGGCCGGGCTAGTCGTCGGCGCATTCAACGGCATCCTGGTTTCGGGATTTAAGGTTCAGCCAATGGTTGCGACCCTGATACTGTTTTTGGGGGGCAGGTCCATCGCCTTTATGATTGACGGCAAATTATCTCCCATACTGGCGAACAATATTTCGAATCAAATCGGCACCGTAATACCGGGAGTGCCAATACAGACTCCAATAATCCTGACCGTCGTCTTCATCGTGATCATTGCAGTGGTACTCAAGACCACGAACCTCAGGCTCTATGTGGAGTCTGTGGGAATCAATCCAAGTGCTGCGCGTCTGAACGGTATCAATCCGAAAAAGATTATATTCCTGACCTTTTTGATTATGGGAGTCTGTGCCGCGGTCGCGGGTTTCATTGCAGTTAACAAGGCGGGGCGCCACGACAGTGTCAATCTGCTCAAGTTAATCATGATGGACGCGATTCTCGCCGTTGCTATAGGTGGAAACTCGCTGGGCGGTGGAAAGTTCAGTATGTCCGGTTCTATTATCGGCGCGTACACTATAGAGATGCTGAACAGGACCCTGCTCAGGCTGGAGGTAGAACCGGAGGCCATTAAGGCCTTCAAGGCCGTGTTCATTATCATTCTGATGGTAATTGCATCGCCTGTGGTTAGGGTTTTTGCCGGGAAAGTCTTAGACAAGGCTAAAACTATAGTAGCTGGCAACTCCCTACCCAAGACCGGTGGACTAAACAATGCAGTGGTTTCCAGCACGGACACATCTGGGAAGAAGGAGAAGTAGGATGGGATCTCTGAACACAACCAAACCAAAAAAAAGACTATCGAATTCGAATCTTCTTTTTATTATAGCCGGGATTATATTTATACTGATGTACGGGTTTGCCCTTATAAGTTTTCCCGACAGTTTCATGCAGTTTCAGACCTTCTTTGACCTTTTCAATCTCAACGCTGCGCTCATCATCATGACACTGGGTCTGTGCGTAGTTATGATCGTAGGCGGCATCGACATTTCCATCGGCGCAGTATGTGGCCTGGTAACCATGGCCTGTGCTATGTTGCTGCAATCGACAATGGGGAACATTTGGGGCGCCTTACTTCTTTCGCTGGGCATAGGTATCGCCTTTGGTCTCTTGCATGGATATCTCATTGCCTATCTTGAAATACAGCCATTTATCATAACGTTGTCAGGATTGTTCTTAGCCCAGGGACTGCTGACGATACTCCACAAAGATCCGATCAACGTGACCATGCCTGCTTTCGTGAGCCTGAGGGATTTTACAATCGTGATCCCTTGGCTTGGCACCCAAAACAGACTGGGTGTTTTCATCCCGTGTGAAATCAAACCAGGCGTCATAATTGTGGTGGCCCTGGTTGTCCTCTTCGCCGCTCTTATGAAGTGGTCGCGTTTCGGACGCAATGTCTACGCTGTTGGCGGTAATAATCAGAGCGCTCGGATGCTCGGTATCAACGTAAAGAAAACGATATTCTTCTCATATGTGATATGCGGATTGACGGCCGGTATCGCGGGCTTTGTGTTCATCATGACAACAGGAGCCGGCAATATCGGAAACGGGTCGTTGTTCGAAATGAAAGCAATAGCCTCGAATGTAATAGGCGGCATTCTGCTCAACGGCGGCGTGGGCAACCTGCTTGGCGCGCCAATCGGTACGCTGACCCTTCTGATAATCAATGAACTGATCCGTGCGGCGGGTGTCCAATCAAACTCTCAAGCGATAGTAAGCGGGCTCTTGCTGTATCTCTTCATTGTGATGCAAAGCATCGTGATGTCGTTACGTGGCAGGAGGAATTTCAGACTTGCTCTACCTTCCTGGCTGCAGGGCAAGAAAAAGGCCGAGAACCAAGGGTAACTAAAAACGGCATTGGGGTGCGGATCATCACGGTCGAGGTGGCGCGAAAGCTCCTCCCGAACCGCAAGTACTGTTTGGCGGGTATGTTCTTTGCAAGAGGAATGACAACCATCGACTTGAGCCGGGTATAATAATAGCTTTAGTGATTGTATTAGCTGTATGGGCGATTTTGAAATGGACGCGTTTCGGGCGTAACCTCTATCCTGTGGGCGGTAACAGCGAGAGTGCGTTAATGCTTGGTATCAATGTTAACCGCACAAGTTTTTTTCCTATACTATGCGGGTTATTTTCCGGAATAGCCGGTTGTGTCTATCTCTTGCACACCGGAGCCGGAAACGCGTCGAATGCGTCTCAGTCGGCAATGCAGGCGATTGCCTCATCCATTATCGGCGGAACATTATTAACCGGAAGCGTCGGTAGTGTTATAGGGACGCTTTTCGGAGTGATGTCTTTAAAGACGATAAACAATATTGTAATTGCATCGGGACATAGAGAGCCGTATTGGCAAAGTATTACTACCGGTCTAATGCTTTGCTTCTTTATCTTGCTTCAGAGCGTAATTCTCGCACTTCATAAAAAGAGTGGCGCAAGTTATGGCAAAAACCTCAAAATGATTCTTCAAAGAAACCGCGAATAGTTAAAAATTCGGCAAAAGTCAAAGACAATCGGATGTCGAGATTTAAAACCGCGAAGACGCGAAGTCAGCAAAGAGGAATTGAATCAAGTAGCAACTTCGCGTCCTTTTCCCGACTTTAGGCGGGATTGACTGATCTGGCAAATGATATTAATTACTTTTTGCGAATCTGGGTCTTTAACGACCAACATGATCATCTTCTTCAAACCCCAGAATTTGTTCACCAGTTTGGCCAGACCATAGATTAGGAGCATATTGAAAGCTACGACGACGATCACTGTTAAAAATTGAACCTCCACCGGTCCCCAATGACCGTATATAAACCCGTCAGCGCCTGCCGGGTTTATTTTTTTACTGGCAAATATTCGGGTGGCAACTGCACCCCAGGCGCCGCCCATACTCCTAAGCCCCGTAACCAACCGCCAACTCCCCATACCCAATGAGCGATCGGGTCATTGACAGAGTCAATGTCATCAAGCTACGTTTCCATAAAATGGAATATACTCAAGATGTCTATTTAACCTAACTCGCGCCTTTCTAGAAAGGCGAGCTCTCCCCCGAAGAAGCTATCAAATAAGCCATGTCACGTGGAAGAGTAACCCTAACCGTTGATTTCTAAAGGATCTTGGCTTCAAAGGTCATTGGTTACTCTCCCGCTGAATAGCTTCATTGAGCTGGCATCGTTGGGGGAGAGCTCGCCTTCAAGAAGGCGCCGAGTGAGGTTTGCGCCCGAATTTTCTATTTTATTTCTTCCAGAATATGTATTCATCGCTTGACAACATTGAGATCAGGGTAGCCCAGAGAAAAAGAGAAAATGAGATAACTGCTAAACATAGGGCCGGAGTCATCTCAAAGATTGTCACAATATTACGGCGTAGCATTTTATGAATACGATTATTTTAACCTCGATCCGGCAAGTACATTGCAATTTTCCTGCGGTGGCGCAGAAAAATTGGCCGGATCGGGTTTTCTACAGAATCCGGCAAGTCCTGATTGATAGTGAATCTGAATGTTACTTGCCGGATTCATGTTTAAATCAATGGTGCATATAAATTACAAAAATATTGCGGGGATATCCAAAATAGTCCAGTCTATTTTCAAAATTTATTTCCTATACTGTAAATAAATGTTTAACGCTTAAACGATATTCGGGTTAAACATAAATTACATATAGGAGGAAAGAGTATGAGGATTAAAGGGTGGAGCTTATTAGTATTGTTCTTATTAGTTGCATCGCTGGCGTTTTGTCCCATGGTTAATCAGGCTGCGGCTGGTAAGATTCTCAATGTGGTCGGATTATATTCCGAGACTTCCGCCGGTTCAATTAGCTATCGGACCGGCACGGGTAACTGGATAGTATGTAAAGTAGGCGATCAAATTCCGCTCAATGCCGAAATCACTGTCACAGTGGATCGGGATTGGATCGAATTGAGTCCCTCCGATAATCCCAACGCCGCATATGAAATGACGGGCGCCAATGGAGCAGTAACAAAGAGAGTGGCTGATTTATTGAAAGAAAAGCCGAAAATAGTCAGCTTCCCCAAGGTAAGCGTAAAGGATTCGAAATTCGCCAATAAAGTGGTTGTGAAACAGTATTTGGGCAGACAGATATATCAGAAACGCAAAGGCGGCGACAGAATTGAGATCAAGTACG
>DNPP01000147.1:0-4682 GCA_003501365.1 Bacillota bacterium
ATCATTTCTGTGTCCAATGTATTGGTATTGGGGATCAATCTGGCTTCCGACGTGTATTACCCCACCTATATCTCGGCGGCCAGAATTATGATCGGCACCTACGTGCATGGATTCGAGCTCATTTTATCCATAGTCTTCATTCTGGGTGCTTTTGTTAAAACCAGTGTTTATTTTTCAGTGTGCTGCAAAGCGTTGGCTAGAACCTTCGGCTTTCAGGACAATTACCGGTTTATCGTCACTCCCATCGGGCTGCTGATTTTTGGCGCTTCGCTTTTTTTCTTCGAAGGTCCGCTGGATTATACTTCCTGGCTAAAAGCAGACTTGGTGCCCTATTCTATTCCCTATATTATCATCATTCCAATTATTACTTTTATCGTGGCGGAAATAAGGACGAAAAAAATTTGATTGCCGTTTTCACCAATTCATCCATGGGTGGGGCCGGACTGGGTATATTAATATTTATACTTAGCAGCAAATTGAGAATAAATGCGGGTAAGAAAATACTTGCATACAATATTAGCGCCTTAAGTTTGGCTTGCTTTACTAAAGGCCTCATTTCAATGTAGCCGATTATCGCAAAGACCGTGATTACCACTAAAAACATTCTATGGTCCTACTTTCGTAACTTCCTTGCTTTCTTGGCTGCCGAAAATACTCAATTTCAAATGGATGGCGGTTGGAATTTGGGCATATTCATTCGGCCACCGGTTCTTTATCTTCTTCCAAAATTTTGGGTGCTTGGCTTCAACTTTGTTTCCAAAACCGAGTACATCGCATTGATAGTCTTTTTGAAGCAGTTGAAGCAGTTCATTGATTTGAGCCGTAATTTCGCTTTGAGCCCCTTTGATTAATTTTTTGATTTTATCGGGAGTAAACACATCTTGCTCACCGTCGATCTCACCAATCTGAGCTTCCATCTTTATATCGATCTCCATCACCAAACCTTTTGGGCCTAAAATCGGTTTAATGTCGGTTTGACAATAGTCCATTTTTAGTGACACGCCGTTGACTTTATGATTATCGGATGGCTCCGGGACAAACACCGCCTGTTTTAGTTGATTCATCAGCAACAAAAGGACTCGGGTCCGTTTGCCGTCAAGCCAGCCTACCTCCTTGGTTCGATAGTAGAGGGCAGTCCCGTCGAGTAAGGGCAATATCCCGTTGGGGGAATCTTCAAGACGTATGGTAGGCAGCGCGGCACAGACAGTTGCCGACTGTAAATCTTTGATAAATTTGGAGTAATGAACGTCCAAAAAAGTTTCCGATTTTCCAGCTAAAAAAAGCCCATCCAGATAAGCAGAAATAATTTTCTGAGTCTGGGGATTGGATTTCTGAAGAATTTCGGCGGCGGTTTTTTCATGGGTTGTAAGCAACCATACCGTATCTCGAATTTCATGAGCTCTTTTAATCCAATCCATGATGCCGACGAATAATTTTTCTTGTCCGATAATATCTTCACTAAGAATAAGCACTTTTGAATGACTCCATAATAATCTACGTCCCGCTTTTGATTGCAAATCGACGATGGCATCCATCAAGTTTTGACCTTTACCTTGATAAATCTTGGAGCTAAAGTTACTCTCTTTTCCGGACGAAGTGGGTAATGTAATTTCCGCGGTAAGGATAATTCCCTTGTTTTCCTGATTATAATCAATGGCTGTGCCGAAAATGATGATTTGATCGTCGAGTTCTTTGTAATCCCAGCATCCGGTGATGAAGGTCGACATGATGAGCAGCGCTACGAGTATAAACTTATTTTTCTTTAGGGTCATTGATTGCTCCATAGTGCCCCTGCCCTTGCCTTGCCCGTTTCCATGCTTATGTTTTGTCAAAACTTCTTTGGAGATTGACGGACCCGATTCATAATGCCGATAAATTTGGGACGGTTTTCCATATACCACCAGGGGGCTCTGACAACAGTATCTTTGATGTCTTGCAAGTTTAGCGAATTCAGAGGTGTCATATAAGGCACGCCGAAGGAACGAATATCAAACAAGTGGAGTAACAGTCCGATCATACCGAAAATATAACCGTAAAAACCGATAAAGGTGGCCAGAATTACAAAAATAAAGCGTAATATAATTATGGCCCCGCTTAGTCCGGGGATCATCAACCCAGTAACTGCCGTCAATCCGGTGACGATGACCATCGGGGCGCTGACTATACGGGCCTCCACGGCCGCCTGCCCTAAGATTAGCGCGCCGACAATACTTAAGGCCTGCCCGATGGTAGTGGGCATCCGATTCCCTGCTTCTCTTATGATTTCAAAAGCAAATCCTAAAACTAATAATTCAATAATCGTTGGAAACGCTACGCCTTGCCGGGCTGCGGAGATACTTAACAATAAAGGAGTGGGGAGTATCTCGGGGTGAAAGTTGGTCAAAGCCAGATAAATCGCAGGAACGCTGATCGTAAAGATAAATGAGGTAATCCGGATAATCCGGCTGATCGAGGAAAAAAAGAAATTGATATAATAATCATCGCCGGATTGAAAATACTCGATGAAAATATGAGGTAGCGTCAGCGCAACCGGGCTTCCTTCAAGAAGCAAGGCAATCCGTCCCTCCAACATCTTCCCTGCCACAACATCAGGTCTTTCGGTACTTCCAATGGTTTTAAAGGGTGAGAGCGGAGCGTCTTTAATAAACTCATCGATATAGCCTGTGCCCAATATACCGTCGAGCTGGATTTGGTCCAACCGTTTTTCCAATTCAGCAAGAATCGCCGGATTAGCCAGCCCTTCGATATAACAAATGCAGGCTTTAGTATGGGCGCGGGAGCCCAAAGACTTGAATTTAAATTTCGACTGATGATAGGTGTTGAGTTTGCGTCTTAGCATAGAAAGATTCATCATTAATGATTCGGTGAATCCTTCTTTTGGTCCGCGCAGCGACTTCTCGTTTTCCGGTTCGGTAATGGCCCGCGTTTGCCATCCTTGGGTGTTTATGATCAGAGCTTCCACGGCACCGTCATATAGCAGAAGGGTATTGCCTGTATTGAGGGCTTCCGTCAATTTGTGTAGATCCTTGGTCTTTTGGACATCATGGGCCATAATCACCTGGGTTTGGATAACCTCCAGTGGAAGTTGGCTCTTTTTGGGCAAGACCTTACTGATAATCGGCCAAATGATATTTTCGTTGATAATCTCCGAATTGACCATACCGGCCACAAAAATGGCGCAGCATTTGATCGCGGGATCACTTTGATTCTCAAAATGCCGGTAAACGACCATGTCATCATTTTTGAACAGTTCGTGAAAGAATGCCTCATTTTGTTCGATGGAGTCGGACAAGTCATATTCCGTGGTGCGCGAAGCTTGATTGGAAGCAACCGCTTTATTCTTTCGGGAGTTCTTGTACAAATGGATTCACCCAGAGGTAGTATCGGGATTAAGCGGGCAATTTATGCGTGAAATGAGCGCAGGGCAATGAATAGAGCAGCAATTTTGGTAGCCAAATATGCTTAATGTATAGCTTATTAAAATTTCAGCCGTTCCATACTATTCTTTCACAAAATTCAACATACTTTGATGGATTAACCCATTGGTTGCTAGGACACTACTCGGTTTCAACACCCCCAGCGGGTTCCCCTGCCAAGTAGTAGCCTGCCCGCCGGCTTCCGCCAAAACAATCATTCCTGCTGCAAAGTCCCATGGCTGCAGGCTATACTCATAGAAGCCATCCAGCCTGCCGCAAGCTACATAGGCCAGATCCAGAGCCGCCGACCCCGACCTTCGAATCTCCAGGCTATGCATAAATATATTTTCAGTAATACGGAAGGTTTTTGATGCCTGCTCCCTGTGATAAGGGTTGGTGCCGAAGCCAATCAGGCAATCTTTTAAATCTTTATTTTTACTTACTTTAATCGGTTTGTCATTTAAATATGCGCCGTTGCCAATCCGGGCGGTGAACAATTCATCATTGAAAGGGTTATATACGAATCCGGAAACCGGTGCTTGGCCGTTAAAAAAAGCCAGGGATATGGCTGAGTGCCGGTAACCGCGCATCAAGTTCGTGGTGCCGTCAACCGGATCAAGAATCCAGGTCGCTGTTTCAAGATTAAATTGATTGTTCTCGGATTCCTCGGTAATGATATTACTATCCGGTAACAACCGTCGCAATTGATCAACCAGAAAGTTCTGGACTTGAAAGTCCACCTGGGTAACGTAGTTGGCGGCGCTTTTTTGGATAATATTAGCTTTATCGATTTGAGATTCTAAAATAATTTTGCCAGCGGCTCTCAATGCTTCGACTACTTGTTCATTCAATCGGTCCATGGATTCACCTGAGTTTTTGCTTCATTACGGGAGCAAATGGAATATTTTTAAGCCTTTTGCTTTTGATATGATTATATAGTCGCTCAAATTGTGTGTCAAGAAATCAAACAAATATGCTAAAATAATGGTAATTTATTTAGAATTTCAAATCGGGAAAGAAAGGGATCGCCAAATGAATCGGTTGTTTTCGGAAATAGCCATTGGAAATGGCAAAGTTAAAAACCGGATCGTCATGCCGCCCATGGTTTGCTTTGGCTATACGGGAGCAGAAGGCATGATCACTGAAAAAAACATCGGGCACTATGAGGCCAGAGCGAAAGGTGGCGTCGGACTGATAATTGTCGAGGCAACCTGTGTGAATCCTTCCGGGAGGCTCGCCGACTTGCAGCTGGGACTGTGGTCCGAT
>DNPP01000147.1:5023-9905 GCA_003501365.1 Bacillota bacterium
CATGCTGGATTGAAGACACCTAAGAGTGTTACTGCCGACATTGTCGCGCCTTCAGATTATCGTGAAACCTTTCATCAACGGGGGAAAAATATCGCAGCCCGAGCTTTAACCGTGGCTGAGATTCATACCCTGCAGGCCGATTTCGCGGCTGCTGCGTTCCGAGCCCAAAACGCCGGCTTGGATGGAGTGGAATTGCATGGCGCTCACGGTTACCTGATTAGTCAGTTCTTCTCGCCGCTCGTAAACAAGCGGCTGGATGAATATGGCGGGAGTATAGCCAATCGGGCCCGCTTTGCCGTTGAGATTATCGCTTCAATCCGGGCGCAAACAGGAAACGACTTTATCGTCGGTTGCCGGATGGGTAGCAATGAACCGGACTTGGAAGGTGGAATAGCCATTGCCCGGGAACTTGAGAAAGCCGGCGCGGATCTGCTCCACGTTTCCTCCGGAATGGATACACCGGATGCTAAGGAGCTGGAGATTTCCGATGATTTTAGCGCCTACGCTCCTAATTATAATTGGATCGTCTATGGCGGCACTCAGGTGAAAAAGAACGTCCAGCTTCCGGTGATTGTAGTCAACAATATTAAAACACCTGAACAAGCCAATTACCTCATCGAAAATAAGTTGACGGATTTTACCGCCATCGGTCGCGGTCTACTGGTTGATCCGGAATGGGCGAATAAGGCGGCAGAAAATGAAGCGATCACAGCTTGTCTTGGCTGCAAACCATGCACCCGGTTTAAATCCGTTGAGTCTTGCCCCAGGTTCTCCATAGTTAAATATGACATATAGGTGTCATGTTTTTTCGGTTAGAATATTATTAAACTCACAGATGTTATATTCGCAGAGTGGGCAGCGAGTTTATTTATTCTAAGGGAGAAATGGGGATTGATCCATGGAGAAGACTGATTTAAAGAAAAAATATCGGCAGTTCTATAATCCCTCATCCATCACGCCGGCGATCGTTGACATTCCCGAATTTCAATATCTGATGATTGACGGGATTGGCATGGATTTTGGTGATGAAACTTCCCAAGATGCAATTCAAGCATTGTTCGGAGTGGCATTTAAAATCAAATTCCTTAGTAAAAAGGAACGGGGAATTGACTATGTAGTAATGCCATTGGAGGGTTTGTGGTGGGCGGAGGATATGAATGATTTTATCAATGGTAATCGGGATAAATGGTGTTGGACTTACATGATCATGCAACCGGAGTTTGTCGCGTCCGATCTGATGAGAGCCGCAATAGAAGAAGTCAAGAAAAGCAAGACGAATAAGGCACTGGAGCGGTTGCGACTCGAAGGTTATCAAGAGGGAATTTCCGCCCAGATTATGCATATCGGGCCTTTTGCCGAAGAACATCCGAATATTATGAAAGTCCACCAATTCATCGAAGATAATCAGGGGACATTGGAAGACAAAAGGCGAAAACATCATGAAATCTATCTTAGTGACTTTCGTAAAACCGCGCCGGAAAAAATGAAGACGATTTTACGTCAACCGTTTCAATACAAGGGATACTGTCGAAATTAAACTTAGCAATTAAGAATTTGAAACAAAAATCGGTTTAAAAGGAGAGATGGATTCATCATGAGTGAGAAAAAGCGAAATAACGACGTATGTTGTCCAAAGTTTGACGTTAGGCCTTGGGATGAAAAGATCCATCAATGGGAGAATAAACTATTTATCAAAGATGCAGTACCACAACTTTTCCATATTCCGTTACCCTGGGTGATCAATCGAACAATGGCCAGAATATGGAAGAGAGCGGAGCAGGCCGGCGCTGCACCGGATATGAAAGATTTTTTAATGCTGGCCTATGATCCTTCACCATGGAAATGCGAGTATTATCTAGTGGTTACCAAAGAAGTTCCCGGCGCTGAAAATTACAAATTCAACGGTACTTTTTTAAGCAAAGTTTTTGATGGGCCCTATAGCGCCGTGCCAAAATGGATCCAAGAGATGGAGCGGTTTGTGGCCGCGAGCGGTAAAAAAGCCCGAAAATATTATTTCTATTACACGACTTGTCCAAAGTGCGCCAAGAAGTACGGTCACAATTATGTGGTTGCATTCGCTGAAGTAGGATAATGTATTTTATGGTACCATTCACGATTAGCAGTGAAGATTCCTCCTTCGCGCTTTGAATATGAAATGGCGGATGACAAGACATGGAAAGGAAGAGATTTTCACTAATCTTGATCAAATCTACAGGGCAATGGAAGTGGGTTTGGTCATTACCATTGATAATGGTATCAAAGCGTTGGCGCTGGTCGCTGCAGAGAATGAAAGGTATAATCAACATATTTTTCCGTTTCTCCTGAATCATCTCCGAACTTGTAGACTCAGAGAAATACCGCAACACGCTGAAAAAACGGTAGTGGCGGTAAATGTGCAAAATAAGGAACGATTTCTGGAAGTATTGGAGCAGCGACAGAGTGACCTAACAGCCTCTCAAAGGGTAAGAATTAAAAAGATTTATAAAGAAATCGGAAAGCTTGGAGTTAATTCACATGCCTGAACTTAATTCAAAGAAACAAATCGCCAGGTCAGCCAGAGGCGAGATAACGCCGGAATTTTTAAAGCAATACTTGCAATACGAGGATCAGGATCTGCTACGGCTTTTAAACGACGGTGATCCCCGGGTCCGTACCGCAGTTGCTGGTATTTTGGGCCAAAGAAGGACAATGGATGCGATTCCTGATTTGTGTCACCGATTGAGTAAGGAAAAAGCATTATACGTAAAAATTGCGATATCGGATGCTTTAAGCCGGATCGGTATAGTCGCCATTCCGGAGCTGAGCCGATATATCGGCAGGATTGGTGCCAACCAATATCAAAGTTTACCGGAGGATATCTTTAAAAAATGGGATTATCCCCTGCCCCGGGATTTGGTTATCCGCAGTATCATCAGGATGGGAGCTCCCGCTTTGGACATGCTAAACCAGTATCTTTTTAAAATTAACGACAAAGCTGTATTAAGTGAGATAATTGATGCCATCGGGTATATTTCATTTTATTCGAAGGATCGGAGTTCTTTCGAGAATCTAATGACAACACTCGCGAAAAATGCGGATCATGCGTTAATTGTTTGGAAGGTTATTCGTGCATTGCAGGCATTTCCAAGTGAGCGGACGCTCCAAGTTTTAGAGCGTTTTTTATTGGATAGCGATGTTCCTCAGCACCGCTGGGAAGCAGCCCGAAGTCTGGGACAGATTGCAACCAAAGAAGCAGCAGAGTATCTTGAAATGGCTAAAAAAGATCAGCAAGATCAAGTGCGAGAAATGGTGGAATCGGCATTGGGATATATTCAAGACAAGGAAAAATAGAATTTAATATCCATTTAGGGGACCCATGATTTATATTCATGTTTTATACGGAAATGAAGTCGCCATATCTCGTTCATAAACCATAAATAATATCAAAGAAACAATTAATATAAATGCGGCAACCCATATTGCCTTGACTCCAATAATTGATGTTAACAGCCCGCCTAAAAAACCTCCGCCGAAAAATGAAAAAATAATCGCAAAAAAGCGAATCGCCCGCAGAGTTGATTTATAATCTTTTCTTGTCACAGCGATATATGCCGCTTCTGCGGCTGTGCGTAGATTCCCTGTGGTCATGGTTGTGCAATAGGACGCATCGACCAGTTTTCGGAATGAAGATACTTGTACCGAAGCAACAAAGGAAATGGTAACATTAATAATGATGTTGGGAATCGTTTGCGGAATAAAACCCACGATAATGAGGACTATAATTTCTAAAATAATAATGGCCCGTTTCCAATCCAACGTGAAAAAGGCTGCTGAATGACTCTTTATTGCTTCCACCACAATGACTCCAATGACAAAAGCCAATATTGGCGGAAGAGCAGCCAATGCCTGTCCCCATTTCGCTTGCGCGGCATATACGGCTACGAGAATAATATTTCCGGTTTGAGCATTCGCGAAAACACCGCCTCTGGCGATGAATGTATAGGCGTCTAAAAATCCGCCGACAATGGCCAGAAGAATACCAAATGAGAGCGACTCATGGACTGCATGCCGCAAGTACAGTAGTCTGTCTTTTTTTTTCATAATTGCTAAAACCTTTCCAAGCAAAACATAAAGCCTCCCTTGTCTCGTTGGCAGTGTAGAGAACCGTCCAAAACTTCGTAATCATCAATAAGTATTATTAGCCGGTATTATATCATAAATGGGGGCCATGGATGAACCAGCGTTTGTATTTTAACTTATTGTTCGTAACCAGGTTGAATTATAGGTATGAAAGCAAAATTATCGGGATTACCGGCAAAAGTTTATACTTTTCGATAAAAATAATTGAACCCGGATATTTTTTTGATAAAATAGGATCGATAGGCTGAAATTAGTAGTAGTATTTCTGCAGATATGTCGATGAAACTTTTGCCGGAGTCAACCGGAAGGTCTCATTCAAATTAAACGAAGGAATTTTAACAATGACACGATTTTTTATTCCATCCGATCAAATTCGCGGTAATACCGTTATTTTGAAGGGCGAGGACCGACACCATCTTTTGAATGTGCTCCGTCAAGGGCTGGGAGCTGAGATTACTGTCTTAAACGGTAAAGGCCAGGAATACTTGGCTCAAGTAACTGAGATCACATCGGATACGGTAATCGGGCAAATTGTAAGACAAGCCGAACGCCGGACCGAACCGAAGATTAAAATATGTTTAGTGCAAAGCCTGCCCAAAGGGGATAAGTTTGAGTTCATTATCCAGAAAAACACTGAACTTGGAGTTAGCGTTTTTCAGCCGGTGATCAGTGAACGGAGCACTATTCGGCTGGATAAAGATCAAGCCCGGAAAAAAGCGGAGCGTTGGCAGAAAATCATCCGGGAGGCCGCCGAACAGTCGGG
>DNPP01000147.1:10252-11396 GCA_003501365.1 Bacillota bacterium
CCGTCGGGTTTACTGTTGATTATTCCCTGGGAAGGAGAACAGGAACGCTCCCTTACACAGGTATTGGATGCTCAAAAAACCATGCCTGAAAGCATAGCGGTTTTGATCGGGCCGGAAGGGGGATTCGCCCAAAACGAGGTGGAACTGGCGATGAAGGCGGGAGCCATCCCAGTGACTTTGGGGCCGCGAATCCTCCGGACAGAGACTGCAGGGTTGGTAGTTGCGTCGGTATTGTTGTATCATTTCGGAGATCTGGGATAATGCTATTAATTGGCCTTTATTTTCCGGCGGACCGGATCATAGATTAAGACCGGTAATTTGTCTCCATCGTATGACTCTAAAGTATAATGGATGACTGGTAGATATAACAGGCCGACATTAACAATATGAATTCTTATGATCGGTTGAAACTTACGGTAACCTTCAGCTAAACGCCGGTAGAAACTGGTTTCCGCATCACTTGCCGATTCTGATTCTGTTGTTTCGGAGTTGTTTTCCCGATAAAAGGCTTCAAGGTAGGTTACCTCTTCTTTCCAACGCGCCTCTGCCGATTGCATCCAAGAGTCATCATGATTTTGTAATTGCCATTTCAAATGATTTAATAGCGAATTAAATCCTTCTCTGTAGGAAATCTGTCTCTTCTCCAAATGCTTTTTGGGGGGAGTGGGATTGATTTTTTTATTGGCGATTTCACTCAGCAGGTTTGAAGTAATGACTCCACTGACGAGATCAATGGCAAGACTGCATAATTCCTCGATTTTTTCATCAGTTTCAAAACTAACCCGAAAATTTACCAATAATTCAGGATGGTAAGTTAGCGTGGGTTGTTCGAAAAAAAATCTGGGCGGCTCCCGCAATAATGTTGCGATTTCCCGTTGAATCTTGCGGGGGTCCAATTCATAGGGAAAAGTGCCGCGGAAGAGTAGACCGCGTTCTCTGATCCCGTCGATAAACCACTGCAGCCGGTAACTGCCTTTGATTACCAGCTCTGAACCGGGATATTGACTGGCTTGCTCCGGTTCGCAGACCATCTGCAGGTTTAGAGTCTCCACCCGGGGCGGTGTAAAAAAAGTACGGGGGACAGCTACTTGGCACTGAGCCATGATTAACTCGGAGTTGATGATATTAAACGGTGAATTCGATA
>DNPP01000147.1:11716-12134 GCA_003501365.1 Bacillota bacterium
CGTCTCTCTTTCTTTCAAAGTAAACTTAATTATCCACTGATAACTGCAAACTGTCCAGTAGAAGGTCCTTCGGGTCGTCCTCTCCCAGCATTCCTTCGATTTCTTTCCCAAGCGCGCGAAAACCCTGATTTAACTCTTCCGTTGTGCCGGTTTTTAAGATTAATTCCATAATCCGGCCTTCCAGACTCTTCCCTCTACAAAGTTTACCGATGACCCGCTCGCTTTCTCCAATCACCATTTCAAACATTTTGATTTTTTCAGTCAGCAACCGCAGTAGATGTTCTTCAATGGTATCTTTGGTGGAAAGGTTGTAGATGTATACGTCTTTGGCCTGACCCAGCCGGTGAATTCTGCCGATTCGTTGTTCCAGCCGCATGGGATTCCAGGGTAAGTCATAGTTGATCATGGTGTTGCAAAA
>DNPP01000162.1:0-7218 GCA_003501365.1 Bacillota bacterium
TATCATAACAACCTTTAGCGTAATGTGCCAACTCATCCTTGTCGTGTTCCCTGAGCCGGAGCCGTTCCTGGGTCAGACCTAAATCAAGATACCATTGGAAACGCCGCTTAATCCATTCTTGATGGATTTGCTCATCCGTACCGGGTTTCACAAAATACTCGATCTCCATTTGTTCAAATTCCCTGGTCCTAAAAGTAAAATTACCAGGAGTTATCTCATTGCGAAATGATTTCCCGATCTGGGCGACTCCGAACGGTAGCTTCATCCGGGTGGTCGTCAGGACATTATTGAAGTTGACAAAGATGCCCTGCGCAGTCTCGGGGCGTAAATAGACCACTGCGGCATTATCCTCTACCGGGCCCATATGAGTCTTGAACATTAGATTAAATTGTCTGGCTTCGGTCAGCTCACCACCGCAAGCGGGACATTTATCGCCTTCCAAATGATCGGCCCGAAAACGTTGTTTACATGATTTACAGTCAACCATCGGGTCCGAGAAACCGGCCACATGACCGCTAGCCTCCCAAACTCGGGGATGCATCAAAATACTGGCATCGATTCCCACCATATCGTCTCTTTCTTGGATGACTTTACGGCGCCAGGCCTGTTTGACATTGTTTTTTAATTCTACTCCCAAAGGGCCGTAATCCCAACAACTGTTTAATCCGCCGTAAATTTCACTGGACTGGAAAACAAATCCTCGTCGTTTGGCTAAAGAAACAATCTTTTCCATTGTAGTGGTAGCTTGAACTTCTGACATTTTTACAAATCCCCCGTTTCAAATATTAATTCTTTCTTAAAACGATTATAATAGATTAAATTCCTTAGGAACCAGCATTTTTAACAAAATCGGGCTTACCATCACTTCCAATAGGGCTGCCGCTAGTAACATCAGCAGAATGAGTACCGCATAATAAGGCAAATCGTGGAAAAAATCCCGAAATAACGGTGGTTTTAAATTGATATCCTTCCTTACATCATGAACCATTAACCGCCAAGGAATCAAACCAAAGCGGATTCCCAGTGCTGAAGCCATGATAAAAGCCGGCAGTTCAAAAATTCCGTGCGGAGCTAGGGATAGATAAAACCAAAACGGCGCTATATGGGCCTTCGCTACCAATAGCTTCTGCATAATTCCTATTACTGCTCCATTTTCAATTAAGATCAATACCGGTGGAAAAATTAATATCCCTAAAATTACTGAGCTCACTGAGGCAAACAAATTATTGCCCCAGATTAATGCGATTTTTCCTATCAACGGAGCGTGAAGATACCAATTTCGCAAAGCAATCAGTTTTTGAAATGCCGGTTGAATCACTGATTTAATGAATGGGCTATCCGCAGGCAAATTAAAGCCGATTCCAATGCCCAAAATAATTAACCAGGATGTCCATAGAAAAAAACGCCAATCCCGTTTTAACATCCGAAGCAATTCTTTTTTAAAATCGTTAACTTTTAAAAATCTTAATTTCAAAGCAACCTCCCCCTGGTAAAAAAAAGAAACCTTCAATCCCATTCAGGGACGAGAGGTTCCCGCGGTTCCACCCTGTTTGACCTGCATCGCGCCTTGACGTGATGAGATCCGCTTAAAAAATATCAGCTCCAAAGCGCCAAACTATTTTACCCGGCCGGATTGCACCAACCCCGGCTCTCTTGGCGGACTTAGAATAGTTTTTCTTTTTCATTGCCGATTATTTAACTCACTACGAATATAACAAATGCTTTCCTTCCTGTCAATGGTGGAAAGAGGATTTAAATTCTAAACATAAATAGGGCTGCCTTATTTGATTAAGAGAGCCTTATGGGAGAATATAAGTTTATGTTCTTTAAATATAAATTCAAGAATTATATCTCCCATATGTACACGAAAAAGATGTGTGAATTGGCAATTACTAGCCTAAAAATCTAAATTATCCGGATGGAGTCCGGAGCCGCCAATATATGGCATAGAATTGATAACCGACATATCCTCGCCGGAAATTATAAAATCAAATATTTCAGTATTCTCCTTAATACGGGATGACGTTACAGACTTTGGAAGGGGAAGAATGTCATTTTGCAAACACCAGCGAATACAAAGCTGTGCCACAGACTTACCATATTTTTCTGCAATATCTTTTAGTTGTGGGTTTGAAAGCATTTTGCCGGTTCCGAGCGGACTCCACGCTTCCACAATCATATGGTGTTTTTTACAAAGTTCTACAGTTTCAATCTGCATCTGACCGGGATGGTATTCAATTTGATTAACCATTGGCTGAATATTTGCCTGATCCATCAGTGGAATGAGGTGATGCGGCAAAAAATTGCTGACACCTATCGTCCTAATGAAGCCTTCTTTATATAGATGCTCCATTGCGCGCCATGTCTCAAGATTAATACGTTGCCATTCGCTCAATATACCTTTTGCAGCAGGCCAATGAACCAAATACAAATCTAAATAATCGAGCTGTAAATCTTCAAGTGTCTGCTTGAAAGCAGCCAGCGTTTTGTCAAAGCCACGCTCGGTATTCCATACTTTGCTTGTAATAAATAATTGTTTACGATCAACACCGCAATTTCTGATTGCCTTTCCAATGCTTCTTTCATTTCCATATACTGCGGCAGCGTCGATGTGGCGATATCCGTTGATAATTGCTGTATGAACTGACGAAATACCAATATCATCATCCGGGATTTGATATGTTCCAAAACCAATACATGGAATCTTATATCCATTATTCAGGGTATAGCTGTCGGTAAGTGATTTCATTTATTTTCCTCCAATATTTTCAAATTCTTAAGCGGATTTTATACCTGATTATTACCATCGGTTTTTGTTTTCATATCATTCATGAACGATTATTTATCATGGAATCGGATCAATACGTTACTAAAATCATATCATATATTAAATTTGCAATCAAATCTGAATTTTCAATAGTTAACTAATATTCATAAAAGTAGGTGAGGCTCTGATGATTATTTGAGCCACTGTATTAAAGTCGATGATTTGGATATCTCGCTCCTTAGTCTCCTTAAAGCTATCGTAAAGGTTTTTCAAGGACTCACCCGTTGTTCCCAAAATCGGAATGTTTACTTTGGTAATCCCGGCATGTATCCACCAGAAAACTCCGGCAATTGCCATAACAAAGCCGATGACCAGGTTCCGGCTGAGTTTCTCATCATGAGTGGTAAAATGGGCCACAATCGCAGTCAAAATCGGAGCAGCCGATATCAATAAACCGACATTGGAAGCCAAAGTATACTGTAGGGCGATATTTTCCACCAGAAAATATAAACAGATTCCCGTGAGTCCCAGACTGGAAAAAAGCAATTCTTCGCGAAGACTATTATCTTAGTAATTTTCGGATAAATCAGAAACAGTACGAGGTAACCGATGGCAAAGTGGTAAAACAAGATCTCTACCGGATCCAAATCGTGCAATAAGATTTTAGTGGAAATATACATGGTACCCTAGATCAACATGTCTGCGGGAGGCATGGATTCCCGATCGACAACGCTTGATTTCGAAAAAAGACAGGTTGGAATCCCGGTAATACTTTATCCCGGACATGGTCGGCCTCCATCTTTGATAACGATAACCTCATTTTATGATTTTCGGGGTGGTTTGTCAAAGCGGGGGAACGTTAACCCATGTTTACATTTAGTTACTTTTCAGTAAAATGATAGATTTATAATTCATTTATGAGTATAATAAAAATATCAAGCGGGACAAAAAATGAACTACAGGGACATATATTGACCCGCAATAAAGGAGGAATAGCAAATGAAGTGCCCAGATTGCCATCATGAAGTAAAGTTTCAACCGGAGTATTGCCCACATTGCAGCGGATTGTTAATTGGAAGGAACAAACGCCGGGTTGAACTAAACCGGGAAACAAATGGGGTCAATTTTCTGGTCGCGGGGATGCGCTAATAAATCCTCGCGTTTTTTTATTTTTAAGGCGCTGAATATCATCATGAACCCGGCGACCACTTAGGATGATGTCCGGGTCCGTCGGAGACCGTCCGGCCGATGTCGGTAATCCTCCGGGTGATGCAGCCCCGGCATTCGGCAGCTTCCTCCCCCAGACATATTTTGCCGGGATAAATTTGATAATCAGCTCGATGAATCCGGGGAGTCAAATTCGGCATCACCACATTGGCCCCGGCTCTGAGAGCCGACTCCCGGCCGAGTGTCGAAATACTGCCCAAAGCGGTGGTCGCCGGAATAAGGGCATACGGCAAAAAAATCCGGATTAAAGCCACCATAATACAAGTCTGTTCCAGTGTACCACCCGGATCTTTTCCAAGTGGCGTTGAGGGATGCGGGATAAACGGACCAATCCCTACCATCTCCGCCTCAAGTTGCCGGGCCAAATCCAAGTCTGCGAGTAGTGTTTCAGCGGTCTGACCGGGTAGTCCAACCATAAAACCGGTGCCCACCTGATAATTTAAGGATTTTAATGTTTTGAGCAGAAAAATTCTTTTAGCCAGCGTTTGGCCGGGGTGCAACCGGTCATATAAAGCTTCATCGGCAGTCTCATGCCGCATTAAATATCTCTCCGCTCCGGCGTCTCGCCACAACTGATATTCTTGGGGTTCCCGCTCGCCCATGCTTAACGTTACCACCAAACCTAACTTTTTAATCTCCCGGATAATCTCCGCCATGATCTCCCCACTAAAAGCCGGATCCTCACCCGACTGCAACACCACCGTTTTATAGCCTAATTGGGCGCCGTGCTCGGCAGCTTGAATAATTTCGGCCGGACTCATCCGATAGCGGCTAATCTGCCGGTTATCACGGCGCAGGCCACAATAGAGGCAGTTATTCCGACAATAATTTGAAAACTCAACCAATCCCCGTAAGTGAACCTCGGCTCCCATAGTTTCCGAACGGATTAAGTCGGCCTGTTCAATGACTTGTCGCGCCAAAGGACCGTCCGGACTAGAGATAACCTCCAGCAGCTTTACTCGGCTCAAAGATTGTATCCATTGTGGAACGGATTGGTTAAACCCGTTTTTATTTGCTACGTCCTGTCCCATGGGCCCTCCTTTTATGACTGCTTGGCCATTGTGGCCCGGGCATTCACGCCTTGAATATTCCCCAGTTTCCCCGTTAAGGTATTGATCTCGTTTTCGCTTCCTTCAACGATTAAGGATAAAACCCCCATGTTTCTTTCATGGTTCGGGATTCCCATCCGGCCGGTAACGATCCCGCCAAATTCACTGATAATACTGTTGACCCTGCCCTGGACTTCTTTGGGATTTTCCAGGATGATGGCGATAACACCGATCCGTTTTTCAGAACTCAAAGCCAAAAGCCATCCCTCCAACAATCAATTGATAATTAATTCTGTTCTAATGGTAACCTTATTAACAGTAGTTCGTCAATGGAGCTTTGACTCAAAAAATGCCTCTGCTTCCGGAAACGGCTCCAGAGCGCGTGGAAAAATACCTTGGAGATAGGCAATAAGTACCCCGTAATTAACGATTGGTATGGCCTGATTTTTTGCCATAGTCAGCCGGGACATCATCTCACGCCGGTTTAACATACAGCCGCCACAATGAATCACCAGTTTGAACCGGTTTAAATCTTCCGGCAAACTTTGACCACTGGACCAGGTGAAGTTTAACTCCCCACCTACCGTCTGACGGAGCCAACGGGGGATCTTAACCGTTCCAATATCATCCGACTGACGGTGGTGAGTGCACCCTTCCGCAATTAAAACTTGATCACCCGGTTGTAACGTTTCAACCGCCCCGGCCCCAGCCATGAGTTGCGCCAAATCTCCCTTTTGACGTGCAAATAATATGGAGAACGAGGTTAGCGGTATCTCCCGCGGTGTATCGGCCGCCACTTTTAAAAACACTTGAGAGTCGGTGATCACAATCGCCGGCGGTCGTTTCAGATTCTCAAGCGTCTCTTTCAGCTCATACTCCTTCGTCACCACTGCCGTTCCATCATGTTCGAGGATGTCGCGGATCACCTGTTGCTGCGGTAAGATCAGCCGTCCTTTCGGCGCCGCTTTATCGATCGGTATAACTAATATCGCCAAATCACCCGGGTGAATTAAATCTCCGACTAAAAACGGTTCCTCTTCAATTCTTTGGGCATTTCGGATTAGAGCTGTCTTCAACTGGGAGATACCCGTTCCGCTGCTAGCCGATATTTCGACTACATCCATTTGCAGTTGCTCTTGCCACTTTTGTTTCTGTTCCAAGGACAACGGTTTCAAGTCCACTTTGTTTATCACTGCTACCGTGGGAATATTCTTTTGCCGGATCACCTGGGTCAGCTTGGTTTCAAATTCGGTCAATCCGATTTGACAATCAATTACCAGCAGTGCTAAATCAGTTCGATCCAAAACATCATAGCTTCGCTTGATTCGTAGCTCACCCAAAGCCCCGATATCATCTAAACCGGCGGTATCAATAAAGACCACCGGACCTAGCGGCAGCAGTTCCATGGATTTAAAGACCGGATCCGTAGTGGTGCCGGGTTCTTCAGAGACCAATGCAATCTGTTGATTCGTCAACGCATTCATTAAACTGGATTTCCCGGCATTCCGCCTGCCGAAAATGGCGATCTGAATTCGTGAAGCGCTGGGGGTAGCATTTAGGTTGCTCATGATTTATCCCCTTTCCCCTTTTTCTTTCCCGGAATTCCCGGCTTTGTCAACTGGTAGGGATCCAAAATGCTCTGAAGTTGTTCTTCGGTAAACCATCCCGATTGCAGGGCTTCCTGCCGGATGGTACTTCGATTGAATCTTGCTTGTTGAATTAAAGCAGTAGCTCTTTCATAGCCGATGTAGGGAGTTAAAGCCGTGGCATAAACCATGCTGTTCTCCAGTATCGCTTGGCAATGTTCGACATTGGCCGTAATATCCCGGATACATCGTTCCATAAAAATTCCGGCCGCCCGGTTTAACAATTCTAAAGAAATAAATAAATTATCGGCAATCAAAGGGAGCATGGCATTGAGTTCCAGTTCCCCGGCCTGTGCTCCCATAGTTATTGCCCCGTCATTGGCCAGGACTTGATAAGCGGCTTGTCGCACCGCTTCGGGGATGACCGGGTTCACTTTACCGGGCATAATCGAAGAACCGGCCTGCAGCGGAGGCAGGTTGATCTCGCCAAAGCCCGCCACTGGTCCGGAAGCCATTAAACGTAAATCATTGGAGATTTTGGCCAGATTGACCGCGGCGGCTTTCAACATGCCCGAGACTTCCACAAACA
>DNPP01000162.1:7508-20403 GCA_003501365.1 Bacillota bacterium
ACTCAGCCCGGGCCAGTCCCAAACCGGTAATATCCCGCAATTTTTCAATAACCGCAAAAAGATAACGCTTATCGGCGTTCAAACCGGTTCCGACAGCGGTGCCTCCTATATTAACTTGGCGCAGTCTTTCCTCTACCTTGTAGATTCGCCAGCGGTCTCTGGCAATGGCTTGGGCATAAGCACCGAACTCCTGGCCCAGCATCACCGGGAGTGCATCCTGTAGCTCGGTACGGCCCATTTTAATGACCCCGGAGAATTGTTGCTCTTTTTCTTGCAGCGCCATCTGCAAAGCGGCAAACGTTTCACTCAAAGGTTTTAATAACCAAATGGCGGCGATCCTGACCGCGGTTGGAAAAACATCATTCGTCGACTGGCTGAGATTGACATGATTCAAGGGATGGACCATCCGGTAGTCGCCTTTTTCACCATTTAACAATTCGATGGCCCGGTTGGCGATCACTTCATTGGCATTCATATTGGCTGAAGTTCCGGCGCCGCCTTGCAGAGCATCCACAATAAATTGATCATGCAATTTTCCGGCCATCAGCTCATCACAAGCTGTTGTTATGGCTTGAGCCACCGGCGTTTCCAATAAGCCCGCTTCCCGGTTGGCCAAAGCGGCGGCTTTTTTGATTGCTGCCAGCGCCAAAATGAGTTGATTATGAATAGGTCGCCCGCTGATGGTGAAATTTTCGGCGGCCCGTAGCGCATGAATGCCATAATAAGCTTCAACCGGGACTTGCCGTTCTCCCAATAAATCATGTTCGATTCGGTAATCCATACTGTTTATCCCCCATTTGTGGAAAAAGGCTGTTAGCTTTTGGCCTTTCGCTTTAAAACCACCAGCCCCAACTGAAGCTACTAACCAATAGCTACTAAATTCTGACTTTTGAGTTTCGACGTTTTAAATATATTGATCCCGCTCACCATTCTCTAAATTCCGTAACGCCTGATCCACAAATTGCCTGGTTTTAACGTCGCTGATCCGCGGCAAATATTTTTGAATCGCCGCTTCGCCTGCTTTTTTTGTCTCGGGACTGGCATAGTCCAACAGATATTCTTTCAAGGTGCAAATGGCATTGGGCATGCAAAAATTATGAACGAAGCCGGACTTGGCGATCCCCATAAAATGTTCGCCGGTCCGTCCTTTACGGTAACACGCCGTGCAAAGAGAAGGTATATCGCCTGTTTCACAAGTCTCGCGAATGGCTTCATCCAAAGAACGGGTATCGCTCAGCCGGAATTGTTCCTTATCCGGCATCGCATTGGCAGCCGCCGATTCTTGATAACCGCCCACCCCAATCCGGCTTCCGGCATCGATCTGGGAAATGCCAAGCGGAATGACCTCCCGGCGGAGAGGGGCACTCTCACGGGCCGATAAAATCATGCCCGTATAAGGGACACTAAGACGAATTATAGCCACCAGTCTTTTAAATTCAGCGTCACTGACGGCATATTCGGGGTTTAAAGCATAAGGAGTACCTGTAGCAAATTTGATGCGGGGAAACGAAATAGTATGCGGTCCCACTCCATTATATTTTTCTTCAAGATGCATTGTATGGTATAACAAGCCCATTGCCTCAAAGCGCCAATCATATAACCCAAACAAAGCGCCGATACCAACGTCATCCGCCCCTGCGTCCAACGAACGATCTTGACTATACAGCCGCCAACGGTAATGACTTTTAATTCCCGTCGGGTGGACCTTCCGGTATGTATCATGATGATAGGTTTCTTGAAACACCTGAAATGTTCCGATGCCAACTTCTTTTAAGCGCCTTATTTCTTCGCGGGACATCGGAGCGCAATTGAGATTAGCCCGCCGGATTTCACCATGCTTACTTTTTACACTGTATATCTGCTTGAGGCAGTCACAGATAAAATCAATTCCCGTTTCCGGCGCTTCACCGGCATCCATGACCAGACGTTTTTGACCTTCGCCGATCATAATCTCCACTTCGCGGGTAATCTCTTCCATGCTTAATGTTTTACGGTGCATCTTGAGATTAGAGCAGCGATATCCGCAATAAACACAATCATTGGCGCATTTATCGCTGACATACAGCGGAGCGAAGAAAACGATCCGTTCGCCGTAAATTTCCCTTTTCAGTTTATGGGCCAAGGCATAGATCTCAGTGAGCATTTCCGGGTCCTTAGTCTGGATTAAAATCGCCATTTCTTCCGGTTCCAGCCGGACCAGCCGGGCGGACTTTTCCAATACGCGCCGGACATCGTCCTTGGATGGATTTTCCCACTTGTTTAACTGCTGCCAAATCAGTTCGTCATCGATAAAATCCCGTTCCATGGCATCGTACTCTTTAAAATCTTCGCGATACTTCTCTAAAAAATTCATTTAGATAAACTCTCCTCCTCGCGGCATAATGCCTCATAAAATTAAAAACCCTTTTCTGAGAACGGAGTCCATTCTCAAAAAAGGGTATGAATTCGTTTCCAGAAAGGCCGCCTCAGGTACAAGCGTCGATTCTCGGAGGAGCCAAAATTCATAACACATATTTTTTCGAATGTTCTCCGGCTTCAGAACTTTCTTCAGCTTCAGAACAAAGACAATCGATTGGTTCGCCATTATGACGGACTGAGCTGTCCTTTCACAATGGAAAACCTGTTAATTAATTATAGCATATTGTGAAAAAAAGTACAAATAAAAATGGGGCAACCTCAATTTCGCAATAATTTATACTTTTCCCTCAATGATTGTGATCGGATCGACTTTTTTGAGCATCCGCCAGATCGGAAACAAACTGATAAAAGTGACAAATAGCAATGTGGATAACAGTTTGAAAATATAGCTCTGATCCCATAACAAGAGCGGCAGACCCCGCTCCATGAACATAAAACGATTTAAAGCCAATCCGCATATTAAGGCGCTAATTAACCCACCGGCGAATCCGAGTAAATTAATAATGATAATCTCTAAAAACGCTTTGCCGATGACCATTTGCCGGGTATGCCCTATTGCTTCCAACAAGCCAAATTCAGGACGCCTTTGGTAAAAATAAATATAAAACAAGCAACTAACACAAAGGGTCATCACACTAGTGATTACCAAATCAAAAATGTATAAAACCCTGAAGGTGGAGGAGTTATTAATATCAGCATTTTGATATATATATGCGGGATCCGATAGCTCTTTATCTTTTTGAATACACTTTGATAAATAACTTTTAGCCTGGTCTAGTTGTCCCTTTTTGGGGATGACCAACCATGATTCTGTTCCTTGTGAATTATGCAAATCGTTGTTATAGGTGTCCAAATCGGAAAAACCGGCGATAGAGTTTCCATCCAATAGACCCACTAATTTATTGTCGCCAAGTCCTGTAAATGTTGGAATAACCATTCCATATTTATAGTCTTTATTACAATAATTACCTATTTTTATGCCGTGATTGGCGGCTAACTTCCAATGGAGAACAATCTCATGGGTACCCGGAGCTGGCAGCCAGCCCGTGATTAAGGTAAGCTGTAAAGAGTTCATCACGGGCTTGATATCTTTTGATCTTAAATAAAGAATCAAGACTGAAACAGTACTCAACCTTGTTTGAACGAATGAAAACGGCAAGACTTTAGAAATTGCCGGGTGTTTCTCAAGTAAATGTTGTAAACGGTCCTGGTATTCCGGGGATTGTTGAACATTCTCACCGGTATGAAAAGCATAGGCAAACGATTGAAAAGGCCAAATGGCTTTATAAAGCTTAAGCTTGGTTGTGGTATGAATCAGGAGTGCACATTGTGCAAAGATACCAAGAAAAGTTATTATAAAGATAATGGTAACTTTCTTGCGATTATTACGATAATATCTCCAGATTGAGAGCGGTTTGGTCATTTTACTTTATACCTCCCCCTCAATGGCGGCAATCGGGTCGGCTTTTTTGAGCAGGCGCCAGACTATCAATAAACCGCTTAAAATGATCACGAGGGGGGTGGTCAATAGTTTGAAAGGATAACTGATACCCCATAATTCCAAAGGTAGGCCCTGTTCCATAAAAGCAGCGCTGTTTAAAGCCTGTCCGCTTAACCAGCCAACGGTTACACCAAGTATTAATCCTGCCAAGCTGATTCCGCTAATCTCAAAAAACACTCTGCCGAATATCATTTTCCGGGTATATCCCAACGCCTCCAACAAGCACATTTCGGGACGCCGCTCGTAAAAATAAATATAAAACAAAAAACTGACGCAAATCGTTACAATACAGGTTATTGCTAAATAGAAGGCGTTTAAAACAAAGATGTCGGTTTCTAAAAAAGTGCCTCTGTAAAAAGCATATAATTGAGGGCCTTTTCGCCTCCTTTGTTCTAAAAAATTAACGACTTTGTCGAATTGACCTTTGCGGGGAATAACTAAAAATCCGATATCTTCTTGCGCCAGATGAAAATCATGGCAATATGAATCCAGATCGGCAAAACCAATCAACAAATCTCCATCCAGCAGACCGACTAATTTATAATCTCCGATTAGATAGTCGCGCACAGCGTATTGACGGCCAAAATGATCGCCGATTTTTAATCCTTTGGCCGCAGCAAGCCTCCAATTGAGGGCTATTTCTCTAGTACCAGCAGCCGGAAGCCGGCCTTTGATTAAAGCAAGATCTAAAGAATGCAACGCCGAGTTCATGTCTTTTGAATGTAATGTTAAAATAAAGGCTCTCCCATTAGGCCTTGAGGTATATCCAAGCCTAAGCGGGAAAACTTTGGAAATTGCCGGTTGTTTATTAAGCAATTGTTGTATCTGGGATTGTTTTAGTTTGTGGGGATAGACATAGATATTTGAATTTAACTTGAACGGCTCAAGTGCGTATGCAAACTTTAGCCAGGTCGCCGTATAAATTAGTAGCGCATATTGTAAAAAGGCGCTAAGGGCGATTATAGTCAAAACGAGGACAACTTTCTTTTGATTATTACAATAATATTTCCAGACAGAGAGCGGTTTGGTCATTTTTGCTCCTGGCAACAAAGACATGCTTAACATCAAGTTTGCCTTAAACAAGTATATTTCTGGGACACCTTGCAAAATCCTGCCGAATACCCAATTCCGTTTGTAACGTTCTTCAGAAAGCAAGTATCAATATATCAAAGTCGAAAAACCTTGATGTCATTGGATTGGATAAAAAAAGCAGAGCCCTCGCAAGGCTCTGTTACATATACTAACTAGATTATTAAAATTAAAGTGTTGTTTCGACAATCTCGCCGATTGAAGGCGGAGACTGACTCAGATCTATAGGTACAGTTTCCATTACCTTTTTATTGGCAGTTATATCAGCTTGATCAACCGGGACAGTAAAAGTAGCGTCATAATCTTCCAAATTATAAGTATTAGTGCCATAATAAACAGTGTTGACAATATAATTTCCAGCTTTAGTTAATTTCACAACAAACTCTCCATTACTACCGCTAGCGGGTGAAGTGTACTGAGTAGTATCTGGGGCAGGGGCAGTATATCCTAGTTTCACGCCACTAATCGGGGAGTTGCCATCATTTGAAGCTTGAAAATGGAAAGTCACCGTTAGTGATTTTGTGTCGCCGCCACCTCCACCGCTGCCACAACCGGATAATATCAATGTTAATGCAACTACCGATAAAACCAAAATCATAAATCTTTTCATGATATTTATTCCTCCTGTTCCAAAAGATTTGATTTACGTTAAGAATATAACATTAGTGATAATAATTATAATTGTCCCAATCACAAATTTTGTCACAAGAAATATTATATGTGTCATATGACAAAAATGCTGAAATTTAAATATTTGAACCATTTGGTTTAAAATGTGACAATTAAATGCCAAGAAGATAATAAACAAAAAATGCCATTTTTTGTTTCACTCCAATTGAGACTTGAGGAATGAAAAAAATGGCATTTTTGATACGGCAACGATAATTTAAAAAATTTTGGGTGTTGAATACCAGCCTTAATCTCAAAGCTTTATCATCCGCTTGCAGCCGTTAAAACCGCAACCAGCTAAGGTCTTTCCCCCTAATTTATACTTCTCCCTCAATGATGGTAATCGGGTCGACTTTTTTCAGCATCCGCCAGACCGGAAGTAAACTAATAAGAGTAACCACCAGCGGGGTGGCGAGCAATCTGAAAAGATAACTCTGATCCCATAGCACCAGTGGCAGGCCGCGTTCCATATAAATAAAATGGTTTAAAGCCCATCCGCATAACAAGGCGCTAAGTAACCCGCAGCAGAATCCGAGTAAATTAATAATCGTAATTTCTAAAAACGCTTTACCGACAATCATTTGCCGAGTATACCCTAATGCTTCCAACAAACCAAATTCAGGACGTCTTTGGTAAAAATAAATATAAAACAAGATACTGACACAAAGGGTAATCACGCCGGTGATTATTAAAAAGAAAATATTCAACAGCATGACCGTGAAGTTGGTAATATTATTTTGGGTATTTTCATACACAGTCGAGCTATGAAGCTCTTGATCTTTTTGAATACACTTTGCTAAATAACGTTTGGCGCAGGCCAGCTGTCCCTTTTTGGGGATGACCAACCATGAGGCGCTTCCTTGCGAGAAGTGCAGATCGTGATTATAGGTATCCAGATCGGAAAAACCGACAATAGAATCCCCATCCAGCAGGCCCACTATTTTATTGTCTCCGGGTAATATTCCGCCAAAAACTCTAATAAAAGGCTTGTAGCCAAATTTTGAATCTTTGTCACAATAATTACCGATGTTTAATCCGTGATAGGCGGCTATCTTCCAATGAAGGGCAATCTCATGAGTACCCGAAGTTGGAAGCCGGCCCCTGATCAAGGTAAGCTGCATAGAGTTCATCACGGGCTTGATATCTTTTGGCCTTAATAGAATAATACAAGCCGGCACCCCGTCTATCTCGGTTTTCGTCATTGAGAATAGTAAGGCTTTGGAAATTGCCGGATGTTTCTCAAGCAACTGTTGTAAACGGTTCTGGTATTCCGGCGTTTGTTGGATATTTCCATCGGTAAAAAAAGCATAAGCAAACGGCTGCAGAGGCAACATGGCTTGATAAAGATTAAGCCTGGTTGTGGTATCGATCAGGAGTACACATTGTGCAAAGATACCAAAGAACGTTATCAAGAAAACAATGGAAACTTTCTTGCGATTATTACTATAATATCTCCAAATCGAGAGCGGTTTGGTCATTTTAACTCCTTTGCTAAACTGCCATAAAGAAGAACGAATGATGTTTTATTAAACTTCTCCCTCAATGGTAGGAATCAGGTCGGCTTTTCTAAGCAGGTGCCGGACAATCAATGAACTGCATCCAATGATCACTAGGGGGGTGGCCAAAAGTTTGCCGGGATAACAGATATCCCATAACTCCAAAGGCAATCCCCATTTCACAAACACCAAATTGTTTAAGGCGTATCCGCTGACAAAGCAGACGACTCCACCCAGTATAATACCGGCCAAAACGATCCCGGTAATTTCCAAGAACGCTTTGCAGATTATCGTTGACCGGGTATATCCCATTGCTTCCAACAAGCAATATTCGGCACGCCGCCCGTAAAAATAAATGTAAAACAGGCAACTGGTGCAAATTGTTGCAATACAGGCTATTACTAAATAGATTGCATCTAAATAGATGGCGTCCAAATAGAAATTCTCAACATTGACCGGAGCATTTCTTTGAACCACAACTAATCTGGGATCGTATCGAACCCTTTGGTGTAAATAACGAATTGCTTTGGCGAGTTGACCTTTTCGAGGAATAACTAAAAGGGATTGGTTATCTTTCGGGTTATCCGCATCCAGACCGGAAAGACCCATGAGTAATTCGCCATCCAATAGACCGACTAACTGGTAGTCTCCCATTAAATACTCATCCTCGAAATGGGGATAACCAAAATGGTCGCCGACTTTTAACCCTTTGAGCGCAGCAATCTTCCAATGGAGGGCTATCTCTCCGGTGCCGGGAGCAGGAAGCCGACCTTTGATTAAAGTAAGCCGTAACGAATTCAGCGCCGGATTCATGTCTTTGGAATGGAACAAAAAAATGATGGGTTTTCCATTAAATATCGAGGTAAGTTTAATCGAGAAAGGAAAAACCTTGGAAATCGCCGGATTTGTACTAAGCAATTGTTGTAATTGAGCTTGTTTTGATTTTCGGGTATAGACATAGATATTTGATTTGTAATACGTAAATGCTTGTTTAAATTTTTGCATCGTCGTCGTATAAATGAGCAATGTGTATTGTAAAAAGATGCTCAGAGAAATGATGGTCAAAATCAGGGCAACTTTCTGTTGATGATTATGGTAATATTTCCAGGCTGAGAGTGGTTTCGTCATTTTAGTTCCCCGATATGCTTGGGCTGGAGTTTTTGGTGATAGCGGAAAGGCTTGATGGAGGAGTCGTCTTGATGATCCGGCCATCCCACATTTGTACCACCCGGTCGGTTTGACCTAAGATCGAATGATCATGGGTAGCCACCAAGATGGTCGTCCGGCCTTTTAGCGTCGCCAAAATATCCATCACCATCCGGGCATTGTCATGGTCAAGCGAAGCAGTGGGCTCATCGGCGAAGATAATTTTTGGTTGAGCCACCAAAGCGCGAGCAATTGCCACTTTTTGGCGCTGACCAACCGACATTTGCCAGGTTTTCTTATCGGCCAGCCCGGCGATACCCAGCATTTCCAGACAGTCTAGAGCAGCCTTTTTCCAGGAGGGGGTGTTTTGATTGACCACAGCCAAAACATTATCGATTACATCTAAATAATCAATCAAAAAATGACGTTGAAAAATAAAACCATAATCTTTGCGCCGGAGCGCCGCCAAATCATTAAAAGATAGCGTTTCCAAAGAATTATTCTGATAATAAACCGTACCGGAAGTCGGTTTTTTAAGCCCTGACAGAATATAGAGCAAGGAACTTTTACCGCTGCCGGACGGACCAACCAGTCCCACCATTTCGCCGTGGTTGGCGGAAAAGTTGATGTCCCGAAGCGCATAAAACTTATTATTTCGTTCATTGCCATAAATAAGATTTAAATTTCTAGCCTCTATCATTGTTTTCTCCTGCGGTTGTTTATTACTGGCATATCGTGAACCGGGGATCACAAGCCTTGAGTTTTCAATAATAGTACGGCGTTAGTCCGGTCATTAACCCCGATCTTGCTATAAATAGTACTAATATAGTTGCGAACCGTGCCTTCGGAAATAAAAAGCGCCATCGCAATTTGTTTATTCGAGAAGCCCTGGGTCAGCATGGTGGCTATCTCCTTTTCCCGTTCAGACAGTTCGGCCAAAGCCGAGCATGGTTTTTGAGGAACAATTTTATGCAACCCCTCAGCCAGCTTAGCGGCGACCGAAGACGGTAATACCATTTTACCGTTAACAGCATCATCAATGGCTTCCACTAATTTTTCAATTTCAATATCTTTCAGGACATATCCGTTAGCCCCATAAGCCAATGCCTCAATGACATATTCTTCATCGTTGAAAGTTGTCAGCATAAGGACTTTAATCTCCGGGTGAGCCTCTTTAATATGCTTTACGGTCTCCACCCCATCCATTTCAGGCATCCGGATATCGAGCAATACCAAATCGGGAAGTGCGATTGGATTGAGTGATAAGAGTGCTTCTTTGCCGTTTGTCGCTGTGGCGATGACGCTTATGTTTTTCTCCAAATCCAGGACAGTTTTTAATCCGTCTCTGAATAACGGTTGATCGTCCACGATCATAATGTTAACCGGCATAATTGGTAACCTCCTGCAGTGGTAATGAGATGTGAATCATGCATCCTTCCCTTGGTTTGGAATCAATGCTGAAAATGCCCCCCAGCTCTTTAATCCGTTCTTCCATGGTTGTCAGACCAAAGCCGGGCGTGAGCTGTTCAACGCCGCCACCATTATCCTGAAGGAAAAATTCAATCCATTTTTCGGTTTTTTTCAGATTAAACACAAAAGCAGTGCTTTTCCCATGGCGAATCCCGTTAGTTATGCCTTCTTGGAGGGCATGGTAGAGCGCTTTTTCTTGCTGTGGTGTGAGCAAAGGCAATTTATCAATTTGATAGCGGATATGAATATCGCCATGCATCATTGTTTCATGAATTAGCGATTTGATCGAAGAAATAAAGTCCAGCGTTTCATGTCCGGAATTAAGCATTACAACGGAGGCGCGAATATCATTCAATCCTTTGCGGACTTGGCTTTTGGCAAGTTCCATTTTGGTTGTCGCCAGGGCGGGGTCAAGCGGGATTAAACGTTCTCCGGCTTCCAATTCCAGTAAAACCGTGGTCAAGGTGTGACCGACTGTATCATGGATTTCCCGGGCAATCCGGTTTCGCTCTCGCAAGACAGTAATATCTTCCAACTCCATGGCGGCTTCTTTTAATTTTTGATAGGTCTTTTCCAGCTCTTTGGTTTTGATTTTTAACTCGATCATCACTTGACGTAAATGTTCTTTTTGTTGAATCTGATAACGAATAAAAATCATCAGGATATAGGTGCCTAAAAAAATAAGTAAATCAATCAAAAGCCATGAAACAAAAAAATTGGAAGTAGGCTGCTGGAAACGGATATATCTTTCGAATCCATGTAAAATGAAACCGGCCAAAGTAATTCCGCCGGTAAAGACGGTTGAATATGCCAATGAAGCATCAATAATCAATACCAGATAAAATATATCGGCAAAAAAACCGTTGTCATTATACTCTAGAACAAATATCAATATAAAATCCAAGATAAAGTTGAATTTACCAAGAAATAAATATCTAGCTGAATCATAAATAATAGCCCGGCGAATCGTTATCGATGTAACCAACAAACCGGCAAGGAATAATAACAGCCAGCATCTTCCCGGATTCTTTGCAATAACTAAAACTATCCCAACCAATAATATTAAATACAATAATCGGGTAATCGTAATTTCGGTTTTTTCGTCGGTGGTAAAATTGGTTCCCGGACAGTTCATCCTTCTTGCCTCACAGACTCATAAAACATTATCAATTAAGATTACATAATTAATCGTTAATTTCTGGGACATTTCTCGAAATCCTGCTAAACTCAGTTAGCTTACCATGCTTTTTTCCAGTTAGACCGAAGAACCAATTCACTGAAACAAAAAAACCGTACCTGGTCGGGTAACGGGTAAGAAAGCATGAAATAAAAAATACTAACATCACAGTCAGCCGTAGGGTGATGGAAAGAACACAGCACAGACTCAAAAGGAACCTGATAGCTGCAATGGGCAATAAGATGGAGGATTTTTCTCCGATTCTATACAATTAAAAAACTCCTTCCTTTTCGGTCGGAGTCGTATTTAGATCCTGATTCCTTTGTCATGTAAAAATTAGTGATACACTTCCGTCTCATCCCTGCGTTCAATCTCAACCGTGCACTTGCTCACCAGTGCTGCGACAGCTCCAATGATGGCCAGTTGCGGGGCGAGTAAAGCACCAACCACTCCTGCAGTCACTGGAATTTCAATCAAAATCGTATCATCTTGTTTTACCCGCAGGCGGTTGATATTGCCTTTGCGAACGATCTCTTTAATCTTTTCCACCAGTTCATTGCCACGCACAAAGATCTCCTCTTTGCGATCCTTTTCATCCCGTTCGATTTGGATAATTGCCTCTACAACATCCCAATTGGTAGCTTCTAGAGCCAGTTTCGCCTCTTCATAGGTGACATCCATCCGCCCACGCACCATATCAATTTTCTCAATATTCTCCACTCATTTGTTCACCTCTTAGGGTAGATTTCCCAAAGTTTCACGATGGTATTCCTTAAAAGGGAAAGAGCGGATTTTACCGAAACTTTAATCAATCTTACTCCATAATCATTCCCAAGAAAGTCTGAGATTTTAGCGGATGATCAAGACGGGCCTCGATAAATTCCCTGAGGAGCTTCTGGATGGTTTTACTACTATCGGGTCTTATCTGATACTGCTCCAATTTCCGCAGATCGATACTGCCCAACTGTTCTACAGCCTGTATGTCGGCTTTATCAACCGAAATCAAATCCCGATATTGAGAACGGCAAGCCGGGCAAACCACTCCGCCGGCGATGGCCGAAAAAAATATTTCCGCCGGGTAATCACCACCGCAACCGGCGCAATGGTCGAGCTGAGGTTGATAGCCTAAATAATTTAAGAGCCGGATCTCAAAGGCCAGATTTAAAACCATCGGATTTGGGGTATTCTCTAACACAAGGAAAGCAGCTAGTAGAAACCGAAAAATTTCTTTAGCCTCCTGACGCTCAGGAATAAAGCCGTCCACCAACTCCACCCAGTAACTGGCGTACGCAAATTTAGTCAAATCTTCACGCAATTTCCCGAAGGAACGGACCAATTCCGCCTGACTCAACATATCCATGCTTTTTCCGGAAAGCAACATAGTTTTGATATAATTAAAAGCCAGCGTATTACCGATAAAACGGCTACGCTGCCGCCGGGCGCCTTTAACTACCGCTTCAAACTTACCGAATTCCTCACTAAAAAGGACCAAAACCCGGTCAGCTTCACCGAAATTACGGGTACGCAGTACTATGGCGTTGGTTCGGTAAAGGGCCATTATTTTCTCCCGAATAAAGCTAAAATTAAAGATAATACGATGCTGATAATGATGCAGGTGACGACCGGAAAGTAAAAGGTAAAATTGCCGCGCTTAATTAGAATATCCCCCGGTAATCTACCCACTCCCGGGATCTTACTCCCTAGCCAAATAATTACTCCCAAAGCCAACATTATGGCGCCGATAACCATCAATACTTTGCCGATACCGGAAATCTCGCTCATTTTGATCACCATCCAATCATTGTCTTTATCTTTATCCTTATTATTGCCTTCGTTTTTATTAATCCTTATAATAGCGTTCCTTCTCACTATAGATGCAGCCGCAATATTTTTGACGGTATAAGCCTAATTCCTTGGCCATTGCCTGGC
>DNPP01000191.1 GCA_003501365.1 Bacillota bacterium
TGAATCAGAGGCAAGGTGAGAGTGACTTTAGCCGAAATGGAGGGGTGAATATGGGGTCAAACGAGTTGGCGGATTTGATCAAGAAAGACCGTTCCGAAAGAATATATCATCATTATGAAGGCACTTTTCTGGATTACCTGGAGTTGGTGAAGGAGAATCCGGAACTGATGCAATTGGCGCACAGGCGGCTTTATCATTTAATCACCGATCCGGGTGTGGAATTGATTAAGGCCGAGGAAAATCCTAGGTTGCGCCGGATTTACGGCAACGATATCATCAAAAAGTATAAGTTTTTTGAGGATTTTTATGGGATCGAGCGGACTATCATGAAAATTGTGCGTTTTTTTCACGCGGCTGCCATGAAAGGCGAGGAATCACGCCAGGTTCTTTATTTAGAAGGGCCGGTTGGCGCGGGAAAATCGTCCATTATGGAACAGTTGAAACGGGCTTTGGAGTCGGCGCCGCCGATTTATGCCATTAAGGGTTGTCCGATGCGGGAAGAACCGTTGCATTTGATTCCTAAACATTTACGCGCGGATTTTGCCAATGTTTTAAAGGTAGAGGTCGAGGGCGACCTTTGCCCGGTCTGCCGTTATCGTCTAAAGAATGAATTTAATGGGGAATATGAACGGATGCCCATTGAATCGATTGAGTTTTCCATCCGTTCCCGTAAGGGGATCGGAGTGGTCCCGCCGGTTGATCCCAACAATCAGGATACCTCGGTGCTAATCGGTTCGGTGGATATCTCCAAGATGGATCTTTACCCGGAGGATGATCCGCGGGTATTGGCATTAAATGGCGCTTTTAATGTAGGGAACCGGGGCTTGGTAGAATTTATTGAGGTATTTAAAAACGAAATCGAATACTTGCATACGATGATCACAGCTACCCAAGAAAAATCGATTCCATCACCGGGTAAGGGAGCGATGATCTATTTTGACGGGGTGATTTTAGCGCATTCCAATGAGGCCGAATGGAATAAGTTCAAATCGGATCATACCAATGAAGCCATTTTGGACCGGATTGTCAAAATTGAAGTTCCATATTGTCTCGAATTGAATGAAGAGGTAAAAATTTATCATAAAATATTGCGCCAAAGTAATTTTAAAGCCCATATCGCTCCGCACACGATAGAAATGGCCTCAATGTTTGCGATTTTAACCAGGCTCGCGCCTTCGGCTAAGGTTGATCCCCTCACTAAACTCAAGATTTACAATGGGGAGGAGATTCTGGAACAGGGCACTACCAAGAAGGTGGATATCTTGGAACTACGGGAAGAAGCAGCGATTAAGGAAGGCATGAGCGGTATTTCCACCCGTTTTATCATGAAAAGCCTGGATGTTGCTTTGACAGAGTCGGAGAATAACTGCATTAACCCGCTTTCAGTCTTGGATGCCATGATTAAAGCAGTAAAGGAATTATCATTGCCGGAGGATGACCGCAAACGGTATCTGGGATATCT
This sequence comes from Bacillota bacterium, assembly GCA_003501365.1. Taxonomy (GTDB): domain Bacteria; phylum Bacillota; class UBA4882; order UBA8346; family UBA8346; genus UBA8346. Next base: position 1,463 of record DNPP01000191.1, read on the forward strand.
CCAAAATGTTTTGCGAAAGGAATACCATAAAATTTTGGAGTTGGAGGTAACCAAGGCATTTATCCACGGTTACCGGGAACAAGCGCAGGATTTGTTCAATAACTACCTTGACCATGCCGAGGCCTACGCCAACCGGACCAAAATCAAGGATAAGAACACCGGGGAAGAATTGGAACCGGATGAAAAGTTTCTAGAGTCCATTGAGGAACAGATCGGGATCACCGGTACGGCTGCCAAAGGATTTCGCCAGGATGTGACTGCCTACATGTTTTTCGTACTCAGAAACGGCGGCAGTTTGGATTATAACAGTTACGAGCCTTTAAAAGCGGCCATCGAAAAGAAACTTACCGTTTCGGTAAAAGAATTATCAAGGGTAATTACTCAGTCCAAAGTTAGAGACAAAGAACAGAATGAGAAATATAGCGCGATGGTCAGCGAGATGAGAAAGAACGGTTATTGCGATCATTGTTGTAATGTAGTTCTGAAATATGCGGCCAACAACCTATGGAAAGACTGACTGGAGGTGTTGAAGATGGCAATCTTTCGGGAATCATCCGGGGACTCGGGGCGGGCCAGTGAGGATCGCAGGCGGCACCGGCAATTGGTCGAACAGTCGATCAAGAAAAACATCGGCCAGATTATCGCGGAAGAGAGCATTATCGGTCAGAGCGGTCAGAAGAAGATCAAAATACCGATTAAGAGTCTTAAAGAATATCAGTTTATTTATGGTAAGAATCAATCGGGCGTTGGCAGCGGCTCCGGTGAAGAACAACGGGGCGATGTAATTCGCCAGGGCAAGCCGGAAAGATCGGGGCAGGGCGGTCAAGGGGCTGGAAGCGATCCGGGCGAGGATATCTATGAGACCGAAATCACTATGGAAGAACTGATTGGTTATCTTTTTGATGATCTCGACCTGCCCTATATGGAACGGAAGAATTTGGCTGAGATTGAAACTGTGACTAGGCAAAAACAAAGCGGCTATAAGCATAAGGGGATACCGCCGCGGCTCGCCAAGAGAAAAGCAGTGATTGAGAAGGTCAAGCGCCGCCAGGGTACTAGACGGAATGAGCCGGCAGAAACGGAAGCTGACTCTGAAACTGAGGAGGAACGTTTTCCTTTCCGGGAAGAAGATCTGCGTTACCACCGGTTGCGGGAAGAACATACCCCCCAGTCCAATGCGGTGGTTATCTGTATTATGGACACTTCAGGTTCGATGGACCAAACCAAAAAATATCTGGCCCGCAGTTTTTATTTTTTGTTATATCAATTTGTCCGCCTAAAGTATTTTCAAGTTGAGTTGGTTTTCATTGCGCATACTACCCAGGCTTCGGAGGTTACCGAAGATGAGTTTTTCCACAAAGGGGAGTCGGGGGGCACTTACATCAGCAGTGGCTATGAAAAGGCCCTCCAGGTTATCGAAGATCGCTATTCACCCGCCCGTTGGAATATTTATGCTTTCCATTGCAGTGATGGCGACAATTGGGATGAAGACAATCCCAAAGCGGTCAGCCTGGCGAAAAAGTTGTGTGAAATATGTAATCTGTTCGGTTATGGCGAAATCATGACCGGGTACAGTACCATGAAAAGGTTATACCAGGAGCAGATCGACGCTCCCAATTTTGCGTTGGTTTCCATTGCCGGCCGGGAAGATATCTGGCCGGCCCTGCGGGATATGCTGGCCCCGGAGGGAGAATAGGAGGCAC
>DNPP01000030.1:0-549 GCA_003501365.1 Bacillota bacterium
ATGATTCCTTTCATAAGAAACTCCCATCTTATAACTTTTTACTTTTCATACAATTCGATAGGTAGGCCATCGGGATCTACAAAAAAAGTATACTTCTTTCCGGTTAATTCATCAATTCGATCATTGTGTCTTCATCCACAGCCAGGCCCAATTTGTGGGAGGCCCTTTCGCTGCAATAAAATTCATTTACAATGAATTGGTCGCTCCCGTCTTCCAAGGGCAATAAGAATACCACCACGGTGCCCATAACATTCTTCGCCGTATTCCAGTCGGCTTGATAATTTATCTGGATCCCGTAATCGCGGGATATCATTTGATCGAGTTGTTAAAATCCGAAGCAATGAGTATATACGATGGATGATTCAATCCAGTCGGCGGATAATATTCATCACCTACGTAGCAAAAACCCAATTGGATTAAAAGTCGGTGGGAAGCATCATTGCCGGGGTGATGACCAGCGAAAAGACTGGAGATTTCTAAGGTATCAAATGCAAAAGAAATCACGGCTCGGGCAGCTTCTTTAGCATAACCATGTCCCCAGAAGCAAGG
>DNPP01000030.1:875-6282 GCA_003501365.1 Bacillota bacterium
CCGCAACACCCCAGGAAAATATCATTATTCATTAAAAAGATAGGCCAATACTGGAATTCATACAACCCGTAATTTGAAATTTCTTTTAAGAACCTAGCTTTGATTTGCTCATTGGAAAACGGTCCTCCGATATACCGGGTTACTTCAGAGTCACCCCAAAGTAATTTCGCTAAATGCAGGTCATTTTCGTCCCATATTCGAAATCCTATATGCTCTGTAGTAATAAAATAATTCATATTCATCTCGCCCGACGCTTCCAAGGTATCGATTTAGATTTTTTGTACATTATAAAATCGTACTTGATTTATTCATGATACATTATAAAATGATATCAAGCAAAAGACTAAAGATCAAGCAAAACCAAAGGAGGTTTTTCAATGCAAGAAGTATATGATTTTTTGAAGAAGTGCCAGACGTATTACCTTGCCACTGTTGAGGGTGATCAGCCAAGGGTGCGCCCTTTTGGAACTGCCGATATTTTTGAGGGCAAGCTCTATATCCAAACCGGTAAGGTCAAGAGTGTCTCCCGGCAAATGCAGGCCAATCCCAAAATTGAAATCTGTGCTTTCGACGGCAGCCAGTGGATTCGGATCGCGGCAACCGCCGTAAGGGATGAGCGGCTTGAAGCCAAAAAGCACATGCTGGATTCCTATCCCATGTTGCGGGATCGCTACAAAGCGGAAGATGACAACACCGAAGTGTTATATCTAAAAGATGCCACGGCCACGATTTCCTCTTTTACCGGCCAGCCCCGGGTAATTAAGTTTTAGGGTATGTTCTGGAGAAGTGTTTGATAAAATTAATGCCCAAAACAAGGTCTCGCGCGGAGGCGCGGAGACGCAGAGAAAAGAAAAAATCAGGATTTTTATATTTCGGTTCTATTAATAATTAGGGAAAAAGTCAATAATTTAAACCGACTCACCCTCGCCCTCTCTTTGCATTAGCAAATAGAGGGTAACCACAATGCTCTGATGCCTATCACTTGTAAGTTTTAGACATCTTTGAAAAAACCTTTTTTCCCTCTATTTCGTCGTCGAAAGAGAGGGAAAACAAAAAAAGGTGAGTTCCCTGATTATTTCAATACAAGGTTTTTATGTCTTTACTGTACTGCGCGAGAATAAAAGAGTGGAACTTTATGATCAACCATGACAAAGGATGGCAGTCTCAGCCTTTATGGGTATTATTGATTCTTTCATATAAGAAAAGATAAAAGCCGTTCCGGTCCGGTTCGGTCTCGCCGATTTTTTTAAAACCAAACTTCTCATAAAAATGATGGTTTCGATAACTTTTGTATGGGGTTTCCAAGGTCCATTTACGGACATCGGCAAATTCTTGCTCGATAAAATTCATCGCCAGCGAACCGATTCCTTGGTTTTGATAGTCTAGATCCACATAAATAGACCCTATCCGATAATGTAAATCTCCCTTATCATAAATGCCCATTCCACCAATAATTTTCCCGTCCGTAACAAACTTAAAGACAAAACCATTTTCAATCCCTTTAATTAATTCCTCCAACGAATCATAACCGGGTGGCCCGGAGCCATACATTTTTGCTTCTTCACGAAAGGAGTTGATTTTTACGTTTAATAATTCCGGAGCATCTTCAACTTTAGCCCTGATAATTAAAAACATTTTATCCTCCAATATTGATTCAAACAACTATACTTCATTATATCTAACGTTCCATGACGGCAGTTACGATTGCAGTTCTTTTTCTGTCATTGCTAAGATTCTCCTAATAAATCCAGCCTTCTCAATCGTATAAGTATCACGGTCGTTTTCGTACTTCTTGGCCAATTCAATTTTTAATTCGGCATATTCGATAACTGCTTCTCTATGCTCACGAAGGTAGTCTCTGAAAAGAATATGGTTTTTCCAAAGCTCGCCATGGAGTTCTTCGATATGCAAAAAATGGGTGCGGTTTTCTCTCGACCCTTTTGCAAAGAAATGCCTTCCGGGGACTCCGGCATCATATCTATATTCATAACCGATTTTTTCAAGAGGCTTGATACAGGCTTCTCCAATATTTAGGGATGTAACGAAAGCGGCGATATCAATAATTGGTTTTGAAGCTAAACCCGGTATTGATGTACTTCCGATATGTTGAATATCGATTACAAACTCGCCAATAACGGGCCATAATAGTTTTTCTTCATCCTGATAGGCTTTTTTCCACAATTCATCATAAAGAACAATCTTAACTTTTCCACTGGGTAGTCCTAATAAATTATTAGGAATCATGGCGTCACCTTCAAATAATTAAAGACCCTTTTGGGGTCTTTTTTAATTTGTTCTCATATACAAAGGTGATAAAAACCCATCAACAGATAGAGTTAAAGTCACTTAAACCGGTCAGCGAGCCATGCGGCAATTGTATCTATATAGTGGTCTATCGCAACACCTTTATACGTGGATACTGCTATTTCGATTGTTTTCTCATAACCTTCGTTATCTTCGAGATGGTCTTCATATCCATTCAATGTAAGAAAAATGATAGCACATTGAATTGCAATACGTTTATTGCCATCGATAAAACAATGATCTTTTGTGAAAAAATAGAATAATGCCGCTGCTTTTTGGAATATGGTTTGATACTTATCATATCCGAAAAGAGGATATAATTGGGCCAAAATTCCATCAATTTTCTCGATAGTAAAAGGAAAGTGGCCATATTGGCCACCATAAAGTTGAATTTGATTTTGATGAATTTGCAACACTTGTTCCACAGAAAAAATCTGAAATTCCATGTTTATTTTGCCAACATTCCTAACATTTTAGCATGCTTTTCGTTGGACTTGGAAAGCATAGCCATGACATCTTCGGTTTTCGCTATATTAATTTTGGGTTGCTTTTTAACGGTTAACATTTTAATTCCCTCTTGTAAAAAATATCCAAATCTATATTTAATATTATACCACCCCTATCGAGTCCTGTCTATAAAATAGATTTAATACTACTAGACACATTATATTCTGCATTGCTGGATTTTTTATACACGCTGATCTCAGATAAAATAAAAGGTCCCAAATTCTTGGTTGTCCATATTCGATGAATATAGATTTGATATTTGGATCGGGACACTTTTAAAACCTTCTTCTGCCGATAATCTCCACCGAGAGGTAAATCGTGTTCATTGAACACGGCACACGGCTGGGTATATAGCACGCTAACAACCCCCTATGGGGCTAATGGGTCTATAGGCGTTTCTGATGGTGGTCGGTTATTAGGCAGTTCAGCCGCTTAAGCCGGGTTTATAATTGACCTAGCCGTGGGGTTCACCCCGCGCGGACGAACTCAAATCCTTGCTGTTATCGGACGTTGGGCCCATTCTTTAAATCCACATTGTTAGATCAAATTTCATACCTGTTTTTCTTTGGATATTTGCATGTCCAATTGCTATACCTACACTAGTCAAAGTCATATATTTCATTGGAGAGTTTTCCCAAACATCAAAGAGTGTTCCTAATTGGGGTTTTAATGTCAATAAGAAATCTTTAACTTCGGGTTCAGACATACGTCCCATAGAGAAAATGGTCTTGACTCTACTTGCATCATTATCAATGATTTCTCGGTCTTTAAGTGATTTTTCAAGGACTTTCTCATCAATTGCGGAAACTTGAAATTTATTAGAATCATGTAATGAAGGTACAATTAAGTCAAGCGCTCGATCAGGGATTGGTTCAAGTTCTTCTTTCGTTATTCCTTTTATAAAAAGACCATGATAATTAGACAAAAATATACTTTCAATAGTCAAAGAGCCAAGAGTAATATTACCGCAACTTGCAAATTCTAAATGTTGATATGTGGACTGTTTTTTATTAAGATTTGTTAAAAAAGGTAGTAAATAATTTTCAATATACCAACATAGAGAATCGAAATTTAGTACATGATGTTTTTTTGTATATTTAAGTATAAATAAAAGCGATAATACATCTAACTGGTCAGGCGTCAACTTAGGTGCTACATCTAATGATTCATTTAGCACAATTTGCATTAATCCTTGCTTATCTTCGTGACTGCGATCAACAAGCAATTGAACTAATAAATCACCCAAATCTTTATTACCGGATCTTGCATATTCTTTTTGCGCTGTTAAAATGGTATATTGCATGTCAGGATTTTGAGTTTCCTTAAGGGAATTTGGTGAATTTTTCTCTAGTTCTTTGAGATAGGAATCAAGTAATTCCTCTGCTCTGCTGCGAGCAATCTTTGAAGCTGTTTCTGATAGCCTTTGAAAACTTCCTTCAAAAACATCCATTGCTACTTGGCGAACATCAGAATAGGTTAATCCTACATTTACTTGTTTAGCTTGAATATTTAATGATCCATCTCCACTATTTTGTTTTTGTTTCATTCCAAACATTTAATCACTCCCGTGATTTTAGATTTATTTCCACAGAATCAGCACTTTGAATATTTGTACAATTATCTCCCGAAGATTGACTTTGTTTGATATTATTTTTTTGCTTAACAATTAAACCGATAATTAAGCTAATTATAAAGACCCCGATACCACTGAAAATCCATTCTTTATTATTTAAAACCCAAGACATCATTTATTTCCTCCCTCGAAATTATTGGCCCTAATTATTTCTCTTTTGGACCCAATGGCTGATAACTAGCTATATGTAATAGAGCAGATATATCTTACATAGACATTTCCCCATATCAAACCTTCCTCAATTCGCCAAGCCATCTAAAACATTCCCTAAACTTTGTTTATTTCCTTCCAACTTCAAAAACACACAATTTTCAACTTTTAATATGATATTAAGGTTACTATTCCGATAGCTATTGAACCTTAGCGTTAATTGTTGTAAAATTAGATCCAATAAATTCAGGTTCAATAGTAAATAGCTAAAGACAAAGGTTATTTACTGTTCAAAGATGGAGGTTTTAGCGATGGAAACTGGAACGATAGGGGTCAAGCGTGGTCTGGCCGAGATGTTAAAAGGCGGAGTGATTATGGATGTTACCACTCCGGAGCAGGCGAAGATTGCTGAAGAGGCCGGAGCGGTGGCGGTGATGGCGCTCGAAAGAGTACCGGCGGATATCCGGGCCGAGGGTGGTGTGGCCAGGATGTCGGACCCTGAGATCATTATCAATATCATGAACGTAGTGACGATTCCGGTGATGGCCAAGGCGCGGATCGGACACTTTGTCGAGGCCCAGGTGCTGGAGGCTTTGGAAATCGATTATATCGACGAGAGCGAAGTGTTGACTCCCGCCGATGATCTTTATCATATCGATAAACATGCATTTAAAGTGCCTTTCGTTTGCGGCGCCCGCAACTTGGGCGAGGCCTTACGGAGAATCGGTGAAGGCGCGGCGATGATCCGTACCAAAGGTGAAGCCGGTACCGGCGATGTAGTAGAAGCGGTGCGCCATATCCGTACGGTGAATG
>DNPP01000030.1:6549-6995 GCA_003501365.1 Bacillota bacterium
GTGAATGACGACATCAAACGGGTGATCAGCGCTTCGAGTGAAGAGTTAATGACGATTGCCAAGGATTTAGGCGCTCCCTATGAGCTGGTGGTGGAGGTTAAAAAGCTGGGCCGTTTACCGGTGGTTAACTTCGCGGCCGGCGGAATCGCCAGTCCCGCAGATGCCGCCTTGATGATGCAGCTCGGTTGTGACGGCATCTTTGTGGGTTCGGGAATCTTCAAATCCGACAATCCCGCCAAAAGAGCCAAAGCGATCGTCGAAGCGACAGCCCATTACCAAGACGCCAAACTAATTGCCGAAGTATCCAAGGGCATCGGAAACGCCATGCGTGGGATTCATGTGGGCTCGATGAAGGAAGAAGATAAGATTGCCGGGCGGGGCTGGTAAGCTCACAAAAGAAGGTGTCAACATGAAAATCGGGATATTGGCATTACAGGGTGCAGTGA
>DNPP01000355.1:0-1037 GCA_003501365.1 Bacillota bacterium
TTTGATTATATGTTTCTGCTGAATAAATTAAATTGAATATTCTACATACAACGTCAAAATTCCGCCTTACTCGAACCGAAAAATCAAAATTTTCTAATACCACGCCTATATCAACTTTCGGTTAATTCTTGGCGAAAAATGCCGGTAAGAGGCAATCATTTTATTTTTCACGATGAAATGAATTCTGTTTGCACTTAGGACAGGGTTAAAGAATATCTTTGGGGTTATCAATCATCACTTCAGAGCTCTCACTTTGTTATTCTTCACCGGATGGGACATTGATTTCTTTTGTGCAAGATACCGGTTCCCCGAAATTGGGTGTGCCGTCGGTATTCCACCCAAATTTTTGGGCTCTAGTGCTCCGAAGCGTTAGATCCAATTTTTCTCCCGAGGTTTCAGTGATTGCATGGTAAACAATCCAATCCTCCCTGCCGTCTGGAGACTGGGTAAAGCTATTATGTCCGGGCGCGATGGCCTGGTTTTGCACTGATTTTTTAAATACCGGCTGACTCGACTTAGTCCACGATTCCGGTATCATGAGATCGCTTAAATCGGAAGCTGTGAGCATTCCCAAACAGTAATCCTCCGTCCAAGTGGTACTGGCCGAATAAATCACAAATATCTTGCCGTTTCTTTTTAAAATGGCCGGTCCTTCATTGATAGCCATTCCGCCCCGCTTTTCCCAGTCATATTCGGGTTTACTTAATAAAATGTTTTCATTCCCAAGTGTCCAGGGATTGATCATTTCAGTCATAAAAAGGGCCGAGCCATAATCCGGGTAATTACCATATCCCGCATAAAGGAAAAACAATTTTCCGCGATGCTGGAACACCGTTCCGTCCAATCCGGCATATTGGGTATTTAAAGCCCCTTTCTCCTCCCAAACTCCTTCCATTGGATCGGAGGATTTATTTTCTAATACATAAATCCTCCGGGTTTCATCCCCCCCGCCATCATTAGCCGTAAAATAAACATACCATCTGTCCTTTAAAAAATGGATTTCCGGCGCCCAAATATTATGGGAACAAGGTCCCGAA
>DNPP01000355.1:1375-4198 GCA_003501365.1 Bacillota bacterium
TCTTGAAGCGATATCATAAAATAGTAATTACCATTCGAATGCCGGTACATCCAGGGATCTGCCCCATGAGCCATAATCGGATTTTTAAAAAATGATGTCATAAAGATCGCCTCCACTGTGGATCAAATTAAACCCTCAAAATCCGTTCATCCTTTAATACCGGCCATAGATACGCCTTGTACGATAAATTTTTGAAGAGTAATGAATACAATCATGGCAGGAATTGCAGCGATAGCGCTAGCAGTCATAACCGTATTTAACACAAAAATGTTATTACCCAGGAAAATGGGAATTCCAGTGGGCAAAACCATATTTTCCTGAGAATTAATGCAGATATAGGGCCATATATAATTGTTCCAGGATAATAGAAAAAAGAAAATACTGATGGCAACCATGGCCGGCTTGGTCAACGGAAGACAAATTTTCCACCATAACTCAATTTTATTGCATCCGTCCAAAGCAGCGGCTTCAATATAGTCATTCGGGACACCATCCATAAATTGTTTCAATAGAAAAATCCCTAACGGATGGGTGAGCGACGGTAGAATGATTCCCCACATATTGTCGATTAATTTGAAATGAAACATCGTATCATATAGAGGAATTAAGATGGCTTCAGTCGGCACCAACAGCCCGGTAACCAACAAACAATAGATCAGAAATTTCGCTTTGAAATTAATTTTTGATAAGGCAAAAGCAGCCAAAGAACTCAAAAATAAAAGGATAATTGTTGATAAAATCGCAATGATCAAACTATTGTATGTCCATAAAAGAATCGGTGAGGAATGTATCACTTTGATATAATTGTTCAACGTAAGATTATTAAATGTAAACCATTCTTTAAGTTGCAATGCGTTATTACCCTCGGGTTTTACCGAGACAATAATCATCCAAAAAATAGGCAATATGAATAACAACCCCAATAGCCAGGCCAATACATTTAGAGCTGATCGTTTCAAATGCATGATTAATTCCTCCACCGTGTATAAGTTGAAGCCCATGATAAACATGATAGGAAAAATTCTCCTGTTTACTCCTTATTTAAAAACCGGTATTGTAAGGCCGATATGAGCAGCATAAAAAGGCAAAAAATCACAGATTGCGCTGCAGCTTGACCAAATGCATTCTTGCTGAAACCGGTGATATAAATCTGTTGAATAATTGTTCGTGTTGTATCTCCAGGACCCCCATGGGTCATAATCTGAGTTTGACCAAAGATTTTAAAATTATTAATAACTTGAAAGAAAATTTGTACACTCATGACTCTAGATAAACCGGGCAAGGTGATCGCCCAGAATCTTTGGAATGAATTAGCCCCGTCAATGCTGGCTGCTTCATAGAGCTCTTCCGAAATTTCCTGCAGACCGGCGAGAAACAGGATCATCACAAATCCGACGCCCCACCAGACTGAGGCAATAATAATGGACCACCAGGCCAGATGAGAATCGGTCAACCAGTTGATCTCCCGGGGAAACCCGAAAATATGAAGGATTACATTGAGTAAACCTTGTTTGGGATCAAACATGCGTAGCCAGATAAATCCGATGACCGCTACGGATAACACGTAAGGCAAAAAAAAGAAAGACCTGATAAAGGTTCTCCCGGCTATTTTCTGATTGATGATCAAAGCCAAAATGAGCCCTAAAATTATCAATAAAGGGGTTGCCAAGAGTACAAAGTAGATCGAATGCCATAAATAAACAAAAAAATCTTTTTCCTGGAATAATTGAATATAATTCTGAAGGCCCACAAATCGATTCATTCCCGATATTCCCCAGGAATAGAGGCTAATCCAGGCTCCTCTCAACAAGGGCCATAAATAAAATATTCCGAACAGAATCAAGAACGGCAATAAAAACAAGAACGCAGCGAACTCGTTAGCGATAAAGCGGCTGAAAGGATGCCCGGAAGTCTGCCGGTAGAGGAGTTCATTATGAATGATTCCTGAATTTCGGGGGTCTCTTTTGGATTCCATGGACAGCACTCCTCAAATTCTAGAATTTAGTCAAATAGCTGAAAAAAGATAATTTGTGAGTGCAGGGGCTGTTGCAAAAGTATTAAAGATCGAGAAGATATAAAATATATTATATGTGTAACAGCGATATATCTACATCTTTCGCTATTTTCCTACTTTGCGACAACCCGCTGCATCATTTTTGCATACTATTGATTCAGGATTTGGTTGATATTCTTATCAGCCTGTTTCAAGCCCTCTTCAGGAGTGACTTTCTTAAAGATAATGTTCTGTAATTGTTCCCGGATAACCGTATCGATCGCGTCATATTTTCCGGTCTTAGGAGCAAATTTAACGGTTTTCTGGGCTTGAACAAAGTAATTCCGGTATGGTAAGGAATTATATTCCTTGCTGGCTACCACAACTTTGCCGGAAGGAACATGACCAGCCTGACCCCAAGTATAACCACCCTTTTCGATGTAATACTTCATGAATTTCATCGCTGCGATTTGTTTTTCTTTGGAAACATAAGCCGGTATTACCAGTGTATGGGAGGAGCCATAATGAGCTAAGCCTCCGAAAATAGCTGGCAAAGGAATGACGGCGATATCTTTATTGTCGCCAAAATGCCAGCCGGCTTCCCACACACCGCCGATCCAAACCGCACCTTTCCCGTCATGGAAAGTTTGCCAAGGAGTGGTATCGTTGATATCGCTAAGTTTGCTATCATATAAATCCATATAATACTTGAGAACTTTGATTGCCTTCTGATTATTAATAGCAGCCTTGGTCAATTGGGCGTTCAAAAGATCGCCGCCCGCCTCATAATACAAGTTATAAAAAGGTTCATGGAAATACGGGGTATTGAC
>DNPP01000355.1:4565-11348 GCA_003501365.1 Bacillota bacterium
TAAAATGGCTTTATTGTAATATAACATATGAAAATGAGTATCGATCGGCACTGCATACTGCTTGGAATTAAATGTGGCTTGCTTGGCCAGATTATCGGCTACTTCGCTAAATTTGAAACCGACCTTACTTGCCACCGGCTCTAATGCCGTCAATTGGTTCGCTTTTACAAACGGCGCGAGGTGATCGATGTGACAAATGGCTACATCGGGACCTTTGCCGGAAGCCAACGCCACTCCGAATTTGGCATAATACTCATTGGATGTGAGCCGCAAGGCTTTTACATCCACATCCGATTGGAAGTCGTTGAAATCTTTAACGATTTTATCGACAAAATCCCCTTCGCCACCACCAAACAAATTCCAAAAGACGATTTCGGTCTTGGAAGCCGCGCTGCATGGAGCCAACTGAACGCCGCCAATGAGCACTAAAGCTGCCAAAAGACTCACCAAAATTAGACTTTTTTTCACCAAACACATCTCCCTTTTTTTATTTCTGAGTACCATCGTCACCCAGTCTAAATCCGGCCTACGAATGGGTCCTCAAATCTTTAATCTAATCTTAACCAAAATGTCATTGTTAATAAATAAATAGAAAACCCTTCCATGGGTAAAATATGATCATTTTAGAAAGCAAGCTTTTAAAAGCATTCGATCAAAGGGTAAAAAATTACGGTAGGGGGATTTTTAAGCAAAATAATCCGTCAATGCCAACATTCTCGGAGATATGTATCGTAGTATTTTTAGCGGATAATCTCAAAATTTAGGTAAAGGGAAGGTAAAAAGTTATCGCTCACCCCGTGAAGGAATTCGCAGAGCTATCAGCAACGAATTAAATTTACATTTATCAACTTATTAAACGATTCCTTACTTTTTGCGAAAAACATCTTTAAACTCCGTAGGTGATAACCCGGTATTCCTTTTAAAAACCTTGGAGAAATAATGGGAATCGAAGACACCGACCGCTTCGCCTACCTCCGCTGTCCTTAAATCCGAATTTTGCAAAAGTAATTTGGCTTTCTCCATCCGTAGCTTGGTAAGATATTCGACAAAGCTTTCCCCGGCTTCTTTTTTGAATAAATGGGTGAAGTAGTTTTTACTTAAATGGACATACTCGCTGACATCGGTCAGAGAAATATCCTGATGGTAATGGATGTTGATAAAATGAACGGCTTTGGCAATTACATTACGATCCTGGTTATAAACAGCCCGGATATCGTCGATTAATTGGCTATACGCGGCTTTAAACCAATTTTTGATGTCTGCCACCGTCTCTAAATATTGAATCTGTTGATAATATTCTTTCTTCTTTTGACTCATATCTTCATTATTGTCACAGACATCGACATAGATATTGCTCAGGGTAAGCACCAGTTCAAGTGCAATGAGATTGATCTCCTCATAATCCCGGTTCTGTTCCATCTGGCGGAATAATTGATCCAAAAATGCCTGCGTCTTACCCGAATCTAAAAGATAAACATCATCTTGCAATTCCTTGATATTCGCACGGATGGACTGCTGCTTTCCCACTTCCACAGTCACTGTATCGCTGTAGCAAATCACTCTGCCGCAGCCAAAAAAACGTTTATACTGGTAAGCATGACGGGTTTCGGAGTAAGCCTGTTTTAGACGGCCTATCTCGTTAAAGCAATCACTGAGGCCGATTGTGATACTCTGTCCCAGTTTGGCTTCAACTTCCTGGACTACCCTTCTAGCAATACTCTGGGCAGTTTGGACTGCGTTTTTGCCTTTATAAAGTTCGCGGATCGTTAAAATTACATTCAACTCCCCACTGTTTCCGGGATAAATCTCTCCTCTGCATTCCGGACTGCCGCTAATCGCCTCCCGGATGCCGTCATCTAAAGATTGCATTAATTCTTTCTTTTGGTTTTCGGAGTATTCAGACGTTACTTTTTCAAAATAATCGATACCTACTTCGAACAGAATCAAATTTTGTTGCAAATAATCGATACCCAGCCGCTGCAAGGTATCTTGAAACCGCTCCGGCTGGGCAATCACACCCAAAGACAGATCCCAAAGGAATTTTTCCTTAATGATGGACTCGGTCTCCTGCATCTTTCCTTGAATTTCTGCGAAATTTTCCTGCTGCACCCGTTCATGTATTAACGAATCCTTCAAACGCAATAGGATTTGTTCGAAATCGGCCGGCATCATATCAGATTTAATCAAGTATTCTGCTGCCCCAAAGCGGACGGCTTCCCGGGCATAGCTAAAATCTTCATAACAGCTTAAAATGACGATTTTCGTTTCGGTATTAACAGCTCGGATCTTTTGAATCAACTCGATTCCATCCATAACCGGCATTTTAATATCGGTAATCACGATATCCGGCTTCAAACGGTGAAATAGTTCCAAGGCCTCTTTCCCATTGGCGGCGTCGCCCACCACTGTCAAAGCGATTTTCTCCCAATCGACCATGGAACGGATACCATACCGGACCACCATCTCATCATCCACAACTAAAACTCCAAACACCTACCTCACCTCACTCAAAGATGGGCAACCAAATCTCGACCTTAGTTTCTTGACCATGGACGCTAAAAATTCGGAGTCCGTATTCCGGCCCGCAAATCAAACGAATCCGTTCATCGATATTGGCCAGGCCAATTCCGGACATGATTTCTCCCGTTTTCCTTTGGGACTCATTAAAGTTCTCGATGACATCACGCTCAATCCCGCAACCGTTATCAATAACCTCAAAACGTAATTTCCCTTCCATCGAAGCGGCAGTAATCATAATCATGCCGCCTTCCGGTTTATCAGCCAAGCCGTGCAAAATGGCGTTTTCCACAATTGGTTGCAGAATGAGTTTCGGTGTTTTGAGCGCCAAAGTCTCCTTGGCAATATCATAACGGACTTCAATGTTAAAATTGAAACGGAATTTTTGAATGCCGAGGTAACAGCGGACATGTTCAATTTCATCGGCTACGCTTACGGTTTCTTCGCCCTTCCCTAAACTGATATGCAACAGCCGCGACAATAAATTAGCCATTTCTGCGGCATTGTTAGCCTTTTGAAACAGGGCCGTCCATTTAATGGTATCCAGAGTGTTGTATAAAAAATGAGGATTAATCTGCATTTGTAATGCCTTAATCTCGGCAACTCTTTTTCCGTTTTGCTCAGTATATACTTTCTGAACCAGTTCCTCAGTTTTGGCGATCATAAAATTGAAATTATCCCGGAGAATGGTGAACTCATCTTTCACATCTTCTCCGGCGGAATTTTCTGCGATTCGGGCGGAAAGGTTACCCGCAACGACTTGATCCATAACAGTCAACATCTTCTGCAGCGGAGTGGTGATACGTTGTGTGAGCAAAAACGCCGCCAAAATTGCCACCAGTATGCATAGTACCGCCATCACCCAAATCGCACGGATCACCCGGTTGGATTCCTTATAAAAGTAGGAATTATCAATGATATTAACAACCCGCCAATTGGTACTTTCCAATGTAATGGCATTAATAATGGCTTTTTGATTTTGGTACCGGCCGGAAAAACTAATCACACCGTCAGTTGTCTTTAGTAGCCGGCGCAAGCCTTTCCCGCCGAACAACCGGCTTGAATTTTTAAACAAAAACCTGTTGTCTGGATGGGCAACAATCATGCCATTTTGATCGATAACGAAACATTGAATCGGCAAACCGTTCACCGACTGCCGACAAATATCGGACAGTATCTCTTCCCGGATATCGATGAAAGCGACGACCCCCAACGAATCGCCGTCTACCAAATTAAAAACCTGTTTGGTCAGGGTAAAAACATTTTCATCACCGGATCCGGCGCTGTCGGCAAAGTTTGCCACATGAGTGGGGAACCATTGAAATTTATTGCCGCCGTCCATAGTGTCCCGGTATAAAGGAGAACGGCTGTCCACGCCGCGAGTCCACCAAATACCGCGAATATAATGATTCCGGGAAATAAAGGAGACCGATTTGAATTCGGGAGAAGTGGCGATATAATAAGCCAACTTCGTCGTTAAGGGCAGGCTTTCCAACCCTTTTGGATTAGAACGAGGATCATCAATATTTTTCAAAATTGCAATGATTTCCGGGTTGGTGATGATTTGAATCATGGTGTCTTGGTAACGGGAAAACCGAAAATCAATGTTTTCCGCGGTTTGTTTGATCAAACGCTCGGAGTAGTCCCTTACTTTACTGTCAATCGTCGTTTTTGAAGCCGAGTAGGAAACGGCGCCCAAAATGGTGAGCGGTATCAGGGCAAAAAGAATAAAAAACAGTAATAATCGATATTTAATACTGCCATTGAATGCGGAAACGGTTTTGGCAATACAATTTCGAACAAGATTTTTCCTTTTTGCGCTTTGAATTGGTTTTGAAATCATTTTTATTCCCATTTGCAAGATTAAAGGAAACTTCGACGCTTTGCGCCTAGATCCTCCAACCCTGTTGGAAACATCATTACATGTATGTATTTTCTCAAGCCTCGCCCCAGATATAGCCTCATTTTTTTAACTCATAATCAATCTTATATCAAGGATCAGTCCGCGGGCTTCATCATAATGTTTTTTTATGGCATCCATCAAGCGCCATCCGGTTCCCAGATGAATTTGTTTATAATATTGAAGCCCCATCCCTATAAGAAAAACACCTAGAAACAATATAAGGAAACCTTTGATAATCGCACCTACCGTAATTGGACCCAGCGCTTTGATGTCGAAAAGCCTTTTGAAATCTTCAGTCATTTCTCGGGATAATTCTTTATCGGTGTCAATTGAATGAATGGCGAATCTCCAAAATAACACCGGGATAAGGATAAAAAGTAAACCAAGAACCAGAATGCTAAGATCGAGGAAATAAAGAGAATAGAATCCGCTATTCGAGCCTCTTTTAAAGGCGAAACAATAACTTCAATCTCCTGTCCCGGCTTAAAGACTCTAATAATATGAGACTTCGATTCGGTAACCTGATGTTTTTTCCCGTCTTGGGCGGTGTACTCAAATCGGGGATAATACATAACAGAAGGAGTTGTGCTGTTTCTCCGATTACTCCTGCTGATGCTTGAATCGTCAACCACCTTTGATTCATAACCTGTGAAGATACCCTGGACACGTTCCTTGGAATCCTTCACCCAACATACCGTGTCCTGTACCCCCCGGGCCCCGTAAATCGAAATCGCTAAGCCGATGAGAATGAAGATGCCCAGAAAACTTTGAGTACTTTTGCCATGTTAAATTACCTCACCCAATAATTTTAAAATTTTCATAATAGCATCGACAAATGTAAATAAAATAGAGGCAACCGCTCTCCCTTTGGTGAGCATGGATATTACCATTTTAGTTATCGTTTTCTTTTTTCATTTCTTTCACTGCCTGCTCCAATATTTTTAAAAAAGGACCCATATCCTGTTCCATTACGGCTCCATCTATCGATTCTTGCAACGGTTCGGTATTATCCAAATCTTTTGCCTCCTGGAATCGGGCCTCAATTATAACCCTTCCCGTATGATCCATGAATCCCCAATAATCGTTTTTGTTAAAGATAATCAACCCACCTGTAAAATGAAACAAGTATTCGGGATTATCAGTATTAACAATCATTTTTCCAGTTTTGTCAATAATTCCGTAGACATTAGCACTCTTACTGCGAACTATTGTAAATCCTTCACTAAAATCACCGGCACTATCGTATATTGGCTCAATGACCATTTTCCCACTCTTATCAATAAAACCGTATTTATCATTCTCATTAACCCTAATTTCTGCTAAACCGTCTGAAAAATTATCCACCTCGAAATAAATACAAGGTATCACTACCCGACCGGATTTATCAATAAAGCCCCATTTCCCATTATGCGGACCCCCTTGCCGGACACAAGCCAACCCATCGATAAAATTGTAGGCAAAGTCTACCTTTAGTCTAATTACAATAATCCCCTTATGATCAATAAAACAAATCTCGCCATTTTTTGTGACAGAGGCAAGTCCTTCCGAAAAACGATGAGCATATTTAAACTCCGGTTTGAACACGAATTTCCCAGTCTTATCGATATACCCGTAAAGATCATTGATTTTTACCAGTCCCAAGCCCTCAGAAAATGTCAAGGTCAGGTCATATTCTGGTTGAATTGCCACTTTTCCTGTTCGTTCAATATAACCAAATTTATCTCCTATTTTAACAGCCGCCAAACCGTCCGAGAATGCGCCTGCTTCTTCAAATTGGGGCTTAATGATTACTTTACCAGTGGTATCAATATAACCCTTTTTGCCATCTACCTCAATAATAGCCAATCCTTCAGAAAATGCATGTGCATCATCAAATTGTTGCGGCTTAATTATCATTTTTCCATTCTTATCGATATATCCCCACTCGTCGTTTATCTTCACCGGCCATAACTTATCATTGGAAACATCACTTGAATTACTATTTTCTGCCGCAAATAAAAATGGTGTGGACGCTATCAGACAGAGCATTATTAAAAAATTATACCGCCAAATTCTCATCTTAAACCCCCTTTGTCCATTGGATTTTAAATAATGTCCTGCTTTTTATATTACAATACTATCATCGCTATTTCAAATATTCTTTAAATTAATTTATCGTAATACCTTCCATATTATAATCCCCATCGGCAGGATCACTAAAATGTTTACCGGCGTTATAGTTCTCCAGTTGTTTCAAGAACAAAAGATTTCGCTGGATAATGGAATTTTGAAGGATCTTCTTTCAGAGAACTGCCTTTCCATCCAGATTTTTCCCCACACTTTAATCTTTAAACCCGACAAACGACCCCATGATTTGAGGCAAG
>DNPP01000279.1 GCA_003501365.1 Bacillota bacterium
ACGGGAGGCTCAATGATCCGGATCATCACGATACCGGCGATTACCGGAACAAAACTAACGGCGTTAATGTAAAAGCAAGGGGCAATCCCTAATTTAGCGATCATAAAACCAGCCAGAGAGGGGCCGATAATCCGGGCTGCATTAAACCTCGATCCGGCAAGTACATTGCAATTTTCCTGCGGTGACGCAGAAAAATTGGCCGGATCGGGGTTTTCTACAGAATCCGGCAAGTTCTCATTTTAAGTGAATCTGAAAGTTACTTGCCGGATTCATGTTAAAAATAGAGGAGTTCAAAATAATGCCGTTCATTAAATCCGCTTTACCTACCAACTCAATCATGAAGGCTTGGCGGGTTGGCATATCCAAGGTATTGACGACTCCAAGCAGAGTGGCAATAACCAGGACGTGCCATAATGTCGTGGTGTGATATTGGACATCCATCGCCAAAAGAAAAGCTAAAATTGCCGAAACTGTCTGGGTAAAAAGCAGCATCTTCTTTTTGGGAAAACGGTCGACCAAAGTACTGGCGTGTAAGGAGGGTGGAGTTTTGCTGGGGCTTTTTCACCATGGAATATTATTCCTCCAGGGTATCGACTTTTGAGTGTTATTAATTTAACCAAAATCGCTGAAAGCAACGAACTGAATGGGGTATTTATTTTTGCGGCCCCAAAATAAAATCCCACCATGTAGGTGAGATTATTAAAGCGGTTTCCAACTATAACGCCGGTTCACCGGATTCTTCGGTGCGAATCCGAATGACCTCATCGATAGTTGATATGAAAATTTTGCCATCTCCGGCCGCTCCGGTTTTGCAAATCCGACAAATGGTATCCGTGACTTCTTTGACCTGGTCTTCTTTAACCACCAACATGATCAGTTTTTTCGGTAGAAAGTCGATCCGGTATTCACCGACCCGCCATTGCAAGGTTATGCCGCCTTGGGCGCCCCGGCCTTTGACGTCATAAACAGTCATACTGCCAAATCCTTGTTCTTCGAGAGCTACCCGGATATCTTGCAATTTTTCTTCCCGGATGATCGCTTCGATTTTTTTCATGAGGACCCCCCTCCCCCCTCTTGATTTCCAAATCAGTTGTCTATATTGTGAATTGCGGCCTAAAAAACTCCCAAAAACATTAAAGGTAGGAATACAAGGCTTAGTCTGCTATATTTAAACCATAATATCATAGGTATAAGCTAAAAATCAATATATTGCCGTCGAGATGGAGCGGGTAAGCCTTATAAAATTTTAGATTTTCCAATTTAGTGGATATCACCTTTCATAGAAGTAATCATTAATTTACAACAATCCAAATCATTTTACGATATACTTATAAGTGGTTAGGGGTTGACAAGAACATATGTTCTGATATAATTGATAAATTATCATAGATGATATTTGTTTACCATGAATCCGGTAAGTACCTTTTAAAGCGCTTTAATTAACAACTTGCCGGAGCGAAGTTTAATGAAGCTGATGGAGGATGTCAAAATGCTTGTCAATACAATTAAGATTAAAGGGGCCCGAGAACATAATTTAAAAAATATCGATTTGGAGATCCCTCGTGACCAGTTAGTGGTTATTACCGGTCTCTCCGGTTCCGGAAAGTCTTCATTGGCTTTTGATACGATTTATGCAGAGGGACAGCGCCGTTATGTCGAATCGCTTTCGGCATATGCCCGTCAATTCTTGGGCCAGATGGACAAGCCGGATGTGGATTATATCGAAGGGTTATCGCCGGCTATCTCGATTGACCAGAAAACTACCAGTCATAACCCGCGTTCGACAGTGGGTACGGTTACTGAAATCTATGATTATCTGCGCTTGCTTTATGCCCGGATTGGCGAACCTCATTGTCCCGAGTGTCATCGGCCAATCAAGCAACAGACCGTTGAACAAATCGTCGACCAGGTCATGAACTTGCCGGCAGGTTCTAAATTTCAAGTGTTAGCCCCGGTGGTGCGCCATAGAAAAGGTGAGTATGATAAGCTATTTGATGATTTTCGTAAAGATGGCTTTGTCAGGGTCCGGGTGGACGGTGAGATCAAGGATTTGAGCGAGAAGTTTAACCTGGAAAAATACAAACAACATACCATTGAGGTAGTCGTCGACCGCTTAATCATGAAACCCGATCTGAGCCGACGTTTGGCGGACTCCATCGAATTGGCGTTAAAATTGGCCAAGGGTTTAGTGACCATTTTACCAATGGAAGGCAATGAACTCATTTTTAGTGAGAAATTCGCCTGCCCTGATTGTGGATTTAGTTTTGAGGAACTAACTCCTAGGATGTTTTCTTTTAACAGCCCTTACGGCGCTTGTCCGGACTGTGCCGGTCTTGGTTTTAAGATGGAGATCGATCCCGAGCTGGTGTTGGACTTGGACAAGTCGTTAAACGAAGGCGGAATCAAAGCCTGGAGCGCGGATCAGGATTCCTGGTCACTCCAATATCTAAAATCGGTAGCTAAAAAATATACGATCGATCCGGACCGTCCTCTACGGAAAGCCACGCAGGAACAACTGGAGATACTATTGTACGGGACCAAGGGCGAAAAAATTGAGATCTCCTATCAGGGCCCGGATCGGGAATTTCGTCATGCCGCTTCCTTTGAGGGGGTTGCTCATAACTTGGAACGCCGTTACCGGGAGACCCAATCCGATTTTATGCGGCGGGAGATCGAAAAATTTATGACCGTCAAACCGTGCACCAGTTGTCAGGGCGCTCGCTTAAAGCCTGAAAGCCTTTCGGTTTTTATCGCCGGCGAAAATATCAGCCACCTGACCATGAAATCGGTTTTGGAAGCACAGACTTTTTTGCAGGGTTTACAATTGACCGACCGGGAGTTAGCCATTGCCCGGCTTATCTTAAAAGAGATTAACGAACGGTTGGGCTTCCTGGTCAATGTCGGCTTGGATTATTTAACTTTAGACCGGGCTGCCGGCACTTTATCCGGAGGAGAAGCCCAGCGAATCCGGCTGGCAACCCAGATCGGTTCTTCATTGGTAGGAGTTTTATATATTTTGGATGAGCCCAGTATCGGGTTGCATCAGCGCGATAACCGCCGTTTGATCGAAACTTTAAAAGGCTTGCGTAATCTTGGCAATACGGTCATTGTGGTGGAACATGATGAAGAAATGATGCGTGAGGCGGACTATATTGTGGATATTGGTCCGGGAGCCGGGGTCCATGGCGGGAAGGTTGTGGCTGCCGGTACTCTAGAGGAAATCTTAGCCGAACCGGAATCGATCACCGGTCAGTATTTATCCGGGGCCAAGCAGATTTTGATCCCGGAAAAGCGACGTAAGCCCAATGGCAAATATCTTCAGATCAAAGGCGCCAAAGAACATAATCTTAAAAATATCGATGTTAAGATTCCGTTAGGCGTTTTTGTTTGCATCACCGGGGTATCCGGTTCCGGTAAAAGTACCCTGATTAATGATATTTTATATCCGGTGGCGGCGACCAGACTAAATAATGCCACCACTTTACAGGCTGGCTCTCATGAGAAAGTCTTAGGACTTGAGCATTTGGATAAAGTGATCGATATTGATCAATCGCCGATCGGCCGGACTCCGCGATCCAATCCGGCGACTTATACCGGGGTTTTTGATCCGATTCGCGAATTGTTTGCCCAGACTACCGAGGCCAAAATGCGGGGCTACGCCCTGGGGCGGTTTTCGTTTAATGTCAAGGGAGGCCGCTGCGAAGCTTGTTCCGGTGACGGGATTATTAAAATCGAAATGCATTTTTTACCCGATGTCTATGTACCCTGTGAAGTTTGTAAAGGCAAGCGCTATAACCGAGAGACTTTGGATATTAAATATAAAGGGAAGACTATCTCCGAAGTATTGGATATGACTGTTGAAGAAGCACTGGAGTTCTTCTATAACATTCCCAAAGTCCGCCGGAAGTTGCAGGCGCTGTTTGATGTGGGACTTGGTTATGTCCGGCTGGGTCAACCTGCAACCACTCTCTCCGGGGGCGAGGCGCAACGGGTTAAACTGGCAACCGAATTGGCCCGTCGCTCCAATGGGAAGACCCTTTATATCCTGGACGAACCGACGACCGGGTTGCATTTTGCCGATACGCACCGGTTGTTGGAGATGCTCCAGCGTTTAGTGGAGGCGGGTGATACGGTACTGGTGATCGAGCATAATCTTGATGTCATCAAAGCGGCCGATTATATTATCGACTTGGGTCCGGAGGGCGGAGACCGCGGCGGGGAAGTGATCAGCACCGGAACTCCGGAAGAGGTGGCGAAGAACTCTTCATCCTATACCGGCCAATTTTTAAAACCGCTTTTATTAGAGAAAGCGGCGCTTTAAGACCTAGAACGGTGATTGGGTCAGGGTAAAACTGCAATTAAACAATAAGGGGCTGTCTCATTTGAGTTTGAGACTGCCCCTTTAACGATTTATCGAGCCGCTAAAAACACGGGATTTAAAAAACTAGAGAATAAGCCGACTGTTTTCTAAAGAAACCATCTCCGTAACATTATT
Source organism: Bacillota bacterium (assembly GCA_003501365.1). Lineage (GTDB taxonomy): Bacteria > Bacillota > UBA4882 > UBA8346 > UBA8346 > UBA8346. Next base: position 4,496 of record DNPP01000279.1, read on the forward strand.
GTGGGAAAAAACTTCATTTAATGCCATAGCCGCGGCTCCAATCATTCCCGTACTCTCGCCCAAACTGGAGTTTTGGATTGATAGTTCACGGGTGGCCAATGGGAGAGAACGGCGATATACAACTTCCTTAATAGCGGCGAGAAAACGTCCTCCCAACCCGGTCACTCCACCGCCAATGACGACTAATGACGGGTTAAAAAAGTTAATTAATTTGGCCAGCACCTGTCCAATAGTTTGGCCGGTCTTTTGAATTAAATCAACGCAGGCCAGATCGCCATGTTCTGCAAGCATGCCTACATCCTTGGCGGTAATAAAGCCTTGCTCTTTTAATTTTTCGGCCAATAAAAAACTCTTTCCGGCTTCAGCGGCTTCTTTGGCTAAATTCCCAATGGCGGGTCCGGCCGCAATAATTTCTAAACAACCCTTATTACCGCAATAGCAGGGAGTCGTATTACCATCGACTCCTATATGGCCGATATCTCCGGCACAACCTTGAGAACCGCGATAAAGTTTACCGTCGCAAAATATGCCGGCCCCAATGCCGGTTCCTACTTTAATAAAAATAAAGTTATCAATATTCTTCCCCCAGCCGCTGTACCTTTCCCCATAGGCCATTACGTTTACGTCATTATCAACATAAACGGGGCAGCCATAATAATCCATTAAGGTCTTTTTCACGGGGAAATGATGCCAACCAGGCATAATCGGAGGAGAAACCGGGATCCCGGTTTCAAACTCCACCGGACCGGGAACCCCCATTCCGATACCGAGGATATTTACTCTTTCCAATTTATATTTGGCCAATAATTGATCGGTTAGATAGCATATCCGTTCCATTACTTTTTCCGGCCCTTGATAAACAAAAAGCTCTTCAGTACAAAAGTCAATGATCCCGGCATTCAAATTGCATAAAGCCACATTCAAACTGCTGGCCCCCAGATCGATTCCGATAATATAACCGGAATCAATTGCAAAACTCAGCAACAAACCTTTACGTCCGGCTCCGGAACGATCATTATGCTCTTCTTTAACCAATCCAATCTTGATCAATTTATCAACATGCATGGAGACGGTAGACTTGGATAACCCTGTTTCCCGCACGATTTCCGCCCGGGACAAAGGTCCGGAACTTTTAATAATTTTAAAAATAGCGGCTCCAGCTGCGGGCCCGAACCAACCGAAAACCGGATTTTTTTCAAATGACTCATTTTTCATAGATTATAACCTTTAATTATTTGATATTTCAATTATCGTAAATCTGTTAATATTTTATCATAAATGAGTTTAATGTGTGGAGATAAAATTATTTTTTAGAAAATGTAAGCCGTCCTCTGCCAAGTTCTCGGATGAAAGCGCCAGTTTACGCCAGACTGAAACTGATCTAGCAATACTCCGGACCTGATCGGTAAAAGACTCAATCACCAGATCCCTTTGATAACCGATATCTTGAACAGCATTGGCAATATCTTTCCATGGTATATGGCCTGTTCCAGGTATTCCGCGATCATTTTCACAAGTGTGAATATGATAGACCGCCGGACCGGCCGTCCGGATCGCCCCGGCAATATCTTTTTCTTCAATATTCATGTGAAAAGTGTCCAGATGAATTCCTAACGCATCATTATCTACCATTTTGACCAGCTCTAGGGCTTGAGCGGCGGTGTTGATTAGACAGTTTTCAAAACGGTTTAACGGTTCAAAAGCTAATAATACTCCCAGATCGTTAGCCATGGTTGCCAAAGATCGAAGCCGGGGAACTAACCGTTCCAATAAATGCTGCGGGTCCCCCTCGCTTAGCAGTTCGGTAAAACCGACTGCTGAATGAAAAGGGACGCAGACCACACTCGCGTACAC
>DNPP01000054.1:0-4397 GCA_003501365.1 Bacillota bacterium
CCTTGAAGAAAGAATGTCCGATGATAATATGAGAGAAATATAGAAGTTGGTTAAGAACACCAATGTTGTTATGAATTTGGCAACGGTAACATTTAGTGGCTATAAATTTAGAAAAAAGACTATTAAAATATGATGTTCCTTTTTCGGTAATGGGGCCTATGGTGAGTGCCAAAAATCCAATATTCTGACAAGCCTGGCGAGTTAGGAGAGCCTGCAAAATGGTTCTATAAGAACGGTCCTCTCAATCAAATCGTCAATAAAAAAGTGTAAATGTAAACCATAAATCATAAATTCAATAATGATAAAGGTTTACAGAATTTCTGACAAAATTCTGATAAAGTTGACATAATAAAAGGGCCTAGAAGTTTTTGTAAAATCTCCAGATCCTTGATATGATTGGTGCCGGAGACCGGAAATTCTCCCTTCGATCGAAAACATCCCCCTGATCCGAACTCGGTATGCTCACCGTCCTGGTTCGCAACATCGCTTCTGATTCCGGTCTTCGAATATAAAAAAACCAACGCTCTGCGTTGGTTTTATAATTTGGTGCCGGAGACCGGAATCGAACCGGTACGGTCTTTAGGACCGAGGGATTTTAAGTCCCTTGCGTCTGCCAGTTCCGCCACTTCGGCAATACTTATCAAATTTTGGAGGCGGCACCCAGATTTGAACTGGGGATAAAGGTTTTGCAGACCTCTGCCTTACCACTTGGCTATGCCGCCATTTGCATCTGCGCGCCACTCGGAGTAAATTTTAACCCTCAAGTGAGGGTCATCTATATTGATTATATCATAGAATTTTAAATTTGGAGCGGAAAACGAGATTCGAACTCGCGACCCTCGCCTTGGCAAGGCGATGCTCTACCACTGAGCTACTTCCGCATTTTAAACCGCTGACTGCTGACTTTAAACTTCTTATGGTGCCACGAGCCGGAATCGAACCAGCGACACGAGGATTTTCAGTCCTCTGCTCTACCAACTGAGCTATCGTGGCATTGGAACATAAAATATTATATCAAATTTTCCGCAAAACGTCAAGAATTACTTTTTTAAAATGGCGGAGCCGATGGGACTCGAACCCACGATCTCTAGCGTGACAGGCTAGCATGTTAACCAACTACACCACGGCTCCAGTTTAAAAAATATGGTGGGAAATGTAGGATTCGAACCTACGACCCCCTGCTTGTAAGGCAGGTGCTCTCACCAGCTGAGCTAATTTCCCGTGTTTTTGACGAGTGCATTTTATAGTATACAGAAAAACATCCTATCTGTAAAGAGTATTTTTTATATTTTTTGCAAATAAATTATGGAAGCTATGCAGGATTTTTGCCTTAACAATGATACCACTCCCCGATCTCCGGAGCCTCCGCATCCCCCATCCTGGTCTGATTAAAGGCCCCATGATAGTCAGAGCCGCCGGTGCAATACAGTCCGTAACTACGGGCCAATTCCAAATACTTGCTGATTTGTTGCGGGGTATGGCTTGGATAAAACACCTCCAGGCCTTGCAAACCGGAATTGATTAATTCCGGGATTAAGGAATCATTGTTCATACGGCCGGGATGAGCGAGCGATGAAACACCGCCGGCTTTATGGATCAGTTCAATGGCTTCCAGGGTGCCAATCTCGCTATGAGGCACATAAGCAACGCCATTTTTCCCTAGATAATACTCAAAAGCCCCCTGCCGATGTTCACTGGCGATCAACCCTTCCCTCTCCAGAGCCCTGAAAATATGGGAACGTCCGATAAACCGGCTAGTGGTTAGGGCTTGTACCTTCTCCCAGGATAACGGCAGATGATGTTGTTTGAGTTTCTTAATAATCTGCTTCGCCCGTTCATTGCGGGCTTTCATGATTTGCTCCAGTTTTTGCAACAGCTGCTTATTCGCTAGGTCGAAATTATAACCCAAAATATGAACTTCGGAACTCCCATAATCCGTGGTCAGCTCAACCCCGGGAATGAATGTATATTTATGCCGGGCCGCTTCGGAAACCGCTTCGGAAATCCCTCCGATAGAGTCGTGGTCGGTTAAAGAAAACCCGTCCAGGCCCCTATCGATGGCCTTCCGGACTAGCTCAAACGGTCTCAAAGAGCCGTCGGAATAAATTGAATGCGTATGTAGATCATAACCCATGTTTACCTTCTCCGCGCCTTAAATCCCTGACTTTCCAAAATACTCACCGCTTGATCAACAGCATCGCTGTTTTCCAAAGCCAGGCGGAGGGTGCCGCCTTCGCCTTCACGCATCCTCAGAATCTCAATATCTTTGATATTGATACCGGCCCCGGCCAAATGATGAAGGACTGATTCAATAGTACCCGGCCGGTCTTCAATGGTAACCACCATTTCATAGAGAAGTGTCAAAAAGCCCTTGTTTTTAGCCGGGATTTGCTGCCGAACCTGACGGGATTGCTCAAGAAACTTTCGCAAGGCTTCCCGGCCCGCTGCGTGTGCTCCCGCATTATTTAGAATATCCCGCAATTCATGCAGCTCAATTTGAAAATTCTCAATCGCTTCTATGATCCGCTGTCGGTTGCCTAAAATAATGCCCTCCCAAACCTCCGGAGCGCCCATGGCGATCCGGGTAGTATCCCGAAAGCCTCCGGCAGCCAGGCCGAGGGTGCCGGGATAACTCTCTTCCTCGACCCCGGCAGTCCTAGCTAAAGTTGCCGCCAATAAATGGGGTAAATGAGAGACCATTGCGACGATCCGGTCATGCTCCGGCGCAGTAAGCGTCAACATTGCGGCTCCCGTGGTCCGGATAATCTCTGTCACTTGCGTGAGCACCGGAGTTGGGGTATTGGGATGATCAATCATAATATAAGCCGCATTTTCAAATAAAAAGGGATCGGCTGCTCCGATCCCCTGTTGTTCGGAACCTGTCATCGGATGACCGGCCACAAAGTAATGGGAATCCGGTAAGAAAGAGAATACCTCACTAATAATCGCTTCCTTGATGCTTCCCAGATCGGAAAAGACCGTCCCCGGCATAGTGAAAGGCAAAGCAGTCTTGATGATCTCGGCAATCATCGTTACCGGGGTTGCCACAAAAATATACCGGGCCTCGGATACCGCATCCCCTAAAGAGGTTGGGATTCTCTCAATAGCCCCCATCCGGTGAGCTTCTGCTATTACAGCGGGGCTTTGATCCCAACCATTCACTGAAAATCCGCTGCGCGTTAAAGCCAGGGCCAGGGAACCACCCATTAGACCCAGACCCAGGATAGCTAGTTTACCATTTTTTGTGACTGTCATTTAGAGGGACCGTCCTACCGCATAAATAATCGGAGTAATTTCTTTCATCAATGTTTCAAAACCATTGAAATTTAGTGATTGGGGACCATCGGACAGCGCGCTCTCCGGGTCAGGATGCACCTCAATGATTAAGCCGTCGGAACCCGCCGCCACGGCAGCCTTGCTTAAAGGATTCACCAAGAAACGTTTGCCCGTTCCATGGCTGGGGTCGACGATAATCGGCAAGTGACTCAAGCGCTTAGCTAACGGAACCGCGCTCAAATCAAGGGTATTCCGGGTGGCGGTTTCATAAGTCCGAATACCGCGTTCACACAGCACTACCTGGTAATTTCCTTCACTGAGGATATATTCGGCTGCCATCAACCACTCATCGATGGTGGCGGCCAACCCCCGTTTTAAGATCACCGGTTTTTTCAGCTTGCCGATCTCTTTCAGCAAAGTGAAGTTTTGCATATTTCTGGCTCCTACCTGGAGCATCGGGGCATATTCCGCCACCATCTCCACTTCCATAGGATTCACCACTTCCGTCACAAAAGGAATCCCTACCTCGATGCTAGTCTGCTTCAAGATCTTTAAACCCTCTTCCTCCAAGCCCTGAAAGGCATAGGGTGAGGTTCGGGGCTTAAAAGCGCCGCCCCTGATCATGGTGGCGCCGGCCCGTTTTACAGCCTTTGCGGTCATTACCATCTGCTCTTCGCTTTCTACCGCACAAGGGCCGGCAATAACCACCAGTTTTGGACCGCCAAAAACCACATCGCCTACTTGAACCTCGGACGTAGCGCTTTGAAACTCACGGCTGGCCAATTTAAAAGGCTGCAAAATCGGTACTACTTTTTCAACCCCGTCCATGGCCTCGATCGATTCCATCACACCCGGCTTTTTCTGACCGATGACTCCCAGGATCGTCCGTTCTACCCCTTGAGAAAAATGGATTCCAAATCCCCATTCCTTGAGTTTGTCTTGGACATGCTGGATCTGATCCGCGGTAGCCTCTTGATTCATGACAACAATCATTATGATTCCTCCTACCATCCTACAATTTATTATGCCGCCAAGTACAACCAAAATTGTCCTTGGCCGAATAATTGAATTTATTATAGCAATTAGGTGGATCTTTGTAAATAACGAACGGGTGAATTAAA
>DNPP01000054.1:4666-5295 GCA_003501365.1 Bacillota bacterium
ATTTTGACAGCGTAGCTCAAAATGGGTACAATATGAATTATGGAAAAAAGACGTCAACCGGAACACCGTATAATCTTTGAAGCAATCTATGACCGGGCATCCGCTGGTTCCATTTCCGATTTTCTGAGGCACTCCTCTCCCCTTTCCGGTCGGAGTCTACGGCAATATTTCTTTAAAGGGTTGGTTTTTCTCAATCATAAAAAATCCCACTCGCAAGCGAAGCTCAAAGAGGGGGATCGAATACAGGTCTATGGTATTAATGAAGAACAGCCCACACTATCACCTGAGTCGATGCCTTTGGATATCGTTTTTGAAAACGATCAACTGTTAGTCATCAATAAACCGGCTCAATTGGCGGTCCATCCTTCCGGAAGCATCACCTCAGGTACCCTCGCCAACGGGATTGCCGCTTATTTTGAGGAAAAAGGCTTGAAATTAAAGGTAAGGCCGGTTAATCGCTTGGATTACGGGACATCTGGCTTGATCATTTTCGCCAAAAATGCGGAAATGCAGACTCTTTTAACCCAAGCCACCCAAACCAACCGAATACACCGGATTTATTATGCGGTGGTTCATGGAGTGCCCGCTCTCCCAGAGGGAACCATTGATCTTCCGATTGGTGAATTCAA
>DNPP01000181.1:0-3410 GCA_003501365.1 Bacillota bacterium
AGTTGTCCTTGACCCGATCATCACTTGATAGTTTATAATGCTGACTATATTTTGAAAGGTCGGGTGACTGTTATGAAAAATGTGCTGTTTAATCCGGATTTTTTCCTGTTATGGGTAGGCAGGCTTATTTCGCAAATCGGGGATAAATTTTATAGCATCGCTTTGGCATGGTGGATTTTGCAAAAAACCAATTCTCCGGTTATTATGGGACTGTTGATGGTAGCTTCCGCATTACCCGGGGTGTTACTTGCGCCATTGGCCGGAGCTTGGATTGATCGGTGGTATCGTAAACCGGTAATCATTATTGCCGATGTGATCCGGGGGTTGGTGGTAATCGTCGTCGCTGTTCTGGCGATTTTAAACATACTGGAAGTCTGGCATGTTTTTGCTGTAGCGGTGGTTATATCATTGGGCGCCGCATTTTACGATCCGACTGTCCAGGCGATTGTGCCACAGATTGTTCCCGAAGAAGAACTTCCCAAGGCCAATAGTTTTAACCAATTCAACGGTGGAATCAGTACGGTAATGGGACCGGTATTGGGCGCGGTGGCCGTGAGTTTCCTAGGCTTTGCGACGGTTTTTGTAATTAATGGACTCTCTTATCTAGTATCCGCCGCTTGTGGATGGTTTATGGATATACCCGTAACAGGCCGGTCGGACGTCGTCAATAATTCAGCTTGGTCCGATGTCAGAGCGGGAATGAGTTTTTTGGTAAAGCAAAGACATATTTTGATTGTTATTGGTATCATCGGGCTCGTTCATTTCTTTTACGGGAGTTTACTGGTTTCCTTACCATTTTTAGCGAGGGAACTTACAGGCAATGGTCTACGAAATCTCGGTTATTGTCAGACCCTGTTGGGATTAGGTTTGGTTTTGGGATCGATTTACCATGGGCTAAGCAACAAAAAAAATATGCCGGATTTGCATTTATTCCGTTTTGTGAGCGGACTGGGCGGTTGTTTGTTATTGATTGGTTTGTTGAAATTTATGTTCGTGAGAAGCCCTATCGCTTATTTGATTATCATGGCATTCATCGGTATCGCAGTCGCCAATGCTTCTATCGATTGGCAGACTATCTTGCAGACAAACACCCCGAATGATATGGCGGGTCGGGTCTTCGGCATTGCATCGATGATGGGAAATGTCTCTCTACCCGTGGCGTTCGGTTTATTCGGGATTTTATTGAACATTAGTTCCGTTAGGTTCTTATTGACGCTTTCCGGCGCGTTGTTGGTTATTGCTACTATCATATTACAGGCCGATTATTGGTGGATAAGCAGCAATAGTCCCAAAGTTTAACCCAGCTGGAAAAAGATTGCGCAACAGACCAAACCTAAACTAAGGAGTATTACCCAGTCCAGGGTTTTCGTTTTAAATATTTCCGGGGTCCGTTGTTCGCAGTAGCACCGGGATTCCATGGCCAATATCATTTCATCGGCGCGCCGAAATGTTTGCAGTAATAATGGAAATACCAGAAAAAAGATCCGCTCGATCGGATTCTTTCTTCCAGCGATGCAACGTGATTTTTGGGCATCCAACATTTCGGAAGCCTGGTCAAAGATGAGGGGAACCAGCGTAAAGGTCAGGCCGATCATTGTGGAGATTTTGGCTCCGGGAATAAGCGGGACAGGATGGAGCCCCCACCCAATTACATTTTGTAATGTGGAAAGGGTGGTAGTGGCAATGAGAATCATGCTTATTGCGACCAGCAGAATAATCCGCCAGCCGAAAACAAGCCCGGAATTTACTCCTTCCCAGGTTGGATTCGGCACCGGCCAATTGGTAATCGGAGTACCCGGAATGCTGAAAGAATGAACGACTAATACTAGAATAATTAAAAAAAGGAAATAGTTGAGCTCAGCAAAGAGTTTTTTAAATGGTAGCTTCGAGCTGATTAAAGCCACTAGTATAATGAAAGTTAAGCTCAAGAGGTCAGAGATCCGGGACGCGATGCTGACTGCAATACTCAATAAAATCATACAGACTAGCTTGATCCTACCGTCCATCCGGTGGAGGATCGACCCTCCGGGCAGATAATGAAAGATATTTAACTGAGCCATGTCATTGTCGTTATGCTGCGGTTTTCCCCGAAAGGCTTGTGAATGCCATAAGCCTCCACTTTTTCAATCAGGTCATTAGGGTGACCGTCCTTAACAATACGTCCTTTCTCCATAATAATTAAACGTCCGGCATGGGCCAATACTTTATCCAGATCATGGGTGACTAAAATGAGGGTATGCCCCTTTTGGTGAAGAGTCACAATTTGTTTTAATACCTGGAGTACCCCCGGATAATCGAGCCCGGTAAAGGGTTCGTCGAATACGATGACTTGGGGCTTCATGGCCAACACACCGGCTATAGCCAGCTTGCGTTTTTGACCGCCGGATAAAGTATGGGGTGGTTGATTGGCCAATTCACTTAGATCTACAGCATCCAGCGCTTCTTTTACACGACTTGCAACTTCCGCGCGAGGCAATCTAAGGTTTTCCGGACCAAAGGCTACATCCTCGGCAACGGTTTGACCGACAATTTGATTGTCGGAATTTTGGAAAATCAGGCCGATTTTCTTCCGGGCCGAGGTTAAATCCTTGGTTACAGGTTCCCCTTCCACTAGCACCCTGCCTTCGGTAGGCAGGAGCAGTCCGTTAAAGTGTTGCATTAAAACGGTTTTGCCGGATCCATTGGTTCCGGCAATGATAATAAATTCTCCGGCCTGAATGGCGAGATTAATATCATTGATTGCGGTGAATCCGTTCGGAAAGGTATGTGTTAGATTCTGAGTCGTTAAAATATTCATGGATGTTTAATTAACCTTTATTGTACGTAAGTATTTTATTACCTATCGCGAGGGCTTTAAAAAGGGCCGCAATGCACGAATTAAAACGATTGCCGCCATGATTTTGATTATCATCCCAATCATAAAAGGAAAGAGACCAAACAAAAGGGCTTTGTCCCAACTTAGTTTCAAGATCGTTTTTAACCAGGGTACTCCGATGCCATATAAAAATATATTACCGGCTATCAGGGCAAACAAGTCTTTAATCCAAGAAGACTTACCTCGGGTGGAGATTAGCCCGACAATTAAGGCACAGGCTAAATAGCCCCATAAAAATCCTCCTTTCGGCCCTAGAAATACTACCAAGCCCGCTTCGCCGCCTGCAAATACCGGCAAGCCAAGGGCGCCTAAAAAGAGAAATAATCCCACACTAGCTGCTCCTGATGATGCCCCAAGAGATAATCCGGCCAGCATTACAAAAAGATCGGCTAATACAATCGGTACTGGACTCAAAGGAATGGGAAAGCTGAGATAACCTCCGATAATTATTAAAGCGGTAAAAAGTGAGATAAAAACCATCCTGCGTAGGTCGAGGGGTTGATTTTGGGCCATTTCGAAATACTCCTTTTTAAAA
>DNPP01000181.1:3699-4724 GCA_003501365.1 Bacillota bacterium
AGGATAGTGTAATTGAAAATTAATTAAATGTCAACCAATAAAAATAATTGGGTTTACAATTAAAACATTTTAATTTCCACAAGAATCGCGAAAGTCATTCCTAAATTGAACTTTATGTTGATAATTTATTGTTTTAATGAGAAAATATGTAATGGTAAGAACGAATGGTGGAATTGGCAATTTTTGCCTGGCAATTGCTTGAAAATTATTCTATAGGAGATTTTACAGTTGATCAATGAAACACATACCGTTTCGGTAGATGATAATCAAAAAATAGAAATTATCGGTGGAAGCCCCTTGGAAGGTTCAGTGAATATCAGCGGCGCTAAAAATGCCGTCTTGAAGTTAATGGCCGCCGCACTACTTGTCAATAATAAGGCGATTATCCGAAATGTACCCCGTATTCGCGATGTGGAGATTATGATTAAGGTTATTAAAGCTTTAGGCGCTGATGCGGAGTGGGAAAATGAGTCTACGCTTATGATTAGGAATACCACTGATCTGGGTTATGCTGCTCCTGATGAATTGGTGAGAGAGATGCGGGCTTCGGCTCAGGTGATGGGGCCGCTTCTTACTAAAGTCGGCCGGGTGCAGCTTTTTCAACCGGGGGGCGATGTCATCGGCCATCGGCCTATTAATCTTCATTTAAAAGGTTTTCAGGCTTTAGGCGCCGAGCTGATTGAAGAACACGGTTATGTTTATTTAAAGGCGGATAAGTTAAGAGGAACCGAAATCCATCTTGACTTTCCGAGCGTGGGAGCAACGGAGAACATTATGGCTGCAGCGATTATGGCGGAAGGTACCACTGTCATTCGCAACGCCGCAAGAGAACCGGAGATTATCGAAGAACAGAATTTTTACAATCGCCTGGGAGCTAAAATCCGGGGTACCGGTACCGACACTATCCGGATTGAGGGAGTTACTGAACTCAATAACAAAGAAATCGACTATACTGTAATTCCGGATCGGATTGAGGCGGGGACCTTTATGATAGCCGGAGCCATTACCGCGGGTGATGTTACTGT
>DNPP01000181.1:5083-5976 GCA_003501365.1 Bacillota bacterium
GTCAAAGCGGGTAAAAAGCTCGATCCCGTCGACGTGACCGTTTTGCCTTACCCGGGGTTTCCGACCGATCTACAACCGCAAATTACCGCGCTATTATCGATAGCCAACGGAACTAGTGTTATTGCAGAGAACGTATATAGTAGCCGTTTTCGTTACGTTGATGAATTGATTCGTATGGGCGCTAATATAAGCGTAGAAAGCAGGAGCGCTATTGTTAGGGGAATTGCAAATCTTAATGGTGCGAAAGTGCTGGCTTCCGATATTCGTGCAGCCGCGGCATTAGTAATTGCAGGTTTGGGGGCTAAGGGGATTACAACTATTGAGGGACTTACTCATCTTAACCGCGGCTATGAAAAAGTTGAAATAAAGCTTACTGCTTTAGGGGCGAAGTTAAGACGATTTTAAAACTAGCGAAATTGTTTTTATAATCAGCTTATTTGCTCAGGTACCGATGTCAATAAAATATCCATAATTCGCAGTGGCCGTCGAAAAACGGTCTTTTTTATTTTCGATATGCCTTTGGTATAAAGCGGACTTTAGCATTGATTCATACAATGTAGAAAGTAGCTTAAGCCAGAGGAGGTGATAGGGATGGACATGAAAGATATGCCGGAAACATTTCCCTATATAATTCAACCGGGTGATACAATTAGGGACTTGGCTGAATTATATGATGCTAAGGTAGCGACGATTTTCGAGATCAATCCGGGTATTGAAACTGATCAATTAGTTATTGGGCAAGTTATTTCAATGCCGGGGCCTCCGCCATCGGCGCGCAAACCTGGATTTGATAACCGACGTAGAGCTAAATTAGAACGTAGACGCCGTGCTGAGTTAGAACGTAGGCGCAGGGCGGAGCAGGATCGTAAACGTCGGGAGGAGTTGGAGCGCCG
>DNPP01000181.1:6295-7704 GCA_003501365.1 Bacillota bacterium
GGTAATGCAAAGATGCGGGCTCTGAAACAATCGCGTCGTTCTAACCACTTTTTATATTTATATCTAATCATCCTGCTATCGGTTTTTTTGGTTGGAGCGGTTTATGCCCAACCCGCAGTTGAAGAGCCTGTACCTGCACCACCTCCGGAAGAACCGGACTATTCCGCCTTAGAGCCGTACATAACAGCTGAAATGAAGAAGAACTTAGTTCCCGGCCTTTCAATGGTAATTTATAATGACAACAAAATAGAATACTGTAAGGGGTTTGGCGTTAAAAGTGCGGTTACAGGTAACCCGGTTGATGAAGCTACGGTTTTTAAGGCTGCTTCGTTCAGCAAAACATTGACTGCTTATGCTGCAATGATGCTGGTGGAGAAAGGGATTTTGACACTGGATGAACCCTTAAACCAATATCTCAAAAAAGAGTATCTACCCGATCCCAAAAATGCCGATCAAATTACACTTCGAATGGTGCTCACGCATACTTCGGGACTCTCAAATGACTCTGACGGAAAAGACCGCAAAGTCTACTTCAAACCGGGGAGTTATTTCTCTTATTCAGGCGCAGGGTTTCGTTATTTGCAGCAAGTCATTGAGGATGTAACCGGGATGCCGTTTAGTGAATTTATGGAACAGACAATTCTCAAGCCTTTGGGTATGGAGTCCAGTTCATATGTGTTCAGAGAAGATCTGGTTTCTTTGTTGGCTAGCGGCCATCAAGCCGGTATGGCTGCTCCGATTAGGGAGATGGATGTTAACGCAGCATATAGTTTGCTTTCTACTCCGACGGATATGGCGAAATTTAATATGGAGATCTGCCATCCCACTTTGCTCAAACCCGAAACTGTGACTCAGATGCTGAGTCCGATGGTTAAATGGCAAAAGAATATATACTGGGGTCTGGGAATCGGGCTACTCAAGTCTCCCGGCGAAGATTTTTTTTGGCATTGGGGAAATGTCCATTATTATTGTAGTATTATGGCTACCAGTAAAGAATCGAAACGGGGAGTTGTTATTATGACCAACAGCAACACGGGGATGAAACTGGCCCAAGGATTGGCCATTAAAATTATTAATGAATATTTTCTGGAAAACAATAATACAATCAATCCCCAAACATTTGATTTCTTATTATAAATTTGAAATCATCCGGCTTTTGCTAGAAGAGAATTTTCCCGGGCAAAAATTAAAAGTTGGCCAAATCGGCCAACTTTTTGATTCATGATTTATCGTAAAGACGTTCGTTAGCTACCATATAGTATTAAAAAATTAAAAAATCTAGGGATTGAAAATTCACAACAGTGCGTTATAATAGGAGAGCAAATATTAAAATAATATTACAAAAAATCATTTATATCATATCACACAATTGTTTTCAAGTCAATCTTTTTGAGAGCATGTTGCGGGTT
>DNPP01000395.1:0-2221 GCA_003501365.1 Bacillota bacterium
GCTTTATTCAGTTTCAAGAGAACCCGAATTTTGAAGAATATCTTCGGTTGAAGATGCTTTTAGACAAATACCCTTCGGATTGGGAACAATACCGGAGGGAGATAAAGCGCTTGTTGGCGGCCCAAGATCAAAAAGTATTAATTCTGCGGATCATGATTGAAGATCGGGATCTTCAGGGCATTGCCAATAATTTGGAACGAATTATTAGAGATGATGCATTATTAATGGCTGCGGCAAAGCTGTTTGCTTCAAAGATCGAGGCGGACTTGGCACCGCTTTATCCGATACTTATTAAAGTTTTGCTGGACCGGAGAGGGTCGGATGATTGGAAGGCCGCTTTACAACTATTGATTATTTTTAAACAGTGTTGTCAATATGATCTTGCCAAGCAAGCAGAATGGCAAATATTAGCAGAAGAATTGCGCCAAATTTATCAGGATGATAGCGGTTTCACAAAAAAATTCGGCAGCGTTTTAGGAGGTTATTAGGCAAAATAGTTATCGGTAAGTGGTTAGTAAGCTAAAGGGGACCCTTGACTAAGTGTGATGGGAGTAATATACTTATACTAATTTAATTTTTATGCGGATGAAGAGGAACGAATCGTGGGTAAGCTTTCAGAGAGGGAAGGCGCGTACATGGGTACGTGTTGGCTGTGAACTTCCTAGCTGCAACGGTAAGACCACCTTGGACGCTCCGGCGAAGGCTGAATGGTAAAGTGTAAGCATAAACCGGCGTTGACTTCGTTACAGTCATCCAAAGAGTGGTTAAGTGCTAAATTTTAGTGCTTATCAACAAGGGTGGAACCGCGGTTAACCCCGTCCCTTCAGTGGGATGGGGTATTTTATTATCTATTATCGACGGTAACCGTCGGTACGGCACACATAAAGTTTCTAATTAGATTTTCAGAAGGAGAATGAATGATGAAAGTAACATTTCCGGATGGAAATATCCGTGAATATCCGGAGGGCACAACCCCTTTTCAAGTAGCGGAGTCTATCAGCAAACGACTTGCCGGTGAAGTAATTGCGGCTAAAGTCAACCAAGAGTTGGTCGATATTCATCAGCCTTTGGCGAAAGATGCTTCATTGCGTCTTATTAAATCGATTGATCCGGAAGGCCTGGAAATCATCAGGCACTCCGCTTCTCACATCATGGCTCAGGCGGTGCGGCGTTTATATCCTGCTGTTAAACTAGCCATCGGTCCGGCCATTGATAATGGTTTTTACTATGATTTGGATTTGCCGGAACCGCTAAAACCGGAGGACTTACCCAAGATCGAGGCTGAAATGGCCAAGATTGTTCAGGAGGATTTACCCTTTACAAGATCCGAGTCTTCGAAGAAAGAGGCGTTGGAATTATTTCAAAAGACCGGCGCTAAATATAAATATGAATTAGTCGAAGGACTGGAAGACGGCAATATCTCTTTCTATCAACAAGGAGATTTTATCGATTTATGCCGGGGGCCCCATTTACCAAGCACGGGTTTTTTAAAGGCATTTAAATTAATGTCTTTGGCCGGCGCTTATTGGCGGGGAGATTCGTCCCGGGAGATGCTGCAACGGATTTATGGCACCGCGTTTCCTAATAAAAATGTGATGGATGATTACCTGTTTAAGCTGGAAGAGGCTAAAAAACGGGATCACCGTAAAATCGGTAAGGAACTGGATCTTTTTGATATTTTAGATGAAGGTCCCGGTTTTCCTTTCTTCATGCCCAAGGGAATGATTTTACGGAATATTTTGGAGGATTTTTGGCGGCAGGAACATAAAAAGCGCGGTTATCAAGAAATTAAAACGCCGATTATTCTTAGCGAAGAATTGTGGCACCGTTCGGGACATTGGGATCATTACAAGGATAATATGTATTTTACCAAGATCGATGAGGGTAATTATGCAATCAAGCCGATGAACTGTCCTGGCGGTATGCTGGCTTATAAGCGAAAGTTACATTCTTATAGGGATCTACCTCAGAGAATGGCCGAATTAGGCTTGGTCCATCGCCATGAGTTATCCGGCGCCCTGCATGGTTTGATGCGGGTCCGTTGTTTTACGCAAGATGATGCCCATATATTTATGACTCCGGAACAGATTAAAACTGAGGTACTGGGTGTAATCGACTTGATTGATGATTTTTATAAGGTATTTGGTTTTAAATATCATGTGGAACTCTCGACCCGGCCTGAGAATTCGATGGGTAGCGAAGAACAATGGCAAATTGCCAC
>DNPP01000395.1:2492-3189 GCA_003501365.1 Bacillota bacterium
TACGGGACGCTTTAGACACCAAAAATATGCAATATAAGGTAAATGAAGGCGATGGAGCGTTTTATGGACCCAAGATTGATTTTCATTTGGAGGACTCGATCGGCCGGACTTGGCAATGCGGCACCATTCAATTAGATTTCCAAATGCCGGAGAAATTTGAGCTGACTTATATTGGACCGGACGGGGAAAAGCACCGACCGGTCATGATTCACCGGGTGGTATTCGGAAGTATTGAAAGGTTTATCGCCATTCTGACTGAACATTACGCCGGCGCATTTCCAACCTGGCTCGCTCCTGTCCAGGTCAGAATATTGGCAATCAGTGAAAATCAGCATCAATATGTGTTGGAACTTCAGAAGCGATTGGAAGCACATAACATTCGCGTCGAAACCGACATACGAAATGAAAAGATCGGTTACCGGATCCGAGAAGCACAGCTGCAAAAGATTCCATATATGCTGGTGGCGGGTGAACGAGAGGCTAAGGAAGGGCAAGTGGCGGTTCGGGAACGTAAAGAAGGCGAACTGGGAACGCTTACGCCTGATCAAATTATTGAACGTATTTTGACGGAGATGAAAGAACACCGGTAGTTTAGATGACTCGGGCGGCATACTTGAAACTTTATACGGCATTTTCCAGGGAAGAATCGAAATGAAATAATTAGAGTAATCCTATAGGAATTGTCAAGTTTGCTTGC
>DNPP01000395.1:3458-4325 GCA_003501365.1 Bacillota bacterium
GCGGCGGTTTTTGGTCGATTATGGCAATAATCCCCTTAACAGTTTTGATTGCCAAAATATGATAGCTATTATATAATTTGAATAACCTCTTTGACGGAACAGAAAGCTAACATCAAGATAACAATTATTATATCAAAAATATTTTTGAGGGCCTGAGATAGTTTATTTTGGCCATCACATTATTGGATAATATTTGTTTTGTTACCTTTCATAGTTTTTGGGATACATTATTAACAATAACCTAACAAAAACTTTCCAATAAACATTGCGAAAATAAAATAGCAGATATATAATTTATATTACGTAACATTCCCGGTTTGAATCTTTGGTTCAAAATTCGGGATGGAATAAAAAGAGAAATAGAGGAGGTATTTTATTGAAGAAATTAGTAGTTTTAGGGTTAATTGTTTTAGTTGTAGCAATGACTTCGTTTGTAGGCGCGGCAACAGAGCCGATTAAGATCGGCGCTAACTATGAGATTACCGGAGGTGTTGCTACTTTCGGGACAGCTTGCGCCAACTCTGCCAAATTGTATTTCAATGCTGTGAATAAAAAAGGTGGAGTTTTGGGCCGTCAATTAGAATTGGTTGTTTCCGACAACAAATCAGATGCTGCTGAATCTGCATCTGCAGCTAAGAAACTTATCGCTCAAGATAAAGTTGTTGCGTTGCTCGGACCGGTTACCAGTAAGAATTGCTTGAGCGCTGCACCAATTGCCCAAGATTCAAAAATTCCGATGATCACTCCGACCGGAACCAATCCTGCAGTTACCGAGGTTGGCGATTACATCTTCCGCGCCTGCTTTATTGATGACTTCCAAGGTACGGTTATGGCTAATTTCGCTTTAAAAACCTTGAAAGTTAAAAC
>DNPP01000079.1:0-3194 GCA_003501365.1 Bacillota bacterium
CTTGAAAGAATCGCCGAGATGAATTACTATACCCTTTTTAACTCTAAAGAAGCACCGCCGCCGCTAAAACAAAGTATTATCGAAAAGCATTACAAGAGAAAATTTGGGCCCAATGCTTATTATGGCCAAAAATAGACATCTATGAAGGAGAAGGAGATAAGAACATGAACGAAGAAACGATGAAAATTGCTTTGGGAGTATGGGATAGTGAAGCCAATGCCATTAGTAATTTAAAAAATAATGTGAACTCCAAAGATTTCCTTGCAGCGTTTGAACTTGTTTTAAATTGCAAGGGCAGGATTATTACTGCCGGTATGGGCACTTCCGGAATAGTTGCCAGGAAAATTGCCCATTCCTTTTGTTGTGTGAGCAAGCCCGCATTTTATCTTTCAGCAGGGGATGGCGCTCATGGCGGGTTAGGAGCTATACAGGCAGGAGATGTGGTCATTGCAGTCTCGAAGGGCGGGAATACCGGAGAGATTGTGAAGCTTTTAAATACAATAAAGGTCAGAAAAATCCCCCTTATCGGATGCACCGAAAATGAAAACTCCGTGCTTGGCAAGGCAAGTAATGTGGTTATCAAGACTTATGTGGAAAAAGAAGCTTGCAAATATAATATGTTGGCAACAGCAAGTATAGTTGCATTAATAGCTATTTTCGACGCTATGGCAATTAATCTAATGGAGTATCCTCAGTTTTCCAAGGAGCAGTTTTATTATAATCATCCTAACGGTGCAGTTGGTGAAAAATTATATCATGAAACACAGGAAAAATAAAAAGCTTACAATTTCAAAGAATTTACGGATAACATAAACCCGTGGATTGGCTGTATTTAGATTAATAACGATTTCTTAATAGTAGTTTAGGGAGATTTCATAGTTTCTTCCATCATTATTAAGGTCATTATTTTAATGGGCTGTCCAAAAGAGGCAGCTTTTTTTAATAGAAAATCTATTGGGCAATGGTAAGAGTTTTATTAAATATAGAAAGCGGACCGCAATATGATCAAAATAGCGCCCTCAATTTTTGCCGGAGATTTCTCAATATTGGGGCAACAGGTTGCCGAACTTGAAAAGGCAGGCGTCGACTATGTCCATGTTGATATAATGGATGGCCATTTCGTTAAACTTTTATCATTCGGGTCCAAAGTTATTCGCGATATTAAGAAATGTACAAGTCTTATATTGGATGTGCATTTGATGATCGAAAAACCGGAAAGATGTATTGAAGAATTTTTAGAGTCCGGGGCCGATATCATAACCATCCACTTTGAATCAACTTTGCAACATAAGTGGCTGCTCAATGAAATAAGGGGTGCGGGCGTAAAGACAGGAATAGCACTAAATCCAACTACCCCGTTAAATGTGCTAGATTACTTATATGACGACATTGACATGGTATCAATCATGACCTCTAACCCTGGTCTAAACGGGCAAAGTTTTTTACCGGGGATGCTTAATAAAATCAACGACCTGCAAATGAAGATTATTGAATTGAAGCGGCCGATTGATATTGAAGTTGATGGTTCCATCAATGAAGAAAATATCAAAGAAGTTATCCGGGTCGGGGCTAATGTAATTGTGATTGGGAGGGCATTTTTTACAGCCATGGATAAACCCGGAATGGTTTATAACCTTAAGAGGATGAAATAGTACGAAAATTATGATATAATATAGTATTCTATGTTAGCGAGTGTGTGAAATGAAAGTAACCTTAAAAGATTTGGCTAAAGAGTTCGGCTGTTCGGTGACGACTGTTTCCAGGGCGTTAAAGGATAACAATACCATCTCACTGGAACTCAGAAAAAAAGTCAAAAAAAGGGCGGAAGAACTCGGGTATATACCCAACATTGTAGCCGGAAGCATGCGAACCGGGCAAACCAAAACTATTGCCGTTATTTTACAGGATTTAAGAAATCCGTTTTTCTCGATTTTGGCGAAATATATTGAAGAATTTGCATCGAACCAAGGATATAGCACCTTTTTTATAACAACCAGCGAACTTATTGATAGGGAAATTGAAGCGGTTTATACGGCTATCGGGAAAAATGTCGATGGGATCCTTTTACTTCCCAATCAAAAAGACACCCGAAGTATCGAAATATTAAGACGTTATAAAATACCCCATATATTGGTGGGCAGATATTTTAGTAATCTTGATACCGATTATGTGATAGCTAATGATCAAAAAGGTTCATATCTAGTAACTAAACATTTGATTGAAAAAGGACATCAAAGGATTTTATTTTTAAATTCTTATATGTATATTTCCAGCGCTTATTTGAGACTGGAAGGTTATAAACAAGCGTTTTTAGAAGCTAATCTCCCTTTTCATGAGAATGATATTATTATCGTTTCCACCGACAGGGGAGAAGCGTGTGAAGTTATCAATAGTATCTTTAGTAAAAAGCAAGAATATACCGCTGTTTTCACCTATTGTGACGTCATTGCCTTTGAGACTATTTTTACATTGAATGAATTGGGTTATCATGTGGGAAAAGATATTGCGGTAGCGGGAGTTGACAATATTCATTCCGATATTATTTTGCCTATTAAAATAACCTCCGCATCATATAGTAGAAAAGATATGGCGTATGAAGCGGTTAATTTATTGATTAAAAGGATAAACGAAGGGATAAACAATGAGAGCGGCGATCATTATGAGCACCGTGTAATTGATATTTCACTTTCTTTGGGACAAACCACGTAAGTAATCTTTTTTAATCTTTACCACGCATTTACTTCCTCCTCTACCCAGCATGTGGCAAAAAACTCAATGTATCTGTTCATCGTAGTTTCCAATTTATTAGAATCAATGATGTTATTGCATTACGTGGTTTCCCGGATAATCAAATCCGGATTAAGTTTTATATTATGAACGACACGGTTTTCCTTATTTTCAATTTTTTCGATTAATAAATCAACACCCATGCGGGACATTTCTAATACCGGTGGAGAAATCGTGGTCAGGCTTTGATACAAATATGAAGATTCACGGATATTATCGTTACCAATAATAGCAACATCTTCCGGTATTTTTAAATGTTCTTCATAAATCGCTCTCATGGCGCCAACTGCAATGTTATCATACCCGGTTAGTAATGCAGTAGGACGATCCGTAAGGGAGAGGATTTTTTTCATGCAATTATATCCGCCTTGCTCAAATCTTTCCGGATCATCCACGCAATATTGTTG
>DNPP01000079.1:3511-9722 GCA_003501365.1 Bacillota bacterium
AATTTATTGACACTGTCTGTGATAAAACCGATCTTCCGGTGCCCCTTCTTTTGGAGATGCTTAATTGCGAGATTCATGCCGTAAGTATCGTCAACCATTATATAATCATATTCTGGGAAAATATCCAACGCCTCAATTAATACCACCGGAATCCCATAAGAATTTTTGATATGCCGTAGTTGATTGATGATTTCATGATGCATGGAACAAACCAGGAAAATGCCATCAACATTCCGGTTACAAAACATTTCCAACCCATCGCACTCTTCTTCAAAATTAAAGTTCGAAATATTAAGGATGGTGCTGTACTGCCTTTGTTGCAAATAATATTGCAAATAATTCACGATTTTAACAAAGAAATTGCTTTGAATTTCAGGAGCAATGATTCCAACCAATTGGGATGCTTTTCCGGCAAGAGTCTGGGCTGCGACATTGGGTTTGTAGTTAAGTTCTTTTGCAATATTGCAGATCTTCTCCCGAGTCTCAACAGAAATATCGGAACGACCGTTTAAGGCTTTTGATACGGTCGAAACGGCTACGCCTGCCTTCTGGGAAATATCTTTTAAACTTGCCATCAATCATACCTCTTATTTATTTGCAATAATGATACAACGAAATTGGAAATTTGTCTATTCGACAAGAGAGGTCTCCGCAAAATCAATATTCGATAAAATAAAGACCGGGATATCCTAAATCTACGAGTTAAGGTTGGCTAAATTAATATAGTCTCAATATATTGACAGGACCATTAATATTTGATATGCTTATTTTACGAAAGCGCTTTCGTAACAATTCGGATCGCTTTCTAAATTCCATTAAAACGGAATGGGTATGGTCATGGAGGATGAAACGTTATGAACATAGTGAAACTATACAGACTGAATGATTTATTTAATGCCGAGCTCAAGAAACAAAAGTTACTGGGAGCATCGATTGCAGTAGAACACCATAATCGGAGAGTCTTTCAGAACAGCTATGGTTCCGACGGCCGGGATTCGATTTATAGAATATTTTCCATGAGTAAACCGATTACAACTGTTGCCGTTATGATTCTCTATGAAAGAGGCCTCATTGATTTAAACGATTCAATTGCCAAATATTTGCCGGAATTTCAGCATATGAAGGTATGCAACAAACAAGGTACTGTTGATGCGAAAAAGCAAATTACAATTCAAAGTCTTTTAAATATGACCTCCGGCCTTGTATATCCGGGAACCGACACGGAAGCCGAAAAAGCAATGGCCCGGTTATATGAGGAAATCAAACAAAAAGTAAAGATGGGCAGAGAATTTTCAAGTGCCGAGATTTGTAACATTCTGGCCCAAGCCCCGCTGGAATTTGAACCGGGCGAACGATGGAAATATGGCTCTTCTGCGGATATTTTAGGCGGCTTGGTTGAAGTTGTATCCGGCCAACGATTGAGTGAGTTTTTTAAAAAAGAGCTCTTTGAGCCCCTGGAAATGGTCGATACCGATTTTAAAGTGAAAGAAAGTAAATTGACCAGATTAGCAACGATGTACATGCGAATCGACGAACAGGGTCATCTGGAGGTGGCGGATAAAAAAACAATGGAGGCACTAACGCTGTTGACTTTCTCGCCGATTAACCCCATCGAAGAGCCCTGCTTTGAGACCGGAGGAGCGGGTCTGTATTCCACCTTGGAAGATTATATGCATTTTCTCCGGATGTTGGTGAATGAAGGAGTTTATAACGGCAAGGAAATTCTCGGCCGTAAGACGATTGCGTTTATGAGAAAAAATCAATTAAATCAAACTCAACGCGATTCAATTTATTTTGATGGTCTGGCAGGCTATGGTTATAGCAATCTATTACGGGTAATGGTTGATAATACCACGGCGTTAAGTAATGGCAGTATCGGCGAATATGGTTGGGACGGTTTACCCGGTAACTATTTTTTGGTAGATCCGGAGGAAGGTTTGATTGTAACCTATTTGCAGCAAATATCGCAGGGACCTGATTTGACTGTAAGAAGAGCGATGCGGCAAATTATCTATGCTTCCTTATAAAAGCCGGGTATGGTGGGCGGCTAGATTATGTCAACCTAACGCGGCCGAAATCATAAAGGAATAAACTTCTATTTCAGCGTAATGTTTGAGAGAGCAAGTCTAATACGTTTTTAACATAATATTTTTAGAAACCGCTTTCGTAATTTTTATAAAACAATTATGGATTTTGAGGAGGTCGGAATTCTGCGGTGAAAACAAAAAAATTCTTAGTAAATTTTTCAATGCCCGAGAGACAGGTATACTTATTCCTTTAATTTTACTATGTGTTTTAGTTGGCATCATGAATCCGGTTTTTTATTCGTTTGATAATATCAACGATGTATTGCGCAGCACATCCTATATATTAATTATTTCAATCGGGATGACCTTTGTTCTCATTGCAGCCGGTCTTGATCTTTCGGTCGGGTCCTTTTTGGCGCTTTGCGGTCTGATTTGCGGAATTTGTCTGAAATCAGGGATGTCGATTCCTTTGGCGATCTTTATCGGCTTACTTTCAGGAGTAGCCGGCGGTCTACTAAATGCTTTGGTGGTTGTGAAGTTTTCGATTCCGCCGTTGATTACAACTTTGGGCACCATGTATATGGCCAGAGGGCTTGTTCTGGTGATTACCAAGGGCACTCCGATATATCCGTTACCTACCGCATTTAGCCAATTTAGTCTGGGCAGTCTTTGCGGTGTTCCTTATGTCGTCATAGTCACTGCCATACTGGCACTTCTGGCAAATTGGGTACTTAAACATACGATTTACGGCAGAAAAGTTTATGCGATTGGCGGTAATGAGGAAACGGCGCGCTATTCGGGAATTAATGTAAATCGAATTAAAGCGTCGGTTTATGTTATTGTTACGGTCCTTGCCGCGTTGTCCGGGATTCTTATGGCTGCCAGACTTGGATCAGCACAGCCTTCTATTGGAGACGGATACGAAATGCAGGTCATTACGGCCGTAATCATAGGCGGCACAAGTTTGAATGGCGGTTCAGGCACAATCCTCGGGACAGTATTCGGAGCATTATTTATGAGTATTTTGTATAACGGTATGAATCTAGTAGGCGTTTCAGCGTATTGGCAAAAATTTGTAATGGGTTTGATCATTGTGTTTGCCGTTGGCTTGGATCAATATAAGCGGAGAAAAACAAAGGCATAGATAACATAAACCAAATTCCATGAAAAGGGTTTGATTATAAATGGAAATTATTTTAAAGATGAATAATATCACCAAAAAGTTCGGTACGGTCACGGTTTTTGAAAATGTGAGTTTAGAGTTGTATAAAGGGGAAGTCCTGGCTCTAGTAGGAGAGAATGGGGCCGGAAAGTCAACCTTGATGAATATTTTAAGCGGCACTTACCCGGATGGCGCTTTTGAAGGGCGGATTTTTATCAATGGCGAGGAAAAATTCTTTAAAAATCCCAGCGATTCACAAAATGCCGGAATCGAAATGATCCATCAGGAGATCAGCCTGAATCTGGATCTGACGGTTGCCGAAAACATATTTTTAGGCCGATTGCCGCAGCGGGTCCCGGGTGTAGTTGATTGGAAAAAAACTTATGCCCAGACTCAAAAGTATCTTGAAATGGTAAGACTGGATGTTGACCCAAAAGAACCGGTACGTAATTTAAGTACCAGCCAGCAGCAACTTCTTTCAATTGCAAAATCTTTGGTACGTTATCCTAAAGTTTTGGTTTTGGACGAACCAACTTCCGCATTAACCGAGCAAGACGCGGCTAATCTGTTCAGCATCATTAAAGAACTGTGTTCTAGGGGTATTTCCTGCATTTATATTTCGCATCACTTGGAAGAAGTTTTTGAGATTGCAAACCGGGTCATGGTTTTGCGGGATGGGAATGTCATTTCTTGTTATAACCGCGCTGACTTGAAGGTAAATCGGATCGTTGAAGATATGGTTGGGCGTAAAATCGATGACATGTATCCCAAAGAAAAAGTGCCCCTTGGGCATGAAGTATTACGGGTTGAGAATTTTACCGTAAAGCATCCTTTTATGGCCGACAAAAATATTGTCGAAAATATTGGTTTTTCTTTGCGACAAGGAGAAATATTGGGTATTGCAGGCTTGGTCGGTGCGGGGCGAACCGAAATCGCCAATGCAATCTTCGGTACATTACGGACTACTGATGGTGAAATTTATTTGAACGGTGAAAAAATGAATATTACCTCACCCTTACAAGCGATTGAAAATGGAATCGGACTTGTTACGGAAGATCGTAAGAAAACCGGAATTATACCCCCGATGAATTTAAAGGAAAATATGACAATCTCAAGCCTGCATGCGGTATCAACAGCCGGAATCGTCAGCAAAGTAAGCGAGCAAACAATTGCGCAACGTTTCTTTGATAAGCTGCATGTTAAGGCTGAAGGGCTAAATACCAATATTATGAACCTTAGCGGGGGTAATCAACAGAAAATTGTGCTGGCAAAATGGCTCATGAAGGATTTGAAAGTATTAATTTTGGATGAACCGACCCGCGGGGTTGATGTCGGCGCCAAAGTCGAAATTTATAACATTATGAACGAATTGGTAAAATCAAAAGTGGCCATTATTATGATTTCCTCGGATTTACCGGAATTATTGGGTATGTGTGATCGTTTTCTGGTACTCTTTGGAGGTAAAGTATGGGCCGAAATTCCGCGCAATCAGGTCTCACAGGAAAAGATTATGCGGGCTGCAACAGGTTTGGAGGAATATTTCAGTTGATGAAACTGAATATATAATAACAAAAAAAGGAGAATGAAAATGAAAAAAAGGTTAGTATTTGTGATGGTATTGCTTATGGTGGCCGTATGTGTCATGCCGGGAATCCAAAGTCAAGCTGCTACAGGAAGTTCTGCGAAGAAACCTTATATCATCTTTGTGAACCCATTGGTTGGCAATCCGGTCTTTACCGATGAAGAAGATGGGATGAAGCAGGCTGCCAAAGAATTGGGATTTAAACTTAAAATTATCGGCCCCTCAGTGATTGATGACGGTCAAATGGTGCAGGCGGTGGAAAGCGCTATCGCGGAGAAACCCAATGCCATTATTACGGTTCCTTATAATTTCAGCGCTCTGAGCAATACATATATTAAGGCCAAACAAGCGGGAATACCCATTATTAATACCAGTTCCGATTCCCCGGAGAATACTCGGGTTTGTTTCGTGGGCACAAATAACACGAATTATGGTATTCAAGCTGCGGACTATATTGCGAAAAAAACCGGCGGAAAAGCAAATGTTTGCATCATGATGGTTCGACTCGATGTGTCCAATCAATTGGAACAGAAAAAAGCCTTTGAGGCCCGTGTGGCGCAAAAATATCCTAATGTTAAAGTAGTAATCACCGAACAAGATAATGGGGATTCCATGACAGCGGTTCAGAAATTTCAAGATATTTTTAAAGCCCATCCTGAAGTGAATACCGTGTTATGTCTCAACGCCACCTGCGGTAACAGCGCCGCCTTGGTTGTGAGTGAAAATAATTTAACCAATAAAGTAACAATTCTGGCGATTGACGCTACCAGTGAAACTGTCGATAATATTTCCAAAGGGAAAATCTGGGCTACAATGGCGCAGAAATTCTGGAGAATGGGCTACTTAGGCGGTAAATATGCAATGGATACTATTCATGGCAAAAAAGTCCCTTCCTTCACAGATTCAGGTACAATTCTGGTTACCAAAGATAATTCCAAGACTTTTCAAAGTGAGATGCATAAACCCTGATGTAATGGCTTGGCCTTATTAGAAATAGGCACTTTGTAATCGGCGGAGAGGTTGTCTTCGCCGATTATTTTTTAATTGTAAAATCTTCTAGGATAAGACTGAAATGCCATAAATGACCCTCGGTGTCGGTGCTTATTTCCAAAGGATTTTGTAAATAATTCAAGAATAATTCTTACTAGGTATTAATTAGGGTTGGAACAATAGCCGCTCAATTTTAAACCTTTTTAAGGATTACTGCCAGCGTTTAACGAAGCAGCCGTTGAACAATACGTATACATTTCTAGGGAGGTTTTCCTTATGTTATACATTATTAGTGATAACATTAATCCTTATTTTAACCTGGCCCTTGAGGAATACCTGCTTAAAGAATTGGATAGCGAGTGTTTCATGCTATGGCGCAATGCCCCTTGTATCGTAGTAGGTAAAAACCAGAATACGTTAGCTGAGATTAACCAGGAATATGTTCAGAAA
>DNPP01000481.1:0-1770 GCA_003501365.1 Bacillota bacterium
CGTTGATATTTAAATCATCCGCGCCAGTCCAATTTGCCGGAGTAGTAACTCCCAAAGTGATGTCAACTTTTGTGCCGTCCAAAGCAAATAAGGCATTATTGCAGATATTGGGGATTAAAATTTCCTCTTTGCCTCCATGGGTTACTATGTAATTATTGCCGTCTTTAACAAAATTCCAAAGATTATTGTCCGTCCCCGTAAACGAAATCCCTTGACCCCCGAATAAAACTGCAACGGTTGGTGATTTTGCTTTCGCTCTCATTGTTTGGTGTGTAATCTGATATGCCAATTCCAAGGTCTCTTTATATTGCCAGTATTGTTCCAGATTTCGATCGCGCCTTTCCACCACATACCAAGCTAAAAAAAGCCCGCTCATCATGAAAGTTACCAGAATAACCGCAATGATCGACTCGATCAGCGTGAACCCGTTTTCCGATGTGAGAATTGCCAATTTTTTACTAGACATTTTTTACCATTTTTACTCTTTTAGCAGGTATTATTATACTTATTATCGACAGAATTGAATTTTTCTTAATGTCTATGGCTGAACACTAAATAAACTTAAGTAGTGGATTTCGGGGCATACTACTATCGAGGTGATCCCTATGCGTACCCTGTGGAAAGGCGCCATCAGTTTCGGGCTGGTCAACGTCCCGGTGGGTCTTTATACCGCCACCGAAAAAAAAACGCTTAAGTTTAACTATTTACATGAAAAGTGCAAGACTCCCATTAAGTATGAAAAACGTTGTCCCGTATGCAATGTGGAAGTTCCTCCCGAAGAGATCGTTTGGGGCTATGAGTTTCAAAAGGGACAGTATGTGATCCTCAAGGAGGAAGACTTTGAGCGGCTACCGGATAGTAGCGTTAAAACCATCGATATTGTGGATTTTGTGGATTTGGAAGAAATTGATCCGGTTTATTTTGAAAAGAGTTATTTCCTGGAACCGAGCAAAGGCGGAGAGAAGGCTTACGCCTTATTAAAACGAGCGATGGTCGAAACCCAAAAGATCGCTGTAGCCAAAGTGACGATTCGTTCAAAGGAATCTCTGGCGGTACTACGGGTCGCCCAAAATGTTTTGATGATGGAGACCATCTTCTATCCGGATGAAATTCGCTCGGCAGCCGCTCTAAATGGAGTACAAAACGAACCGGCGTTGCATGAGAATGAAATTAAAATGGCGAACAGTTTGATCGCCAATCTCTCCAGTCATTTCGAGCCTGCAAAATATGCCAATCGCTACCGGGAAGATCTGATGAAGCTAATTGAAACCAAAATTAACGGCGGTGAAGTAGCCCAGACCGAGACGAAGGAAAACGGTAAAATCATTGATTTGATGGCAGCCTTACGGGCAAGTATTGCGGCAACTGAAAAACCGGAAGCTAAAGCGGTCCCTGAAAAGCGACGCAGTCATATAAAAACCGGCTAATCAAATAAAAAAACCGGCTATCGCCGATTGATTTACACTGGTTAGGAAAAGTTTTTCACCTTGGCCGATTGATCTCGTCCCACAGCGGGCCGCGTTCCGGAAGATCGTTATAATCTCCGAGCAATGCCTGAGTCATGGTTTCGTAGAAATCCATTCTTTCGCCAGCGGAACTAATTTGTTTTAAAAGTCCGAGTTGCAGTTCCAAATGTAATTGTTTATGCTTTTCATGACATCCGGTCATCTCTTTACCTCGCAATGAAGTTCTGGAATATATTTTCGTTTATTATTCCATAAATCCTGCCAAAAATCCCCACTTCATTTTGTTACTTTTTTGTGAAAACGA
>DNPP01000481.1:2106-3520 GCA_003501365.1 Bacillota bacterium
GAAATCTCATTGCTGAGTTCATTAACATCACCGGACTGATAAGGAAAATATTTGGCCAAATGTTCACCGGTCAGAGTAATCCCAAGACAAATCCCATCGGCGAATTGACCCGCTTTAAATAAGGCTTGCATCTTTTCCTTGGTCTCATCCCAAAAGTTAGCGGGAACGGCTTGATCAATCCCGCGATCACCGATAATGGCAAATTTGCGATCATCGATTGCCAAGTATATTAGAAGTCCATCCCGAAGAGCGGTTTGGGTCATCCCTAAATTTTCAAAGACCTCTTTGGCCCGGCCGATTACATCATCACCGGCTTTACTTTCAACATGAACCCGAATTTCACCGGAAGTCAACCGTTCGGCTTCTTCAATTGCTGTAATAATTTTCTGTTTATCCCGGGTTTTAAAAAACCTGCGAGTTTTAAAAACATGAAACATGCTTCTTCGTCCTCCTCACCAACTACCGCTTGAGCCACCGCCGCCAAAGCTGCCGCCGCCACCGCTAAAACCGCCGCCGCTTCCACCAAATCCACTGCCGCCACTAAAGCCGCCGCCACCGCCACCCCAATACCACGGTTCACTATAGCCCCGGCGATACCGGCTACGTTGGTTACGGGAACTCCGGCCTATATTTCCCAAGAAAGAAATGAAAAAGATGACGATTGCCACCAAAAAGGCAAATGGAAATGCCCGATCCTGCTTGTTACTTCGTGAGACCGGAAGCGGCTTGTTTTCTCCTATAGTATATTGGGGAGAGATTGTAGAAATTACCGCATTGATTCCATTGGATAATCCGCCGGAAAAATCATTATTTCTAAAAAACGGCGTAACTTGTTCACGGATAATCGCTCCCGCCTTACCATCCGGCAGTACTCCTTCCAGACCATAACCGACTTCCAGTCTGACCTGATGTTCCTTGAACGCTACCAAAAAAATCAAGCCGTTATCCTTGCCCTTTTGACCGGGTTTATTTAGGCTAAAAAGCTGCTCGGTAAAATCGGTCAATTCTTGATTTTCCAGGCTGGGAATGGTAACCAATAAAATCTGATTGCCGGTACTGTCGGCATAGTGTTCCAGTCTGGTAGCCAGTTCGCTGCGCTCGGCCTCCGAGAGAAGACCCGCCCGATCGGTTACATATGAAGTGATTTTGAAAGGGGTAATCGCGAATGCAGAACCGCTAATACAAAGTAATAGAAATAAGGCGATGATCAAAACGATCCATCGCTTAGCCATCATAACGCCTCCAGTATATTAATCAAAGTTTACCGTAGGAGCCTCTTTAGCTGTATCTGGCACCTCAAAGTAGTCTTTCTTAGTAAGCCCCATCATCCCTGAGAAAATACTTCCCGGGAAAAGTTCGATTTTATTATTATAGTCTTTTACCAAGTCATTGTATCTTTTCCGTTCAACCGCCA
>DNPP01000481.1:3851-7940 GCA_003501365.1 Bacillota bacterium
GGATAGTTTTCCACTACCATCATCAATCTGCCTAAGGCCGACTCAAATTGGCTGTTGGCGATGGACTTTTCCTTTATTCCATTCGCTTGCATCAATTGATTGCGAGCGTTGTTCAAATTCGTAAATACATCTTTTTCGTGGGTGGCATAACCCTTAACCGTATTGACCAGATTGGGAATCAAATCATGCCGCCGTAATAATACGTTATCCACCTGTTTTAACTGGGCTTCAACTTCATTATTAGCCAGTTTAAAGCTGTTGGAATAACTAAAATACATTCCAAAAGGAATCATCAACAAAACGATGATCACTACCAATACTCCCAAAGCAATCCATAATTTATTCAAAAATAATTCCCCTCCTATATTATATAATAACCTATCTATGAATTCACAACGAATTCCTCGCGTCAAAGTTCCGAAAGCATTTATTTTATCATTCGCGATTCACTATTTGCAATTATTTACTATCAATTATAACGTATCCTACTCCTACTCCACCGCTTGATAATTGCAACGGCAAAACCCGCTAAATTCCTTGGATAAATGATGGCCACAGGCCTTACACGGAAGCGGCATCAACCGTATCGCATCCTCCAGGGAATAAATCGTACCATCCAATTGCCGACAAGTAGCACAAACCCCTCCCGGAGCAGTTACAATTCGGACTTGTTTGGTATAAGCATCGTTCTGAAATTCTAATAATTGCATTTTAGCGGAACGTTGTAATATGGAATAAAAGTCTTGTTTCAAGTCTTTCAGAAATAATGTCGCCTGGTGATAAAGCTTTTTTAATATTCCCGGATCTTGGGTAGCGTTGAGCGCCGTTTGAACTAAACTCCAAAGCACATCGACCGAATTGACTTCCGGGCCGTATTTATCCTGGAGCTCCACCCTCTTTTGGATAAAACTTTGACTATCGATCCCAAACTTAGCCAATTTCATCAAGCGATCCACGACCAAGGCATCTGCTTGGATAAGTAGCGGCTGATCAAAAATTATTGCTTTGGGCCGGAAATAAATCGCTTTTTGACAGTATGGGCATTGGAGATCATGCTTTGGTTTAGAACGCAATTTCCCCATGCAATAAGGGCAATAACTATCTTGTTTCAAAGGATCGATGGAGTTCTTTTCCAGTTGGGCTCTAATCTTTAGAGTCTCTTCTCCACTGGCTAACTTTTCTAAGATCCTTAAACTGTTAACCTGTTTGACTTGTTCGCCCAGAGAAAATAAATCGACTATCGAGCCAACTCCCAGCAGTCCACCGCTGATGAGCCATAGCAAGCCGGTTTTAGTCTTGCCTAGATAGAAACGGTGTAAGCCCAGACAACCGAAAACTCCGATGAGCCAAAGAAAGTATGCTACAAATTTAGATTTCATGCGGCACCTCACTGCTAAAACAGGCGTTTACTGTCCAACAAAATAGTTACCGGACCATCATTTAATAGTTCCACTGCCATATGACTGCCAAAACGGCCTTGGGCCACAGTTAATCCATAGGACGCCACCTGGTTGCATAAAGACTTGTATAGTTGCTCTCCCAATTCCGGAAGAGCGGCCGTTGAAAAGCTGGGTCGGCGGCCGTTTCGGCAGTCACCATACAATGTAAATTGAGAGATAATTAACAGAGCCAAGCGCCGTTCCAAAACGGAATCATTCAGTTTACCGCTTTCATCTTCGAAAATGCGCAAATTAACTATCTTTTGCGCCAAATACGTAACATCGCCGGGCTCATCCCCATCTCCTACACCTAAGAGCACCAGCAATCCGGGTCCGATCTCGCCGAGTATTTGATCATTCACCGATACCTTAGCCCATAACACCCGTTGTACAACCGCTCGCATTAAAATCACCCTTACTTTATTTACCTTACCAGCCTGCTGACCCGATAGATTCTTTGAACGCCCTCGACTTTCTTAACCCTTTTGAAGATCAATTGAATCTGATCCGAATGCGCTATTTCCAAGGTAAGGTTGATAAAAGCCAGGCCTTTTTTGGATCTGGCCTTGGCAGCGCTCAAATATAGCTTCATCTCGGAAATGGCATTCATAATATCGGTAAGAAAATTGACCCGATCCAAACCTTCGATCTCGATATCAACCGGATAAGTTCCCTGAATTTCCTGATCCCAAGCGACTTCGATAATTCGTTCATTATCCTCGCTGCCGAGGTTGGGACAATCCTGGCGGTGCACTGATACGCCTTTCCCACGGGTAATATATCCCACGATAGGGTCTCCCGGCACCGGATTACAACATTTTGAAAAACGGACCAGTAGATTCTCGACCCCCCGGACTTTGATACCTTGACTTGACTTCCGGGTTCTCTTGCGTTCCTCAAACTCAGATTTTAAAGGCCGCAGCGGTTCTTTCTCCAAACCCATTTTACCCAGAACTTGGTTGGCGGTTACTTTATAGTCGCCTACTGCCGACAGCAAATCATCAATAATCGTAAACCCGAATTTTTTAGTGGTCTCCAGCAAATTTTCTTGACGCATATTCTCTTGAATATCCATACCGCGTTTACGAAGTTCCCGCTCGATCATTTCCCTGCCGATTTGGATGTTTTCTTCACGCAGTTGTTCACGCAACCATTGCCGGATCCGGTTCTTTGCCTTCGAAGTCTTGACAAATTGCAGCCAATCACGGCTGGGGCCCGTACTCTGCTTTGAACTGATAATCTGAATAATATCGCCATTCTTGAGCTGGTAATCCAAAGGGACTAACCTTCCATTGATCTTGGCGCCAGTGCACTGATGACCCAGCGCGCTGTGGATACTGTAAGCAAAATCTACCGGTGTCGAGCCGGCCGGCAAATTCTTGACATCGCCTTTGGGGGTAAAGATAAATACTTCATCCATAAATAAACCGATCCGCAGAGTCTCCATAAACTCTTCGGAGTCTTTCATCTCACCCTGCCATTCAATTAAATGACGCAACCAGGCGATTTTCTCATGTAATTCCTTATCGTCGGGACTATTTTCCTTGTATAACCAATGGGCGGCGATTCCGTACTCGGCAGTCCGGTGCATCTCCCAGGTCCGGATCTGAATCTCGAGGGGTTCGCCGTTGGGTCCGATTACGGTGGTGTGCAACGACTGGTACATGTTGGATTTGGGCATAGCGACATAGTCTTTAAATCGGCCCGGCATCGGTTTCCATAGGGTGTGTACAATGCCCAAAACCTCATAACAGTCCTGGACCGTAGGCACAATAACCCGTAAGCCCATTAAATCGTAAATCTCACTAAAGTCCTTGCCCTGCTCCTGCATCTTCTCATAGATACTGAAAAAATGCTTTGGCCGCCCCTGGACCTCAGCTTTTAGTTCAATCTCAGCCAACGCCCGTTGGAGCGTTTGTTTGACTGCGCTAATAATTCCTTCCCGCTCCTGACGCTTCATAGCCACTTTATTTACTAAATCGTAGTAAGCTTCCGGATCGAGATACCGCAAAGCCAAATCTTCAAGTTCCCACTTAACCTTCCACATTCCCAACCGGTGGGTTAAAGGAGCATATATTTCCAAAGTCTCTTTGGCGATTTTTTTCTGTTTTTCCTCGGGCAAATGCTTTAGCGTCCGCATATTATGTAGACGATCAGCCAGTTTAATGATGATCACCCGGAGATCCTGGGCCATCGCCAGAAACATCTTGCGCAGGTTCTCCATTTGTTGTTCTTGCTTGCTCTGAAAAGCCAAACGGGTTAATTTGGTGACTCCGTCAACCAGCAAGGCCACTTCCGAGCCAAATTGCTTCCGAATCTCTTCAATATCAATCGGGGTATCTTCAACGACATCATGTAAAAAAGCGGCCATAATGGAAGTGGTATCCATCCCCAAATCAAACACTATGGAAGCCACTTCTAAAGGATGTTGGACAAAATCTTCACCGGATTCTCTTTTCTGACCAAAATGAGCCTTTTGAGCAAATTCAAAGGAAGCCTTAATTCTTGTCAAATCAGCCTCTGATTTGATCTCCGCTAATTTGGCCAAAAAATCCTCAATGGTTACCGGTTCAAACATGTCCGTTTGACCCCCGCGCCACAATATCTTTTAAATTCAATTGAACTTGCGAGTTACCATTCCAATTATTCT
>DNPP01000153.1:0-8320 GCA_003501365.1 Bacillota bacterium
AAGGGGTCCCGGGGAAACCCCGGGCCGGCGGGTTCCTCGCGATGGTTTGCATCGCGCGGGTTGCTCCGGGTACAACCATTGGCCTTAGGGGGTGCGGGGGAGTGGGTGACGTCCCCTGTCGGCAACAGAGATTAATCACTCACTCCCAAATCGTGAACCAGCGAAAAGGACTATCATTAATTTAGGCATACACTTCATGAGGCTTTTAGGCTGTTGGAAAAACCCGATTTATTTTGCTAATTTTTTTAATGCGAGGGTTTTGTAGCAGACAGTGAACCCTGGTCCATTCTTTGATACCTGTTGAGCAGCCTATCCAGCTTAATACTGTAGGCCAATACGGCTGAATCCGTATAGCCGCGGGCGGCGTAAATCTCGTAGAGCCTTTCTCGTCCGGCGGCGATTTTTTGTTCCAGGGATTTGATTTCTTTGGGGTTAGTGTTCGGCATGGTTTTTAATTTAGTTACGAGTTATCAATTAAAAAAATTAGCAGATTGAACTCAAAACTTTTTATCCTTTCCCCTTTTTCCATGGGTTTCCTTTCGCTATCCTTTTTTGCCTTATCCATTTTCTCTTTATGCTTGATTTATGTTATAATGGAAATAATTGAGATTTCAGGCAATTTGTATTCAAACCGGTACTTGTGGATCATGCAAAATTGAAATCCATAAGTTATAGTCCATCAATGAATAGTTAATTCACTTATCCAATGATGAAAAGTTCTTGGGATAGGAGATTAATTTGAAGCAAATTGAAGATAAGATTAATTGGTTCTTTGTTGATGAATCAGGTGATACGACCTTTTATGATCGAGATGGAATTTATATCGTTAATTCGCCAGGTTGTTCGCCTGTATTGATTATGGGATTCGTTACTTGCCAAGTTCCTAAACTTATTCGGGATGAGTTGAAACAATTAAGGGAAAGGCTGATAGCCGATCCGTATTTACAAGGCATATGTTCGTTAGAAAAGACGAAAATAGCTTTTCACGCCAAAGATGATTGCTCTGAAGTGAGACAAGCAGTATTTAAACTAATTGCTACCTTGGATATTAAAGCCCAAATTGTTGTCGCGCGTAAAACGGTTGCTGTTTATCGTAGATTTAGCGGCAATGCGAATAAATTTTACGATCATTTAATCACTGTACTTTTTAAGGATAAACTGCATACAGCAAGTGAAAACCGAATCTATTTTGCAACGCGTGGTAATCGGAACCGACAAAAGCCATTGGAAGAAGCGATTTGTAAAGCTAAAGAGGCATTTACACTGAAATGGGAAACAGAAATAGAAAGTCAAATCAGTATTTTCGCGCAAACGATGAACCGTGTTTGCAGGTAATCGATTATGTTAATTGGGCAGTTTACAGGGCATATACTATACGTGAAATGCGTTATTTTAATACCATCCGTAATAAAGTGAGTTTATTAGTGGATTTATATGATACCGCCAAACCAAGATGGGGCAATTTTTATAATCGGAAAAATGAATTTGATATCAATAAAATAAGCCCTTTGTAGCTAGGAATATAAAATCCACACGGCATAGAGCCGACTTTCGCATACAAAGGACTTATCAATATAATATGCTGTTTCTTTTCTTAAATATACAATAGTTTTGGTTATAAATCAATATAAACATCTTTTTCTGTTAATTCCAGCTAATTTATGATAGCGATTAATCAGCTCTCCAACTTTATATTATAGGCTAGCATGCGGTCAAGATGTAGACAGAATCTGTACAGCCGAGGGCATTGTAAGCTTCCTGGAGCTTTTTAATCACCCTCGGTTTTAAAAAACCCGGCGGTGATTTTTCGTTCCAGGGTTTTCTGCGCGAATAACAAAATAGACATACTCCAAGCTGGAAGGTAAATACCTCTCCGCGGCAGGGATGTATATCTATGCAGGGATTCCTGAAAAAGTCCGAAGTCGTTATCAATACGGAAAAAGAAGGTGTAAAATGACTGAAAACTGCAAGGAAAAAACAGCAGAAATGGCAAAAACCTTGCACTGAATATTTGTAAGCAACTCACCCTTTTTTGTTTTCCCTCTCTTTCGATACTGAAATAGAGGGAAAAAAGGTGCTGTCAGGATTGGAAAACAAACAATTCAAACCCTCTGTTAATATAGGCTGCGAAGCATCCTTACCTTCTCTTGTAGGCAAGAGAAGGTAAGGATGAGTTCATTAAATCAAATTGCAACTTTTTCAGTAGCCCCTATATAGAGACAGCTTAAATTACTCGGAGATGCCGACTTCAATAAAATTAGGCGTCTCTTTGTTTAGTTTTTGAAAGGGCACCAGGTTTGCCGACTCTAATAATACGCCGTTTAAATAAATTCCGCTTGGATAGGAACGGCTGCATGAAATGGTAAGCTTAATGCCCCGGAAATACCGTTCGACTTTAAACTCCTTCCAATCGCTGGGTATATGGGGTTCGATCCAAAGACCGTCATAATGGGGGCGAATGCCGAGCAAATATTGAGTCCCGGCTACATATGCCCAGGAGGCCGTGCCGGTTAACCAGGAATTACGTCCCAAGCCGTACTGCGGGTGCTCTTTACCAAGAATGTTTTGGCAATATACATAGGGTTCGACTTCATGGCGATCGGCGATCGCATTTTTATAGATCGGAATAATTTTAGAATAATGCCGGTAAGCATCGTCGTTATTTCCGCTCAGTAATTCGGCAATGATAAACCAAGGGTTGGTATGGGTAAAGATGCCGGCGTTTTCTTTGGCACCGGGAGGATAGGTTGAGATACCGCCGCGATCATCGCGGAATTCTTTATAGGCCGGGAAGAGCATTACTAGACCAAAATCGGTATCCAGAAGTTCGACGGCTTTTTTTAAGGCCGTCTTGGCTCGCAGTGGATCGGCTACTCCGGATAAGACCGCCCAGGATTGGGGGTTTAAAAAAATCTGCTCCTCGATGGAAGTCTTAGAACCCACTTTTAAACCTTCATCATCAAAAGCTTGCAAGTACCAGTCGCCGTCCCAACCATATTGATTGATGGCGGATTGAATCTTGGCGTATAATTTTTGATAGCCCTTGGCAACAGCTTTTTTGCCCAGATAGGCGGCGAGTTCAGCCATTAAGTTGAGCGCCCGGCAGAAAAACATTCCGGTCCATACCGATTCGGCTTTTCCTTTGCCCCGGTCTAAATTGAGCGGATCATTCCAGTCGGCGAAACCATTTAAAGGAATACCGTGAGGACCCAAATGCCGTTTGGTGAATAGGATGGATTGCTCCAAATGGCACAGGACAGTAGCGGGTTGATTGCTTTCGGCAAACGTAACTTTTTCTGTAAGTAGGCTGAAATCCCCGGTTTCTTTTAAATAGGAAACCACGGCTTCAATTAACCATAAATGATCATCGGAATACCAGTTATATTTACCGCCTTGGGCTTCGCCCATGGTGCCTTCTCCGGTCAGCGGATAAAAGAGATGGTAGGTATGACCATCTTTAAACTGGCAGTGAATTAATTTCAATAACAGCTCACGGGCTTTTACCGGAATGGCATGGACGATTCCCAAAATGTCTTGGGCGCTGTCCCGTAAGCCCATTCCGCGATCAATCCCCAGTTGATATAAGGAGACGAAGCGCGACCAATTGAAGGTGGTCTTGCATTGATAAGGATTCCAGGTGTTTAACATCAAGTTGAGACAAGTATCGGGTGTTTCCACTTGAAATGAAGCCAGATAGTCATTCCAATAATTTTTTAATTGAAGAAATAAATTCTTAACTGAAGCAGGAGCGATTAAACTTTGAATCATCGCCGGCGTTTCATTCTTATCGGGGCTGGTACCTAATGCATAGACAAGTTCAATCTCAGCACCCGGGGCCAGCTCAAACTGATGACAAAAGGAACCCACCCCGTTACCGCGATGAGCGATGCTGTTTCCACATTGTCCGGTTTCAACTGCCTGAGGATTTGCCAGGTCGCGGTATTTGCCGATAAATTGATCCCGGCTGGTATCGAATGAATGCGGAGCAATGCTGGCGGTAAAAAAAATATATTCCCAGGTTTTCATGAAAGCATTCCAAAAGATACAACCGTTTTCAAAGCTTCCTTGTTGTATCTGCTGAACCCAGTCGACATTCTGCTGATCTTTGGCCGCATCGAAGAAACAAAACTCTGCATAACTAAAAAGGCTGATATGTCTCACTCTCTGAGATTGATTCCGTAATTTAAGCCACCATAGTTCAATTTTCTTATCTAAAGGCACGAAATAGGTGAGTTCGCTGGCGATTTCTGACCGGATATGGCTAATAGTCGTATATCCCAGGCCATGACGGCATTGGTAATGATCATACGCCGCCTTGACCGGCTGCCAGGTGGCAGACCAGTATTCTTGATTATCATTATCCCGAATATAGATGTAACGTCCGGGTTGATCTTCCGGAATCGAGTTATAACGATAGCGCAATATCCGTTTGTAACGGGGATCGCGGTCAAAACTATAACCGCCGCCGGTATTGGAAACGATACCGCCGTAGTCGCCTCCACCCAAATAATTGATCCAGGGGGTGGGCGTTTTGGGAGATGTAATCACATATTCATTCAATTTGTCGTCAAAATATCCGTAATTGCCCTTTTCCATAAAATGTCCTGCCTTCATAATAGTTTTCCACGGATTACAAATTCGGCATTGAGAGTGACTCCGGGTATTTTCTGGCCGGAACGGATAACTTCCATAATCATCTTTCCGGCTTGTTTGCCTTGCTCATAGGACGGGTTATGAATACTGCTTAAATAGGGATATAATTTATGGGTAAGCGGCAAGTTATCGCCGGAAATTACATCGATATCACGGTTAATTTTTAGGCCGGCGTCGGCGACCGCTTTTATAGCGCCATAAGCCATCGGATCGCTTGAACAAATAACAGCGGATAAATCCGGATTCAATTCTTTAAGGCGCTGAAAAGCTTGATAACCCCCTTCAAATGTGAAATCACCTTCAAAAACCAAATTATTTTGATAATCAATGCCTGCCTCTTGCAAGGCGGTTTGATACCCGCGTAAGCAATCATCTTTGCCGAGCATAAAAAAGTTTGACGGTTTATTAATCAATCCAATATGGTGATGGCCGAGCGATATCAAATATTTTGCAGCGGCATACACTCCCGGAGTCAAATTAATATCAATAAAATTGGTTTGCTGATCTTCAAAACACAATCCCAAGGTGACATAATAGAAATTTTTCTCGCTAAACTCCTGGACAACCTGATCGACTCCAAAGGAGGGGTAAAGAATTACCCCATCAACGTTTCTGTGTTTTACCAATCGGTTAATCTCATTCAAGGTATCCTTTTTGTAAACCGGAGCCGAAATTAAAATTTCATAGCCCTCTGTGGTCAATAAATCATGAGCTCCGCGTAGCTGTTCCATCATGTTGGGATCTTGGAAAACAAAATCCGAACCGTAGGGAACTACAAAGCCGATAATATCGGTACACTGTCTTTTTAAACTAGCAGCGATCGCATTCGGGTGGTAGTCTAATTTTTTGATGACAGAAGTCACTCGCGCCCGGGTTTCTTCCGTAACCCGGTTCGGTTCATTGATAACCCGGGAAACTGTTTTGGGAGAAACGGCAGCTAATCTTGCAACATCGTAAAGAGTTGCCATGGTTGATTCACTCGCTTTATTTTTAGTATCATAGAAAGTCGTAACTTTAAATCACGAATCAGGACTTTGCGATATCCATGAATTGATATTAGATAATCGGAGGTTCATTCATTGTGAATAGAACGAAATAGTAATAACGGAAATGGAAAGTTACGTTTCACAGTATACTTCAACAACACCGGCTTTATTACCTGCCGGTATAATTTTTCCGGGTAAATTCGCTCCATTCATCTGAAGAAGATAATTACCGGAACGGTTATTTTTAATATGGATTTTATAGAGTACCCCCCTAAATTTGCGGTTGATGTGAATTTCTTGAAATCTTGAAGGGATGCAAGGATCAACCCTCAACCCGTCAAATTCCGGTCGAATCCCCAAAATATACTGTGTGATGGCTACATAATTCCACGCGGCGGTTCCGGTAAGCCAGGAATTCTTGGCCTGACCATAAAGCTTGGCATCACTGCCGGCTATCATTTGGGAGTATACATAGGGCTCCATACGATGCAAATCACTGATTTCTTCACGATAAGCAGGAGCGATTTTCTGGTAGTATTCAAAGGCTTGTTCCGCTCGACCGAGAACTGTCTCGGCGATCATGATCCAAGAGTTGTTATGACAGAAAATTCCGGCATTTTCTTTATATCCCGGGGGATATGAACTAATTTCACCTAGTTCCAGATG
Organism: Bacillota bacterium; assembly: GCA_003501365.1. Classification (GTDB taxonomy): domain Bacteria; phylum Bacillota; class UBA4882; order UBA8346; family UBA8346; genus UBA8346. The sequence continues at coordinate 6,306 of DNPP01000153.1, forward strand.
ATATTCGGTATAGGGAGGGTTCAACAGCCGAACACCATGGGCGGTATCCAGATGTTTCTTAACAGAATTTAAGGCCTTGAGAGCTAAACCGTTTTCAAGGCCAATACCGGCCATGACACACATCCCCTGCGGCTCAATATAAATCTGACCTTCTTGGTTTTCGTGGCTTCCTACTTTATGCCCGGCGTTATCATAGGCCCGTAAAAACCATTCGCCGTCATAACCGTCATGGAGGATACTTTGCTGTATATTTTTAACCATGCCTAATACGGTGGTCGCTTCTTCAGAAAAGCCTTGACGGCGGCACAGATCAGCATATTCCGGTCCGATATGGACAAACATTCCGGCAATAAAAACGGATTCAGCGACTTTTCCATCTTTACTGGTCGATACTTGGAATGATTCATCCGGTGTTTCGGAATAACAATTTAAGTTCAGACAATCGTTCCAGTCGGCATGGCCGATGAGCGGTAATCCGTGGGGTCCGACATTATCGGCGGTATATCGGATCGACCGGCGCAGATGTTCCATTAAACTGTCGGCAAGAGCTAAATCGTTGTCGAACGGTACTTTTTCGTCCAAAATTGTATAGTCGCCGGTTTCTTTAATATATCCGACAACCGCATAGACAAGCCATAAGGGATCGTCGTTGAAGCCGCTGCCGATATCGGAATTACCCTTTTTTGTAAGAGGTTGGTACTGATGATAAGCACTACCGTCCGGCATTTGAGTAGCAGCCAAATCTAAAATCCTCGCTTTGGCTCTTTGAGGGACCATACCGACAAAACCCAGCAAATCCTGGTTCGAATCTCTAAAGCCCATACCGCGCCCTATCCCGGACTCAAAATAAGAAGCGCTACGGGAGAGATTAAATGTAACCATGGTCTGATAAGGATTCCAAATATTGACCATCCGGTTTAGCTGGGGTTCATTGCTTTCAATTTGATAAACGGAAAGCAAATTTGTCCAATATTCTTTTAAGTCTGCCAGTGCTTTGTCAACTTGTTGGGATGTGGCAAATTTCTCGATTATTTCTTGAGCCGGTTTCTTATTAATTATACCCGGTAGTTGCCATTTCTGAGCTACAGGTACTTCGATGTAACCCAACACAAATATATAATCTTTGCTGGAACCCGGTTCAAGAGTTATTTCCAGACAATGGGAAGCAATTGGAGACCAGCCGTTAGCTACCGAATTATTAGATTTTCCTGCTGTAACCGTTTGCGGGTTATGGAGACCGTTATATAATCCGACAAATGCTTCACGATCCGTATCAAATCCGGCCATCGGTTGATTGACGCTATAAAAAGAGTAATGGTTGCGGCGTTCCCGGTATTCGGTTTTGTGATAAATGACATTTCCTTCAATTTCTACTTCGCCGGTGTTGAAATTCCGTTGAAAGTTGGTCATGTCATCGTAGGCGTTCCATAAACAAAACTCAACAAAAGAAAATAGTTTGAAGTTTTGAGTCTGATGACTTTGATTGGATAGAGTTACCCGGTGGATTTCGCAATTTTGTCCCACCGGAATAAAATAGGTGACTTCGGCTTTAATTTCGTTTTTAATGCCGCAAATTTTGGTATATCCCATACCATGACGGCATTCATAGAAGTCCAGCTCGGTTTGAACCGGCTGCCAGGATGGGGACCATATATTTTGGTTGTCGCGGATATAGAAATATCGGCCGTTGGTATCAAAAGGAATGTTATTATAGCGGTAACGGGTAATTCGCCGTAGTCTGGCATCCTTATAAAAACAATAACCTCCGCCGGTATTGGAAATCATGCCGAAAAAATCCTGTGTTCCCAGGTAATTAATCCAGGGAGCCGGAGTTTTAGGATTGGTAATTACATATTCTTGCCGAGTGTCGTCAAAGTGTCCGAATTTCATTTCAGTTCATCCTTTTCATTGAGTTAAATTAGCATAATTTAGATAAAGACATCGAAGTCATTATAGCTGGTAAAAAAAAATTTGTCAATAATTGGGGTGTATTAATGGAAATTCGAAATAAAAGA
>DNPP01000153.1:8612-12870 GCA_003501365.1 Bacillota bacterium
TCTGAATGGTAATAATAGCTGGATTCTGAATAGTAGCAATCTTTGCATGTTCGTTAGGCTAAGCTTTTAAAGACTTCTCTAAGAATAATAAAAATAAAAACGACAGTATTTATGGGAATTAAGTCCAAACGCTAAAAAGTGATAATTGTCAAAATTTAAAATGTGACATCGGTGACATAAATGCTGTTTAGCCCGAGAGGGTTTATAGCCATAAAACCTTTAAGCGGATCCGACAGAGAAAGGAGGTGAAATCTTACTTTTATTTGAACGCAGGATTGGGAGCGCAATAAACGAAACCAGATCAGTTTATTGCAGATCCAAATGATGGCTCAATTTCTAATATAAAAGGAGGATTTAGTGTTGAAAAAGTTAGTATTTTTTTCTTTAGCCGTGGTATTAATTTTAGCATTAACAATAACTGCGTCGGCGTCAACCTTTAACCCGTTTTGCGGCGGCAGGGTTGTTTGGTCCTATATCAATTCGGACGCTACGGATGATCTGAAAGATAATCCGGTAACTCTCAATCACGGCGGTATAAAATTGTTGCTTCGGGAATCACTTTCTGATGAGGCAACAGGAACTTGGGCCAATATCGGCGCCAAAATTGATGGCTGGCCTAATGAAATCTATGCTAGCGCTAACGGCAGCAATGATGGCGACAATACTTTGGGTGTCCATAGTATTTATGATTTTGGTTGGAACAATATTGGCGGTTCCAAGATTAACATTTGGTACAGCAGCTGGGAATCTGAAACCACCAATATCGGCCAGGGCAGAATCTATAACGTATATCCGACCCAGTTTAATGAGGATAACGTGTTTGACCGCGATGCCAATCATTGCATTACTATTGATTATAAGGGTGATAATGCGGTTCTTAGCGCCATCTTTGAGCCCAATAAAACAGAGAGTATCGATGAAAACCGAATCTTTCTTGCCGCTACTTATAAGTTTGACGGCGGCGATGTCCATGCCGGTTATTATAAAGGCGATACATCTTATGGTACGTTCACTCCCACAGGTGGAGATTCTGAAGATAAGGTTACTGGAAATTATAAATCCACTGAGTACAACGTCGGCACAGCATTTAAGATGGGCTCCATAACCACTAAGCTTGATTATCTTAAATTGGACATGGACAAAAGGCAAGATCTTGCATATAATTCTGTCACAGAGGCTAATGAAGCGACCGGAAAATGGATTGACTGCCCATATGACGGCGGTGACGTTACTCAGCTCAATATTTCCTTTGACGATTTGAAATTCGATGTTACCTTGATTAACGATGCAGAATATCATTTCCAAAACGATGGCGGTAAAGGTTATCAAGTCCGGTACAGCGGTTTTTGCGACGGCAAGCTTTCGCTGGTTTATAAAGCAATGGTTGCTGACAAGGATATTGACGCCACCGGCACCCGGGGTAATCTCGAAAGCGGCGATTTCAGCACCGCCTATATCGGCTATAAATACGGTATTTTTGAAACCAGAATTGGCGCTGGTAGTCACGGCAAAGACGAGGGCAAAGATAATTATGTTTTCGCCAGCGTTTATGCTAATTTCTGGTAGGATTGCCTGAAAGGATAATCCAAGGGGTTGCCTCTGATGAGGCGCCCCTTATTATTCCTGAAAGTGAAATAAATAAGAGTATTATATTTAAAATGAGATTTATAAATTTGCTGAATATATGGTACAATGATAATGTGATATTCGAGATCTTTTTTGACATCCAGAGATATGTTATGTAATAAACTCAATATTAACCTGCTCACTAAGGGAGGTTCATCATGAAATTGAAGTATTCAGTTTTATTATTGCTACTGCTATTGTTGATCGCCATTCCAGTTATCACTGCTCAAACCGATAGTAATGTTGGAAATGACCCGGTCATTCAGGGCAATTCTCAAAAGATTGCTTTTGTGTCCAAACGGGATGGCGGCCCCGAGATTTATACCATCAATGACAATGGCGCGGAATTAAAAAAACTCACTGCCAATAAGGGCGACAAATCGATGCCGTGCTGGTCGCCGGATGGAAGCAAACTGCTCTATTTGCTGAAAAAGGGCAGCCGATATCAATTATGGATGATTAATAGCGATGGCAGCGGGCAGATAAAATTTTTTGACGAGTGTATGGACGATTATCCTCCTTTATGGTCCCCGGATGGTTCTAAAATTGTCTTTACCGCTAAATATCAGTCAAAAAAGGCAGCTTTCGTAGTGAACAGCGATGGTGGAGGTTTAGCTCGTTTATCGGCAATAGGTTCGGAAGCTTTTGCGCCTTCGTGGTCGTGGGACGGTTCTAAAATCATGTTTCTTCAAAGACTTAAAGATGACATGTCGATAAATTTGATTAACCCGGATGGAACAGGCTTGCAGAAAATAATGAAGGATTCCGGGACGTGTCTTACTCCGGTTTGGTCACCGGATGGGCGAAAAATCGCCTATATTTTTAAAAAGCAAAAATTTTTGGGCCTTGAGAGTAAACTATATGTAATGAACGCCGACGGTAGTAATATTCAGCCAATGGCAAAGGTTAGTCAGAAAACTGATGACATCGATTTTGATGATGATTTTTACTGGTCGCCGGATGGTAAACAGATCGCATTTACTAAAGTGGCGAATATTGATGCAGATGTTTCGGATGGAGGTAGACCTATCTTTCGTTTTACTTATGGTACCTATGTTATCGCCACAGATGGCAATAGCGATGAGAATCAACTGGGGACAACCGGCTCCAAACGCGCCAATCCTGTTTGGTCATCGGACTCAACACAGGTAGCCTTTCTTTCCGATTCAGAGTTGCATGTATGGAATTTAAAAAGTAAAGTTGAGAACCAGATTCATATGGATGCCGCCGCAATTGTGCTTAGTTCGATACAATGGTCTCCGGATGGTCAAAAGATTATTTTTGCCGCCAAAAATAATTCGTTTCAAAAATCAGGATTATTTCTGGTTAATTTAAGGGGCGGTGGAGTAGTAACGAAGCTGACTGCAGCGGGTGATTATAGTCCGGTGTGGGCGCCGTCTGCTAGGCAATAAAATGGAATAGATCTCTGCCTGGTTTATTTGACGTATAGAATGTTAAAATAGATTAGGCGGCTATAATAAACTGTGAAGGAAGTATATTTATCATAAATGACATCGGTGTCAAAAAGGCAGTTTGTGGTAGGAACTTTCCTCCGACCATGTGCTAAATTAAGGCCCCTTTTTCAGCGGGTCTTAATTTATTGTTGAAATTTATTTTGATTTCATGACAGGCAAAGGATTTGAATTTTTTGTAAAGAACTATTCAAAAATCAAGGAAGAATGTTGAAAATATTTGGCATAAAGATATTGATAAGTGAGTTTTCATGCATAAGCGTAAAAGGAGGAGTCGGTTTGTTGTTCGTAGCGATGGTCTTCCTAATATTTGCTTTATTTGTTATGGTTCGTGTCTTCCGAGGATATCCCGCCATCTGGTTGGGCTTTATTCTTATTACGTTTGGATGTTGTATTATTGGACTCGCCGGCTTAATTCCACGTTTCGGAAATTATGAATTCAATGTAATTCTTGCTTTACCGCTCGATCAACCCGGCTGGGCTTGGCGGATAGTAGGAAATTTATCGTTATATGATTTTATGCGCTTTCGGTTGTGGTCTGCCATTGGATTCGGAACAGCATTGGCCGGGTTTGCGTATTCTTATTCGTTTCAGTATTGGAAAATCTCCGATATAGCACTGATTGGAATATTATCAGTGATTGACATCTATTTAATCAAAAGTTATGATCCTCAATATCTTTTTAGCCTGTACATCAAAGGCACAACATTACTGGGCAATTCAATCGAACATGCCCGCTATGAACAACAGCTTTATATTAAAGATGGAATTGCCCTGGGTTTAATCATCATTATGCTCTTTTGGTCAGTACGCAGAATTTTTATGGTTTTTGCAAATTCAAACATTCTTCAAAAACGAGTACAAGCATTATGTGTTGGAACAGGAAGTCTGCTTCTAGCCATTTTTTTTATTTTATTATTTTGTCTCGGACGAAGCAATGTACTGAATGCCTATACGATGGCTACTTCACTTTTACCGCTCGGCACAAAATATCCGGTTTTTAATTCTTTCTATGGTATAGCTGCTCCTTTGGTGACTATTGTCGCAGGTAGTATGGTTTTATTGGCTATTTTCCGTTATGGCTTTTTGGGAACATCGCGGAACGGAACCAAAAAATTAGAGCAACAAATTAATGTAGCCAATCAAGCAGTTCGTTTAGC